>CAUVMZ010000037.1:0-18925 GCA_963552855.1 uncultured Corynebacterium sp. | reverse complement strand
TGGCCCAATTATTCTAGATTTTTGTGTGGTTTCAACACCGCTTTGGGGGTAGTTGTGTGATGATTGTAGGGCACCAGCGTGGGCTTTGTGATTCGGCGGGTGTGCACAGCACAATGGTATGCATGACAGAGACCACAACCGCCATACATCCGCGGGAACATAATCATCCCACATTGCGTGAATGGTTGGCGGGGGCACGACCCCACACCTGGGCGAATGCGTTCGCCCCCGTCGTTGTTGGAACTGGGGCAGCGATCCACACAGTTTATGGCACCACTGAGGGGGGCATGCACCTGTGGCGGGCGTTTCTGGCCGGGGTGGTGGCCTGGTCGCTGATTATAGGCGTAAACTACGCCAACGATTACTCCGATGGGATCCGGGGGACCGATAATACCCGCAGTGGCCCTCTACGGTTAGTAGGATCGGGGATTGCCCAACCATTGCAGGTGAAATTGGCGGCATTCGGGGCATTTGGGGTGGCCGCGGTGGCAGGCACAATATTGTCACTGTTGTCCTCCTGGTGGCTCATTCTGGTGGGCATGGTGTGCATCATTGCTGCCTGGTTTTATACCGGGGGCAAAAACCCTTACGGCTACAGCGGCTGGGGGGAGATCGCGGTGTTTGTGTTTTTCGGTTTGGTGGCGGTGTTGGGCACACAGTTCACCCAGGCGGGACGGGTGGATATCGCCGGGGTAGTGGGAGCATGCGCAATCGGAGCCATGTCGGCCAGCATCAACTTGGTCAATAATTTGCGGGATATTCCCACAGACTCGCAGACGGGCAAAATCACGTTGGCGGTACGATTAGGGGACGCAAAAACCCGAGTATTGTATTACTTGTTGGTGATCTCACCGCTGGTAGTGACCATCATTTTGTCGGTAGTGGTCACCCCGTGGGCGCTACTCGGGCTAGTGATTATCCCGCTCGTGTATATGGCCAGTGGCCCGGTGCGGTGTGGAGCAGTCGGCCCGGCTTTGATCCCGGTGTTAGGCACGACCGGGCGGGCAATGCTGGCGTGGGCAACGCTCACCACTAGTGTGCTCATTTTCGTCAGCTAGCGGCTACGCCAGTTTTTGTGATGCGCCGGTGTGGTTACCTGGAGGATAATTCCTGCTTCACCCACTCCTTATATGCTTTGCGCTGCGCATCCCATTCGGCCACAGCTGCGGTGGTTTTTAACCGCAGGTTCTTAAAAACGAAAACAGATAGGGGGAAGGCCACGATAAGCGCCAACAGTGCAGCAATATAAATTGGCAATGGGTCGATGACGAGGGCAGATACCAACTGGATCAGGATAGTGAGGGCTAAGAAGAGGCCAAACCTGGCAGCACCGTATTTCATGACATTATTGCGCGCCTCACGGCGTAACTGGGGATCCCGCTCGGGGGGTGCTGATGTCAGATCAGGTGAGGTGCTTGATTGGGTGTGATCTTCATGTGGAGTTGGGTCTTCGCTCACGTGTAAAAACCCTACTCAATGACATGCAAACAAGCTAGTCGCAACTACGGTGTGTCAAGTAGTGCATTTGTGCCTAAACTGGTGAATTATCCCCATCAATATCATTAACCATCACACTGATTCAAGGAGCATGTTACCGTGGGTCGCATTATCGTTTTGTTGCTGCTTGTCGCAGCCGTGTATTTGGTGTGGCGGGCATTTGGGCCACAGTCGTGGAAACGTGCCACGCTTTTCGACGCACCCCAGGAACCCATCATCAAGGGGCCCGATGATGATGAAGAATTCCTATGGGAATTGGAAAAACGACAATTCAAGCAACGCCGCGCTAAGGAGGAAGCCCAACGGCAGGAAGAGGAACGGATTCGGCGTGCTCAAGCCCGCTATAATCGCCCCTCCCCCACCGACACGACCGCTGCTGCGGATGATAATTCGGATGACACAAAACCAGCAGCAAGTGACAAGAATTCACCCCGGCCCGACACCTCCGACACATAGGAAAACACCAGCTAGTATTGGGAAATAGCATAAAAATCCACCAATAATTTCAGGGTAACCTTAATTTACTTAGCTAAAGCTTGCCTTTATAGTGGTAGCATGCGTTCATCATTGGTGGTTTCCGAGTGTAACGACGCTCCCCTGCAACGGCTGAAGGCAACCCAATTATTCAAGACTCTCAGCGACCCCACCCGTCTCCAAATCCTGTATATCCTAGCGCAAAATCAAGGCACCAATATCTGCGCCATTGAGCTTTCCGACGCCCTAAAGGTATCGCCGCCAACCGTCACCCACCACATGAAAAAACTCATGGACACCAACCTGGTGACCCGCCATAAAACCGGCAAATGGGCCTACTACAAGCTCGTGCCCGACACCTTTCGACGAGTCCATAGACTCATTGATTCGCTCTAAAGCCCAACCGTAAAAGGATTGGGCGAGCCTCCGCAACGGTGGGCGTCGACAAGCACCCGGCTAATTCAAACCCGCATAGGAATGCAAACCTGACACCACCAGGTTAATGAAAAATAGGTTAAACACCATGGTCGCCAGGCCTAAAATATTAATCCACGCGGCCTTAGCATCCCGCCACCCGGCTGTCGCCCGGGCGTGCAAATAGGCCGCATACAACATCCAGGTAATCAGCGACACAGTTTCCTTGGGATCCCACGCCCAAAACCGACCCCACGCCGATTCCGCCCAAATAGCCCCCAACACAATACCCAGCCCAAACACCGGCACGGTCACAATGATCGTGCGGTAAGCAATCGCATCCAGCGTTTTCGCCGACGGCAACGGCTTCGCCACCGAACCGAAGAATCCATGTTCCTTCCCCACCGGCTGCCACATCCGCAACAAATACAGCAAGGACGCCACACCAGACACCATGCCTATCGACGCCCCAATCGACACCGACCCCACATGGATCGCCCGCCAATACGATTTCAACGCCGGCACCACCGGGGCGGAATCAACATAAAGCTTCGTCCCGCCAAAAAACAGCAACGCTAAAATCGGGGTCAGCACCCACGGCCACAACACCCGTAGATCCTTGCGCTGCAAATAAAACGCCGCCACAATCATGGTGAACATCGTGATCTCAGTGATGTACTCGTAAAGATTGCCGAACGGGAACCGGCCCGCCGACAACCCGCGCAACACCACTGACGTCACATGCACCATGATCCCCAGCCACACCACTGACTGGGTCATGCCAGCAAATTTCTCGGCCGAAGCCTCCCGCGCAGCTATAAGACCAGCAATTTTCCCGGTCTCAGCCGACACATCAGCTGCAGATACAGTCGCAGAATCGGCAGCAACCGGGGCGGAATCCGAACCCACCGACACTAATTGATGCTCATGGGATGCCACATCCCCATGTTCCTGCCGCTCCCGCTCCAGATCAACCAATCCCTGCCGCTTCATATAAAACACCACGGAAAGCACCAAAGCCAAC
Source organism: uncultured Corynebacterium sp. (assembly GCA_963552855.1). Lineage (GTDB taxonomy): Bacteria > Actinomycetota > Actinomycetes > Mycobacteriales > Mycobacteriaceae > Corynebacterium. The sequence goes on along the minus strand of CAUVMZ010000037.1, from coordinate 15,516 downwards.
GAGTAAATAATAAAAGCACTGAAAAACGCGTAATCCGAAAACGACGCAAGCGTGTGGTCGACATTCATAGGTAATAACCTCACATTATTGGGGGTATGCGATGCTGATTAGAGAATACTCTTGCTAATGGCATAACCAAAGCCCCAGCCGCACCATACCCACCATCCACCATCGTCACGGGGTAGTATCGACCACCGACACCAATATTCATCACTAGCCAGCGTCGTTATCATCGTCATCATCGGGATCCGGTAACCCCAATAATTGCCGATGAATTTTGTGGTATTCCTCCCCCCACCCGGCGCGATCCGTGCGTGCTAAACCTGCGGTCTCTACCCGGGTTTCGGTATCGCTCACCGGCTCTAACCGCACCCAAATTCGCCGACGCTTCACCGTCAGCGACCCCACCAAAGCGCCCAACGACACGATCGTGAACACCAAAACCCAGTATTGTGTCGGATCGTATGACACCTGGAAATTAGCGAACTCCTCCGCACCAACAAAGGTGATTTCCGTGCCATCGTCCAAGGTTACTGACTGTTGTTTCGTCAGGTTGACTCGTTCGATTTTTTGCAACTGGCCGGTGTGGACCTGTGTCGGGTCGATGGTAAAAATGTTTTGGCTAGTGCCGGAGTCTAAGCCATTATCGCCCCGATAAATGTCGATTGCTACCGCCGGATCATTCATGGCCGGGTAGCTGGAGGAAAGAATATCGTTATTATCCCCACTCCAGGCCGCGGTTGGTGCGAATAGGCCTTGGATGGTGATTTGGTGCTGCCGGCGTTCGTAAAGATCTGGGTACATGCCGGCCGGCGGGTCGAATCGGACCACACCCGAGGACAAGAAAAACGTGAGGTCATCGGGGCGGAACTGTACTGTTTGTGTGCGCTCCTCCCCGTTTGGCCATTTGATTGTGAATGTGGGGGCGAAACCGTGACCCTGCAAATAGACGCGGTCACCGCCAAGCCGCAGTGGGTGGTTCACAGATATTTCCTGGTGCTTCCAGCTGGCGGAATCCGTGTTGATCTCATCACCGACCGCATAAGACACGTCCGAACGGAAGGAATCCGCCTGGCCGTTGGGGAGATAGTTGGCGGAAAAGTTATGTACGTCCAGGCAGTAGGTGTTCAGACCGGTGCCGTCGAAAAGCAGCCCGGCGCGGAAGGAATCAAAATTTGCGGTGGCGGTATTGCAGAATTGGGAGTTGACGTCGTCCCGGTCGGATGCGATGACGATGACTTGTCCTTCGTAATACACCATGCGGCCAATGGCCATGGCGACGAGCATACCCACGAGCCCCAGGTGAAAAAGCAGGTTGTAGAATTCCCGGCTGTAGCCTTTTTCGGCGGAAAAGGACCGTTGTCCGGCACGGTCTTCTTCTTTGGTGTATGAAGCAAGATGCCAACCTTTGAACAGGGTAGTGATGTGGTGTTCCACCTCTGACAGGGGTTTGTTCACGGTGCCGATGGCGTTGAGTGGCAGCCGGTTGAGGTTTTTCGGTGCCCGAACCGGGCGGGTTTCTAATTGCTTGTAGTGGTCTAGGGAACGCGGCAGAATGCAGCCGATGAGGGATATGAACAGTAGGACTGCGATGGAGTTGAACCAGGTGGAGCTGAAAACGTCGAAGAGTTGCAGTTTGTCGTAAATTTCGGCGATTTTGCCGTTGTTTTTGAGGTATTCGGTGACATTGTCTTTATTGAGGGAGCGTTGTGGGAGGAGGGCGCCGGGGGCTGCGCCCAGGGCAAGCAGGAACATGAGGGCCAGGGCAGTGCGCATGCTGGTGAGCCAGTGCCATGCTTTTTTGATTGCTGCGAGAAGGATTTTCACGCTGCTCCCTTGTGGTTTTAGTGTTGGTTACTGGGTTGTTGGGTGGTCGGGCCAGTTGTGGTTAGGGTTAACGCTAGCGGTTAAATGAGGGTTGCCCCAAACTCGCTTGTGATGATTCGTATCCAGTTAATGAAGTCGCCCCAGAGGCCGGTGATGAGTGCTAGGCCAACAAGGATGAGGGTGATACCGCCGATGAGTTGGATGGTGCGGCTGTGGCGGCGGAGGAAACCGACACCATTCATGGCTTTGGTGGAGCCGAATGCTACCAGTATGAAAGGGATGCCCAGGCCGAGGCAGTAGCCGATGATAAGGAGGATGCCGCGGGCGGCGGTCATTCCTTCGGTGCCTGCGGCGACAGAGATGATGGATGCGAGGGTGGGGCCGAGGCAGGGGGTCCAGCCTAGGGCGAAGATCGCGCCGAGGAGAGGGGCGCCTACCCAGGTGGACCAGGTGGTGGTGGGCTGGATACGTTTTTCTTGTTGGAGGAAGGGGATTCCACCGAGGAAGATGATGCCCATGAGGATGGTGATGGCGCCGCCGATGCGCATGAGGATGGCACTGCTGAGTGTGAGGATGCTGATGGCGCCGAAGACGGTGACGGTAGTGAGGATGAATATGGTGGTGAAGCCGAGGACGAAGAGGAGGGCGGCGGTGGTGACTTTGAGTCGGCTTTGTTTAGTGACGAGAGGGCCGTGATCGTCGTGGTAGGTGATGGTGCCGCCGACGAGGCCGGCGAGGTAGCTAATGTAGCCGGGCACGAGGGGGATAACGCAAGGACTAGCGAAGGAGACGATGCCAGCGACCATGGCGGCAAGGATGCCGAGGAGGAGGGGCCCGGTGGCTGCGGTGGTGGCAAAAGTTGTGCCGATGGCGGTGGTGGTGAGCATTTGTGGCGTATTCCTAGGCTGATGTGCTCCCAGGCGGGTTGTTATGCTGGGGTTTTATGCTGTTTCGAGGGGTTTTATGGCGTCGAGTAGTTCTTGTGCGGTGATTTGGCGGAGGAAGACTACGGCAGGCCGGTGTTGTTTGTCTAACACGATTGTCGTGGGGACAACCGATGCGGGTATACCCCCGAGTGAGGCAGCTAGTTTAAAGGGCGGGTCATAAATGCTGGGGTAGGTAATCCCGTTGTCTTGTATGAAGTCTTTTGCTAGTGACTGGGTGTCTTTGACGTTGATACCGATGACGGTGCCACCGGTTTTCGCTAGGTGTTCTTGGACTTCTTCGAGGTCGTCGACTTCGGTGCGGCAGGGGCCACACCATTGGCCCCAAGCATTGAGGACAACTATTTTGTCTTGGTAGTCGGCGAGTTTGACTTCTGTGTTGGGGTCGGTGACGGAAGGGCCGGTGATGGCGGCAATGGGTTTGCGATCGGCTTCGGGGTAGGTGATGACGGTTTCGCCACCGGGTGAGTGGAATTGGAAGGTGCCCCCTACTGCTACTGCGTCTTTACCTGCGGTGTCGGTGCTGCATGCAGCGAGCGCCAGTGTGATGGCGGCTAAGAGTGATGCTATGAGGCAGCGGGGGTGCGGCATTTATATCTCCTGGGCTGGTTCGTTGTAGCGGTAATCTACCAATTGGTCGCCGCGGAATACTAATGATGTAACGCTGGCCAGGTCGCATACCCGGTTGCTGGGGTTGTGGGCGAGGGGTTGGCCAAGGACGGTGCGTTGCACACACACGATGGGGAGTTGGTGTGTGACGAGTATCCCCTCATGCCCGGCTGCTTGTCGACGGGCGGAGTCGACGGCGTCCATCATGCGGGCGGCAATGTCAACGTAGTGTTCGCCCCAACTGGGAAGTGCAGGGTTCCACATGAGGGGCCAACGGATCGGGTTAATGAGTTGGGAACGCCAGGAGTTAACACGGAGGCCTTCGAACCGATTTCCTGCCTCGATGAGGCGGTCGTCAAGGGTGATATCGACGCCGGTGGTTTCGGAAATTGGGCCGGCGGTTTCTTGTGCGCGCTCCAGGGGGGAGGACCAGAGGAGCGTAATGTCGTGGTTGGTGAAAGATTGGGCGGTGGCGGCGGCCATGGATTGGCCGCGGGCGGAGAGATGATAGTCGGGAATGCGACCATAGAGGATGTGGTCAGGGTTGTAGACTTCACCATGGCGGACGAGGTGAATGATGGTGTGGGACATGATGGGTGGGCTGCTTTCCGTTTTCCGTTAGTGGTTACCGTGTGGGCATGTGGTGGTTTAGTGTTGCGCCACTCGTTATGACATTAGCTGGTGGTTTGGGCTGCCGCAGCGGCTTGAGCTGCTGGTTTGAGGGCCGATTCGATGCGGTCAAAGTCATCGTCAGTGAGGGCTGCGGACACAAACCAGGTTTCAAATACACTGGGTGGCGCGTAAACACCATTGTCGAGAAGGGCGTGGAAGAACGGTGCGTAACGGAATGTGTCCGCCTGTTTCATGTCTGAGAAATTATGGCCTTCCCCTTCGGCGAATCGTACGGAAAGCATGGTGGCGGCGCGTTGAATATGGTGGGCAACGCCGGCGGCACCAAGCGCATCATGGATGAGACCAGCAAGTCGATCAGCATGAGCACGAATAGTGTCGTATATTTGTTCGGTTGCTAGTTCGAGAGATTTCTTCCCGGCCGCCATGGCGATAGGGTTGCCAGACAATGTGCCAGCCTGATAGACAGGGCCCACCGGGGCAAGATGGTCCATGATATCGGCGCGGCCACCAAACGCTGCCGCGGGGAGCCCCCCTGAAATAACTTTTCCGAAGGTGGTGAGGTCACCGGCAACATTATCGACGCCGTACCAGCCGGAATACGAGGTGCGGAACCCGGTCATCACTTCATCAAGAATGAGAAGTGCCCCATTATCGTGGCACAGATCTTTCAACTTGGCATTGAAATTATTATGGGGGGCAACGGTCCCCATATTGCCCGCGGCAGCCTCGGTGATGATGGCAGCAATCTGCCCCTCATGCTCGGCGAATGCCTGTTCGACAGCCTGGATATCGTTATAGGGCACAACAATGGTGTCGGCCGCGGTCGCACCAGTAACACCGGGAGAATCCGGCAATGCAAAAGTAGCAACCCCCGAACCAGCGGCGGCAAGAAGCGCATCCACATGGCCGTGATAGCAGCCCTCAAACTTCATGATCTTGGGGCGGCCGGTAAACCCACGGGCCAGACGAACCGCCGACATGGTGGCCTCAGTACCGGAATTGACCATGCGGACTTTTGCCACACTAGTACGGTCAACAATCATTTCCGCAAGATCAATCTCGGCCTCGGTTGGGGCACCAAACGACAAACCGTCTGCCATGGCCTCAGTCACGGCAGCAAGAATTTCTGGGTGAGCATTCCCCAAAAGCATCGGCCCCCAAGAATTCACAAGATCAACGTACTGGTTGCCGTCAACGTCGTAAAGCTTCGAACCGTGTGCCTTGGCGATAAACCGAGCCTGCCCCCCAACTGACCCAAAAGCTCGAACCGGTGAATTCACGCCACCCGGAATGACACGTTGAGCGCGCTCCATGAATGCCCGAGAACGAGCTACGTGCGCTGAAGTTGGATATGCTGGGGAAAAAGTCATGCACCCTATTGTAGGTTTTTGTGGGGTGCGTTAGCGATTACGCACGCTGATTTGTTCGCCGATATGGACTCCGGTGGTGTTTTCTACCTCATCAACCAGGGCAGATGCATAATCCGCATAACTGATCTCACTTACGCCACTAGCACCGACGGTGAAAACATCACCTGCAAACTCATAATCATGACGGGCTGGGGCATCAGGCAGAAAATTAGCCGCCGGGCTAATAGCGGTCCACTTCAACCCAGTGATACCACGCAGAGAAGCGGAAGCCGCAGCGTGAGCCTCAGCATATTTCCGATATTCGGCCGGAAAATCCGGGGTATCAACCAACCGCTCGGTACGCGCCGGGGTGGTGTAAAGCGTGCCGGTGCCACCTATAACCACGAGTCGGGTATCGGTACCGGATAGGATCTGACCAAGATGGGTGGTGAGATCAACAATTTGTTGTGACCCTAGGGCGGAAATGACCACGTCAAAGGCTTTGAAATCCGTTGTGGTGAGATCGGTAACGTTCTTGACAAGAGTGTGTTGCGCCGGGGTATTTGGGTGAGGGCATCGGCTAATTGCGGTGACTTCGTGGGAACGGTTGACTGCTTCTTGGACGATGAGTTTTCCCGCTTTTCCGGTAGCACCAATGACTGCGATACGCATGTGTTCCTCTCTTCGAATTCTTTAGAATATTTTCCGGTGTGTTCCAAAGCATAAAGAGGACAGTATCTTTTGGGAAGAAGGCACTATAAAGTACCGTAGGAACCGAATAGATACTATTAATGGTCAAGGGGTAAAAACATGGAAATAAAAAAGCCTGATCTTCCCACCTGCCCGGTAGAGACCACGCTATTTTTCCTGAGCACTAAATGGTCGGCGCTCATTCTGCGCGACCTCATGGATGGGCCACGTAGGTTCAATGAATTGCAGCGCAGCATTGGGCACATTTCCCAAAAGGTGCTCACCAGCAATCTGCGGCAAATGGAGAAGCATGGCTTATTGACGCGAACGGTCTATGCCGAGGTGCCGCCCCGGGTGGAATACGAGCTCACAGAGTTAGGGGCAAGCCTGAAACCGGTGATGGATACGCTGCGATGGTGGGGCGAAATTTATTCCGCATCAGCATCAGACACCAGTCTTACTGGTCATCAACAACCCCCACACCCGCAACCATGATCGATTACTTGAACAAGCGATGGGCGGCAACTCGCGCATCTGCGATAACCGCAGGCACCCCCACACCTCGCATGAAGGAACCTGCTATTTCCACGCCTTCGGTATCAGCAACCACCGCTTCGATCTCGGCGACCGTTGCCAGATGAGTGGGCGAATACACCGGCAGTCCACCAAACCAGCGTTGTACATAAATTTCGTCTAACCCGGCTGCGCGCCCATCAAAACCAGTGATGGTTCGCAAATCATCGAGGGCCTGATCCACCAGGGCGTCTTCCTCCCATCGGGTAATCTCGTCATCACCAAGACGGCCGAAAGAAGCCCGCACCAGGGCCCCACCTCGCTCACCGATATGCGGCCATTTTTTTGATGAAAATGTGAAAGCTTTTACCTTCACACCGGGTTCGTTCGTTGCCACCAAAATTCCGGAATTATCCGGCAGCCCCTCATCAGAGGCAAACTTCATGCCTACAACAACGGAAGATGCTAGCTTCACAGCCTTCAGCGGCGCCTCAGCGGCGGGCATGATGTCTTTGACAAGCATTGCAGCGGTTGGGGCCGGCGTGGCGAATAATACCCTGTCATAGAAGCCGCTACCAGCGCCTTTCAGCACAAACCCTTGCGGTTTTTTCGCCACGCCAGAAATAAACGCATCAATGTGGATGGTTGCCTCTGATTGTTCCGCCAGGGTTTCATATAGTTGCTGGTACCCCTGGCGGAAGGCACCAAATACCTGTGGGCGGTAATTTTTTGTGTGCTTCGTGTAATCGGCCTTTTGCTGCTCTAAAATTCGATTGATGGCACCAGAGAGGGTCACTTTCTCACCGCTGCTGGCCATATCGTCAAAGGTCTGAGCTAATTGCGGGATAGTAGCTCGAATTCCTAGATCATCAGAGACGCAGGAGAAAACCCCACCCTGGAAAACTGAAACAAGCCGATCAACAATTTGATCGCCATAACGGGCCCGCACTAATCCGCCCAGAGACATTTCCGTGACCCCAGCAACCCAGGCGATACCTGGTTGATCTGCCTCATCATCAATGCGTGCCTGCGTGTGAATATCAACAAGTTTAGCAACGGTACTGCCCGATGCAGGGATCCCCATCACGGTATTCCGGGGCATCTCATGCACCGCATCGTTGAAATATAATAATGATGGCAATCCTGATGGTTTTACCAGCTCATCTCTTAATCCTAATTGGGTAAAAAATTGTGTGGCATCCGCACGAATGGCAAGATATGCCTCGGCCCCCATATCGGTAGGCCCCGCGGTAAACGGCACTGTATAGAGTTTGCCACCAATACGATCGGCTGCCTCAAATATCTCTACCTCAACGTCAGGGCGTTGATAATGAATCTCCCATGCCGCAGTGAGCCCTGATAGGCCAGCACCAATGATTGCAACCCGCATATAAAACTCCCTATTAATCAGACTAATTATTATTAGATGATAACTATATTTGTGGTGGTGTAATCTCGTGCACCCACGATACCGCACGGGTAATCATCTCCGGATCCGTTGTTGGCAATACACCATGCCCTAAATTAAAAATATGACCAATCGCATGGCCAGCAGAAATAGCATGATCCGCTTCAGCACAGATCCGAGCCACCTCAGCACGCACCACCTCTTCGCCCGCACATAATAGTGCTGGATCCAGGTTCCCCTGCACTGCCTTTGGCCCTACTACATGATGAATACGCCGCGCAGCCACATCCAGCGGCACCCGCCAATCCACACCAGTCACATCAGCACCAGCCTGGCTCATCGCTCCTAAAAGTTCACCGGTACCCACCCCAAAATGAATCCTCGGGATACCTGCCGCAGCAATGGCCGTGAAAATCTCCGTGGAATAAGGCAGTACGTATTCCCGATAATCCCGCTCTGTCAAGAAGCCCACCCACGAATCAAAAAGCTGCATAGCGTCAATCCCCGCCGATACCTGCATAGACAAAAAGTGAGTAATCGTCGGGGTTAATTTTCGCATCAATGCATGCCATGTTTCCGGTTGTGCATGCATCATTGCTTTGGTCTTCTCGTGGTTACGCGACGGCCCACCCTCAACCAGATAGCTGGCTAGAGTAAACGGTGCCCCAGCAAACCCAATCAATGCTTGCGACGGAGTAAGATTATCTATAATAATACCTATACCTGCCATAACCCCCTCAATATCTGAGTCCAAAACAGGTAATTTATCCACGTCCGACATACTCAGAATTGGCTGCGCCACCACCGGCCCCCTACCCGGCACAATCTCGACATCTACACCAGCAGCCTTCAGTGGCACCACAATATCGGAAAATAAAATCGCAGCATCAACATCGTGACGACGTACCGGCTGTAACGTAATCTCAGCTAAAAGTTCCGGCATAAAACACGAATCAAGCATGTCAATCCCGGCGCGAACCTGCCGATATTCCGGCAGCGACCGGCCTGCTTGCCGCATAAACCACACGGCACGTCGTTGTTCCCGCACGCCAGGAGTAATTGCGTCAATCAATGGTGCATTGGTCAATATCCGTTTACGTGGAGAGTGCGCAACAAAAGCCATAGCCAAAAGTATGCCGTGTCCCCCAACCTTTGCAAAGCAAGCCACACCTTTCCCACTACCCCCACACACAACTTTTTATCGGCAGGCAAGCCACCAAGGGGAGTGACGAAAATCACATGAATTATATTGGCCGAAAAGTTGCCGATTCCGGTCCAACTATATGAGGGCGAAAACGACGGTTACCACTCTTGGCGCCGTCGACAGGCCGCCTATGGTTTGTCGATAAACAGCTGATAGGCCGCGTTGTCTTCCTCACGATCCCAGCAAGCTATTCGAGGAGAATCTCATGAACTTATCTATTAGCGCAATGTCCCTTTCCCATGGGGTGCTACGGCTCAAAAATGTCGTTGACCTCACCCATTCGCTCATTGATACTGCCAGCAATAACACTCTTTGCGGCTCGTATTCCGGCATGTCAGAGCTAAGCGAGCTCGGCGCAACTCATGGGTGTGTGTTATACGGAAGTGTTGGAAGTGCCGTAACGGTCGCCCAGTCATTGGCGGAACAGGTTGATTGGGGCCGTCATACTCTTGATCTCAATCGCCAGTCATTCCTGGGGCAGGACTGTGTTTTTGGCAAAGCGTTAGCATCATGTGATGTTCAACACTTGGTTGAACAGATTCGTGCAACATATGCTCCGACCCCTACTCCGTGCTTTGCGGATTTCAGTTTCCCAACCCCCATTCCCACGATTCCAGTATCACTGGATGATGTCATTACCAGGCTCACCAGCACTAATCATGAGCAAGCCCACCAGGCCCTCACATCGTGGACTACCATGTCGTCGATCTCACATCAGGCTTCGGCCGAGCTCAATAGTGTTGCTAATGATTTAGTCAAAGAAAATAGTGGTGATGCTATTTGCGCAGCGCATAAGACCCTTACCGCCATGGCAGCGACTGCGGAGGCGTTTTCCCTCACGAGTGCCGGCATGGCTGGCACCGTCGGCTATTTCGCGGCAATCGCTTTAGCGTTTCTTCCTGGGCTTATGACTGCCCGAACTTTGTTGTTGGCGATCCCAGAGCCTGCAGAGCGTGAGAGCATTGAGGCTGCGATTTTGGTAAAGTTTCGGGCGCTTTTTGGTCAAGCACTCATGGGTGCGGTGCCGGCTATTCGCAACTTGACTCAGGTGCTTTCTGCTGTTGGTAACGGGCTGGTTCAGCTCGCTGGTGGTTCTAACGGCCAGCCCCCGATTGAGAAATTGGGGCATGAAATGTCGGAGTCTGCTGTTGAGTTGGCGCAGCCACAATCCCACAAGCATGAGTGTCATGTGGATTCAAAGTCGATGGCAGAGTTGAATACCGATGCTGCTAGTGATGGTGGCTATGTGGGTTCGCATGTGAGTGCCTCTGTGGGGTCGTCGTTTCAGGGGGTGGTTGAAGCATCGTCGGGTGGTGCGGGTACTGCCGGCGGTGGTTCTTCTACCCCGTTAGGGTCGCCGCGTCTTGGTGGGGTTTTAGGGGGTTCGGCGCTTACTGCGGCACATATTGCAACGCAGCCTGCGGGGGTTGATATCCAAGCTGGATCTGCTGGTTCCCAGGTGGGGTCACGAGGCACTGCCACTGGTTTTCCGGGGTTTTTGGGTGGTGTTCATGGTCGTCCTGTTCGTCATGCTGCATCAACTTCGAATGTGGTGGCGCACATGACAGCCGCGGCACCTGCAATGTCTCTGTCGCAACGGCAGGTACAGCAACCACCTGTGATTCCCGAAGTAAGCGTGGATCATACGCCAAGAAAAGGCAAGGTACATGGGGTTTTGCAACACATGCCGCAAACTCCTAATGCCCGCAATTTGTTGGGGGATAATCAGCCTACGATTCCTGGTGTGATTGGAACATGGGTGCGCATTGATCCGCAAGAACGCACGCCCAACGATTTTAAGACAGGCCTTATCGGTTAACCTTTTGCTTTTCGACGCCCAAAGTTTTCCCTCAAATACAGTGTTAGGAGCACTATCATCATGTCCCATCGCAATCACATTCGTCAGCACCAGCAGAAAAATCCTGCCGAATTACCAAACATGCAGGCTGCAACGTGCAACTATAATCGGACGGTTTTCGCCCACTTGTTGGCGGTGACAAAGAAGAAAAATAATCTCAGTCAAACTGCACTGTGTGCCCTTATCATGAGCACGTTTGGTGTGGTCAAGGCTCACGCGGTTTATCTCATCACCGCGGTCACAATGCTGCGCCGCTACTCCACTATCTGCGCGGCAATCCACAAAAATGGCACTATTGATATTGCTCGCCTGGCGATCATTGGCAAGCATCTCACTGGACTGTCAAAGGCACAGTTAAAGCAAATGAAACCCCAGCTTCATGCATTATGTGATGAATCGGAATGGATCACCCCCGCATCTTTGCGATCAATGCTGATTCAAGCACGGATCAAGGTGGATGAGAAAGCACGGCAGAAAGCCGAGGCACAGACGCGAAAACGTGCCGAGATGCGGGCGAATAAGGACAAGCCGGTTGTTATGACCGAATTACCAAGTGGGATTACGGTGCTCACCTTACGGATCGCTAAGGAGCAGGCTGTTGGTTTTCACCGCTGTATTACGGCTGCTGCTGCCCATACGAAGCAGCCTGTAGAGAAGTTTCTCCACGATTATGTGACACGCTTAGCGGATCCCCCGGTTACTCTTCTAGGCGCCACAGATCATAATGGTGCCTTAATGATTGAGGGGCTGGGCACTTTTACGGTCAGTAATGCGGATGATTTTCAGGATGTCGCCACCGCTATCCACCACACGTCGCTTGCCCAGTTGCAAGCATTAGGGTTGACCCCTATGGCGGCATCTACGGCTCCCGCAACCCCCACACATGCGGATATGTCTCAAGGGCTTCCGGCTTCGGATTCTAGTACTGCTGGCGTCTTGGATGCATCAGAGTCAAAGTCGCCGCAAGGGATGCCGCAGGTACCAAAGACGCCCGAAGCACCGGAAACGTTGGCAAAACCAGTGACACCAGAAACCCCGAAAGTTCCGACAGGAAAGGCCTCAAAAGCTTCGGTGAAACAGGTGGCTTAGTTCTGACATCGCCGATATTTACTCATCAGACTTATCAACCATTGGGAAGTTTGCTATGGCCTGATTATTGATTGGTGAACCTTGTTTAGAAGGTTCGGGATAGCGTGGATCGGAACTCAATCAACAGTGATGATGCCAACATCAATACGGTTGCCAGCATGGGATGCAATAATCCCAGGCATGCGGCAGCGATAGCGATACCGTTGTATAACCATGCAAATAGGAAGTTGCTTTGAATGAGCCGGTTCATGCGTCGCGCACCAGGGAAAAGCCAAGGGATTGGGCTGGTTTTGCCATCGAGTAGAACCACGTCTGCAGCGGTGTCTTCTAAATGGGAAGGATTAGGCAGACTGGACATTGCCCCAACCATGACGCCTACAGATGCAACCCGGAAACAACCGTTCACACTATCGTCGCCGACCATTGCCACAGCTGCACCATGGTTGTGTACGCTGCGGACGGTTTGTTCCTTTTGCCCAGGTTGAATACCGGCTAATACGTGAGAAACCCCCACTGAATCACCATAACGACGAGCAACCGGGTAAGTGTCTCGACTCAGCATCATGGTTTCAATGCCCATTGCTTCAAGTGCATCCACGGAACTTGTGGCATCAGGCTTCGCATCGTCGTGTAGGGTGATGACACCACGATCTTTACCTTTCCATCGAACCACTATTGGGGTGCCATCAGATACTGCAGCGGCGGCTAATCTACCTTGCAGATCGGAAAGGTTCCTAGGTCGCCATAGTTTCGCTTCAACACTGCGGTTTTCGACATGCCCCTCGGAATCCTTCACGGGAATTTCAATGAGACCGGTGAAATTGCCAAGTTCATCAACTTCAATCTGGCTTACCTCAATCCAGCCTGGGATAGAACTATTGGAAGACGAATCCCGCAATTCCCGGGCTGCACGCACTAACGCCCGCGACACGGGGTGATCGGATTCCAAGGTGAGAACACCTGCGACACGAAGCACTAAATCAGGATTTTCGCCACGATCAGCAGTGACCGTTTCCACCGTCATTTCGCCTTCGCTCAGTGCCCCCACCCGGTTGAAAATAATAGTGTCGACTTGGTCAAGCCTACGAACTGTTTGGGCATCTCGAATGAGTACACCTTTACGTGCCGCATTTTCAATACCTTGACGCATAGCAACGGATGCGGAAACCGCCAATGCCACAGGTGCTACGCATCCTAAAACGGCTAGTGCTGTGGCGAATGCCTGATTGACGTTGTTCGTGGCAAGCGCCCAAAGGCTAAAGTCCGTAAACGCGATGGCTATGGCTGTTGGGACTAAAAATGAGGCAGTTTTTGTTGCAAGAGCATCAGAATGGTCTTGGTTGATTGAGGAAATGGCCACCCACCGATAAACCGCGGCAAGCCAGGTACGATGTCCCGTGGCAATGACCCTGATTTTTAGTGCTTTTTCGCCATTAACACAACCAGCATAAACTTTGCCATTCACTTTGGTAGCAATTTTTCCCAACCCTAGAACGCACGCATCAATGATCGCTGACCCGCCAATAACCACCCCATCAACAGGAATGATGGCACCGGCAGGCACAATAATGTCATCGCCAACGTTGAGCTTTTGTATTGGTACTACCTGTTCTATTGATTTGCCATTATTACGTAGTTTTTTCACCACCGTAACAGTGCTATTTGGAACAGGTTTATACTGGGATAATTCCACGGGAAGGCTTGCCCGACTCTTACGCACAAAAATTCGACCAGCCAATAGGAAAAACGTCATAACGCAAGCAACATCAAAGAATAGTGCACCATTTTCAAATGCCGCCAATTTGATAGCAAAAAGCTCAGAGTCGCTCCGATACGATATCTTCCCCACATCAGTGAAGATAATGAGCGCTAGCGACCATAAATATGCGAGCATGATAGCAACAGAACTAGCGCCGTCTAATGCAGACATGCCTCGCCGAAGCCCACCAATAAATGACCGATGAAATGGGTAGGCGCCGTAGGTCACTACTGGGAAGCTAAGCAGAGCAACAAACCACTGCCAATAGTTGAATTGCAGACTAGGCATATAACAAATCACAATTACTGGAATGGTGAGGAATGCGCTGGCAAATAGCCGCCACCTAGTAATAAGATTCCGGGCGGTAAAAAGCACATCTGTAGGTTCTTTATGGACAAATCGTTGTTCTGCCCCGTCAAGAAAACCGGATTTGCGTAGATACTCTAGCTGTTTTTCCTCTTCAAGTGCTTGTTTATGTAAAAAATGTTGTTCGGCTAAGTGTTTACGGTGGTGTCGCCGCCGCGACCTCCTATACCTGCCTTCTTCAACATCAGACCAAGCCATCCGACGGCGTAACGATGAATCAGTTAAATTTGCTTCAATACCATAATGTTTGAAGATGTCTACTAGTGCTGAAATATCCACACCCCGATTTGCGGAAATCCACGCCATGTTCGACGTATAAACGATTCGGGCTTTCACACCATTGAGCTGTTCTAAGGCTTCTTCGATTTCGCCGATGCTGGTGGCACTGTCTAGCCCAGTAAGTTCAAAAGCAAAAGAGGTTCGACCCTGGAAATATTCTTCGGAAAATTCATGCGTGTGAAGATCGTTTGTGTTAATCCCAGCATCCGCCGCAGCCTGTTTTGCCCGCGATATAGCACTAGATACGGATGTGTATGTTGCATGTGAGATGCGATCGGCAGAATCCGAAACATTAGCTGCTGCGGAAGTTTCCGCCATGATGTCATCCTTCCCAATGATTACTGCAAAGCCAATATGTAAATGTTTTCGGGGGTTATTACTGCAACACCCTAGCTTCCTAGATGGTGGTTGAACGAATATACCGCCATTATGGCACTACTCTGCTGCCAATGGCGGTATTCAAAGGATAAGACTAAACAAACATGTTCAGCACTTATTGGCATACGTTGTTTTTGCTATTTTTTGCGGTCGTCTTTCTTTTCATCATGCCCATTGCCGTTAGGCGGCGGTGAAAATCCTACGGGTGTTTCCCCCACCCATTTCAGGGAGTCATCACGTGCACCCAAAACCACTGCCACCAATGCAATGACACCAACCGTAATAGCAATTGCCCCATCAATAGCAGAGAATGCTATTGGTAATGAGTTAGCCGGAATCGTGCTAATTTCAGTATAGATAAAAACTATTCGCACCCCCAGATATAACCCATAAAAAGCAAGGGCACGTCGAGCCCAAAAAGCCCGTTTCGTGGCTTTATTGAAGCTATTTACAAGTGCAAAGATAATGCCAACAAAAACTATTGCTATGGCCCCTCCGATGATGCTGAATACCACAACATGTAACTGCTGTGTAGCATCGGAGTTAATCTGTGGGTCACCCGTTTTTTGGATTATCTGATGGGCAGTTTCTTCTCGATTGAGAATCTTCT
>CAUVMZ010000036.1:0-18931 GCA_963552855.1 uncultured Corynebacterium sp. | reverse complement strand
ACCAAAACAGATGCCAAAAATCAAACCCAAGCCCAATTGGAAACCGTTGAACAAATATCCAAGGGAATACCCATTCCCAGATGAAATTTAAAACAAAATCGAAGCCTATAGTGATCCATGGGGGTAATTAGTCGGATCTTTTTCACCCAGAAAAGACTCTGATTTTATGAATGCATAATATAGTGAAAGCACCCCTCAATAAGGTGCAATTTGTCATCATTTATAATGCAAACACAATGGGTTTTATTCCTTTTTTATAATGGCCAGTAACGAGCCTCTACACCGAAGGGATACCATTTATGTTTATGCCTAAAACTGTGCGCACGATCCTGGCCGGGGCCGTGGCTGTGGCCACAATGGTGGCGACCACGCCGGTCGCATCCGCAAGGGATATTGAGGAAACAGAGGTTTCCGCTGGTGGGTGCATCAAGTATTACATCAGTTATTTGGATAAATTTGATGATTTCATGATGACGATCAAATACCACAAGCGTGGCGCCATGCAATGCTCCATCCAGCTCACGCCCCTCGATTCGGATTTCGGCCCCGCCCCCAGGCTCCGGCCGCGAGATGATTGGCCGACGACCTCTGGCAAGCTCGGGAAGGCGTACGAAAATACCCTGTACAAGTGGGAGCTGCTTGATGACCACGACAAGGTGGTCAACAGTGGCACGTTCTACAGTTAGCGGGTTTGAGCTGGTGCTTTAGGCGTCGAAAAGCCGCATGATGGGGGCTGCCAACAACCGCACCACCGGCACAATAAACGGCACGATGGGAACATATGTGCTGGTCTGATTGAAGCCGATGACCTTATTCACGTCCTTCTCCCCCACCGTGAATGTGAACGCCTCGGGCGCGTAATGGCGGAAACCGGTGCGCTGCGCGTCCTGCGCGTTCTCATACACGGTACATAATGTGCCGACGGGAAGCTTTTCCGGCGCGATGGCCTGCTGACCGTTGCCGGACACTGCGAGCGTGCCGGTGATCTTGGTGTGCGCCGGATCGACGCATTCATAGGTGAAGTTAATGGTGCCGTTACGCAGCGGCTCCCACACCCGCACCGTGTTAGCGATGCCGAACTGCGCAGTCTGGCGTTTGTACACGTTTTCGAAGAGCACAGAACCTCCCACCGTGACGCTTTGCGACGCCGGCGCGTTCCACGTGTATCCGGCCACCGGAGCGTCCTGCTCTGTCACGGTGCAAATGGTTCCGAGGGGAAGATCAATGCTTTCGGCAGAGGTGCTGGTGATGGTTAATGCCTGGTCAACTGGGGCGAAGGCGCCATCATAGGCGGGCTGGCAGGTGTAGGTGAATGGGAAATCGTTGCGGCCAGTGGGAATGTCGGCGGTGATCTTCTTGCTCACCGTGAATTTGCCCACCCTAGCGGTGTAGTCACTATTCGAAAGGAATTTCGCATTGGTGGGAACTTGGGTTCCGGCGGGCTGGCCGTTGACGAAATACGTGGTGGCCACGGTGGCAGCGGGAACCTGGGCATCCTGCTCCGTCACGGTGCACGTGAGGCCGGGCACCGCGGGTGCGGGGATAGTCACGGTTTCGCCGGCCCGCACCTCGACGGTGCCTCGCTGCGCCGCGCACTGGTAGTCGAATTTGAAGGTCTTGGGGGCAAGAGCAACGGCGTTCCCCGTCACCCGCTTGCTAATGGTGAGCGAACCGGCATCACGGTTATAATTCTCCGTCAGAGTAATAGCCTGTTCCTTGGTGGTGACGGTGACTTTCTGCTTGTCGAACTGGCTGTTTTTTATATAGCCCGCCCGGTCGCCGCCCAGGTCGGTGAATTCGCATTGGGTGCCGGTGGGGATGTTCTCGATGCGGGCCGGGTTCCCATTCTTAAACTCCGCCTCGCCGGTGAGACCACCGCAGGTGTAGCCCACTTTAATGCTCGCATCGGGATTGGCTGGTTTGCCATCGACCTGGAGTTTTTGGGCAATGCTGACGCTGCCGGTGGAACGCACATAATTATTCGTGAGGGTGACGTCGACGGGTTCCCTGCCGATGACCACCTCGGGCTTGGGTTGAATATCAATCTTGTCTAGGGCGTAGCCTGGGAGCTGTTGATTTGGAACCGTCAGGGTGCAGATAGAACCGAGCGATAAGGGTGGCGACGTGGCCTCGCCGTCGACCTCAAGGAAACTTGTGACCGGCCCCTGACCATTTGACACTTTCGGGTCTATGCAGGAGTAGTCGACCCGGAACTTCCGGCCGGTTTCCGCCCCAACGATTTTGCTGGTGATCTTGAAAACGCCCTGCTCCCGGGCATAGGTGTTGGTGGCGGTGATGACCTGGTTCTTGTCGGTGACGAAGAACTTCTGCTTATCGAAGCCTACGGTTTTGGTGTATCCCTCACGATCCCCATCTTGTTCGAATAGTTCGCATTCGGTGCCGAGGGGTATATTGTCGACGCGAGCCGGGGTTTCGGTGGTGACGGTGAGTTCACCGCTTTGTTCCCCGGTGACGGCTTTGCAGGTGTAGCGTACCTTAAAAGGCGTGGGGGAAGCCTCGGGTTTGCCGTCGACAAAGACTTTTTGGGTGACGACAAAGCCACCGGTCAGCAGGTTGGTAATGATATCGCTGCTGAGCGGTTCTAGGGATATTTCTTGCGCGGTCGCGGTTATTGGGGTGGCGTAAAGGCCAAGAGCTGCGCAAATAGCAATGGTGGTTTTCTGTAATCCTCGTGTCACCGGGGCTCCTAAGATAGTTGCACGCGTAATACATTATGGCCTATCAGGGTGTTATGCAAAAACAACGGCCAGTTTTGCCCTCTCATTACCCCACTATCACATAAGGTCACCTCGCGGTTTTCTAAGCCAGGGGGTTCATTCCCCATATGCCCTCATATACCTTCGTGCGTTACGACGACGCTCTCGGTGGTATTGGCGTGAATTGATAATGACTTGGCGTCCTTTGATGAGCGCCTGTCGGCCATACCAGGCTACAATAGTGGAGAACTAATAATATTACCACCAACCGAAAGGTAAAATTTATCATGCAGAATGTGGCACTCATTACCGGCTCCTACGGTGGACTGGGCACCGGCTTCGTCGACATCCACGCAGCCCGCCATGGTGACCTCATCCTTGTTGGCCGCAGTGAAGAAAAGCTCAATGCCCAGGCCAAGGAAGTAACAGCCAAATATGGCGTTGAAGTGCGCACCATCGCAGTCGACTTGTCCACCCCCGATGCGGCTCAAACCATCGTCGATGCCTGCGCCGACGTGGTCCCGGACATCATCATTAATAATGCAGGTTTCGGTGGCCAAGGTGATTTTGCCCGGGAACGCTCCATGGACCAGGACTTATCAATGATTGCCGTCAACATCGAAGCCCCCACCCGACTCCTCAAATTATTCCTGCCCAAAATGATTGAGCGGGGCAGCGGCAAAGTCCTCAACGTCAGTTCTACGGCAGCCACCGTACCCGGGCCGTTGCAGGCCGTGTACTATGCCACCAAGGCATACCTCACCAGCTGGTCTAACGCCCTATGGCGAGAACTCCAAGACACCGGTGTGACCGTGACCGCCCTCATGCCAGGCGCCATGCAAACCGGCTTTATTGCCACCGGTGGGCTATCAGATACGAAATTATTTGCGAATGCAGTAGAGCCCCGCCAGGTGGCACAAGAGGGCTATGATGCCATGATGGCAGGCAAGATTAATGTAATCTCCGGCCTGGTGAGTTGGCAAAAACCCTTCGTATCGCTGTCTCCCGTTATGCCTCGAAAGGCATTACTGAATTTCGTGTATAACCAGCAAACCACTGGCCATTAATTACAACTCATGAAGCGGCATATCCTTGAGCAGAACTATCCTCGACTACTGGCGTCGGTTGGAATAGAAGTTGAGCAGGTGTTACGCAAGGCCGGGGTGGCGGAAGATACCTTTACTCATCATCCGCCCACAATGACGACTAGTGATTATTTCGCATTTCTCACTGCCATTGGAAAGCTGTGCCCTCCAGGCTCTGCCGTTCAGTTGGCTAGCACGACCGGGATTGAGCAATTCAGCCCACCAGTTTTTGCCTCTTCTTGTGCTCGAAACGGCAGGGTATGCATAGAACGGCTGAAACAATATAAACGCATCATAGGACCTCTGGAATTCCATACCACTGGCACCACAAAACAAGTAAGTATCGAATTGGTGTGCGAAGGCTATGAGTTGCCGTCGTTTCTTGTGGAATGCGAATTTGTGTTCTTGGTCAACCTGCTGCGTACCGCCACCGGGGAACATATCACGCCGACATCGGTGCAGCTGCATCAATTAGATATTGACCGTGCTGTCGCAGATTTTCTCGGGTGTTTACCGCAAGTTGGCCCAAGCAATGTCATTGCGTTTGCCACCCGTGATATGGAGCTGCCCTTTATCAGCCATAACGACAGCATGTGGAGCTATTTCGAACCGGAGCTGCAACGCCGCCTTGCGGAACTTGCCGCCGATGATAGCTACACCACTCGGGTGCAAAGTGCGCTCATGGAGATGCTTCCCGGTGGGGAAACCGGCATTGATGACGTTGCCCACCGGTTGGGGATGAGTAAACGCACCCTCCAGCGCAAGTTGGGTGTAGAAAAGACAACATTTCAGGCACAGTTGAAACATACCCGACAGCTATTGGCCCAACATTACCTCACCACCACATCAATGAAAGTTGATGAGATCGCCTACCTATTGGGGTATATAGAGCTCAATAGTTTTCTGCGGGCCTTTCATACATGGCTAGGGATGAGCCCCAAGGAGTATCGCGCACGCCACACTGTCGACGAGGCAAACCCTACCAGCCCCGACGCCCACACCACCCACAACACCATGAAGCAAACAGGTTTTCGATAGTAGGTTTTAGAGAATGTGCTGGGTCATAATAGCGTAGTTTCTCCATGCTGCCTCCCATTACCCCGCAGGATCGCACCCCTATTCGAGCCAGGGTTCCGGGAGGGTTAGGCGTCGCAAAGCAAAAAGCCAAGAGAGCATGATGCTCCCCGGCTCTTGGCGGTGTGAGGACTATTCTGCGGTGAAATCCTTCTGGATGGACGGGTCAACCGGGATGCCGGGGCCCATCGTAGAGCTCAAGGTCACCTTGCGCAGGTAAACACCCTTGGCAGACGACGGCTTCAACCGCAGCACTTCTTCAAGCAAAGCACCATAGTTTTGGGTCAGCTGTTCAGCAGTGAACGATGCTTTGCCGATCAGCGCATGCAGGTTAGCTGCCTTATCTACGCGGAAGGAAATCTTACCACCCTTGACCTCGGCAATTGCTTTAGAAACATCGGTGGTCACGGTGCCGGTCTTGGGGTTCGGCATCAGGCCGCGGGGACCCAGCACGCGGGCCACACGACCCACCTTAGCCATCTGGTCGGGGGTGGCGATTGCCACGTCGAAGTCGGTCCAGCCTTCAGTGATCCGGGCGATCAAATCGTCAGAGCCGACCACATCAGCACCGGCGGCCTCAGCCTCGGTGGCTTTCTCACCAGCAGCGAATACAACAACGCGCACAGTCTTACCGGTGCCGTTCGGCAACGACACGGTACCACGCACCAACTGGTCGGCCTTGCGGGGGTCAACACCCAGGCGAATGGCAACATCAACGGAGGCATCGAAATTCTTCGAAGAGGTCTCCTTGACCAATTGGGCAGCCTTCAACGGCGTGTACAGCCGACCCTTGTCCAACTTCTCTGCCAGTGCCTTATAGGTTTTTGATTTTTTGCTCATAATGTCTTACATCCTTGAATTATGTGGTGAAAGATATGTGGTGGAACGGGCCGAAGCTGGCCCTCCCACAGAAATATGTTTTAGCCCTCGACCTCGATGCCCATGGACCGGGCGGTGCCGGCGATGATCTTTGCGGCAGCATCAATATCGTTGGCGTTGAGGTCTTCCAGCTTGGTTTGGGCGATTTCCCGCACCTGGTCCATGGTGACCTTGCCCACTTTTTGGGTGTGCGGAACACCGGAGCCCTTCTGCAACCCGGCAGCCTTCAGCAGCAGCTTAGCGGCAGGCGGGGTCTTCAGTTTAAAAGTGAACGACCGGTCTTCGTACACGGTGATTTCCACCGGCACCACATTGCCGCGCT
Organism: uncultured Corynebacterium sp.; assembly: GCA_963552855.1. Lineage (GTDB taxonomy): Bacteria > Actinomycetota > Actinomycetes > Mycobacteriales > Mycobacteriaceae > Corynebacterium. The sequence goes on along the minus strand of CAUVMZ010000036.1, from coordinate 12,854 downwards.
GGGATTCCGTGGCCGCATTATAGGCCTTGCAGAATTCCATGATGTTCACGCCATGCGCACCCAGGGCCGGGCCGACAGGCGGAGCAGGGTTCGCCGCACCGGCTTCGATTTGAAGTTTAATGAGGCCAGAGACCTTTTTCTTGGGGGCCATGATGTTACCTACTTCCTTGATAACAGGCCACGGATTATGGCAATTCCGCAACCTGTCCGGATGCCTGCGCTACGCAAGCCACCGGGAAACAACGATCGAAAACGCATGACATTCATAAACATGCATACGCAATCGAACATCCTATAGCAAACCCCAGTTTGCACCCAAATTCTGGGTTTTCTAGTCGATCTTCTTAACCTGGTCGAACGTCAAATCCACTGGTGTTTCCCGACCGAAGATCGACACCAACACCTCCACCTTGCTGTTTTCCGCATCAATCTTCGAAATGGTTGCCGACACCGACGCCAACGGTCCTTCCAGAATGGTGACGGCCTCGCCCACCTCATAATTGACCACAACCTTTGGCTTTGCCATATCCGTCGGCATGGCCACAACCTTCTCCCCCTCTGGGGTTTCACCAGCAGCCTGCTTGCTCTCCGCGACAGGCTTCGTGTCGCGTGGCATGAGGAATTTCGCCACATCCCGCGGCTTCACCGGCGTCGCATTCCCCTCATTACCCACGAACGACGTCACACCAGGGGTTTCCCGCACCACTGACCAGGCATGGTCGTTGATGTTCATGCGCACCAACACATAGCCGGGCAGTAACTTACGCTTGACGATCTTGCGCTTACCGTCACGGATTTCTAACGCCTGCTCCACCGGAACCACAACCTCAAAAATGGAATCCTCCACCTCTAGGGTTTGGATACGCATATCAAGGTTGGCCTTCACCTTATTTTCATAGCCTGAATAGCACTGAATGATGTACCACTGGCCCGGTTGTTTTTTCAGTTCGCGGATATATCGCCGCAACCGTACCTGGTATTCACCATCCTCATCGGTTTCAGTGGTCTCCCCAGTTTCTGCGGCATCGGCGGTTTCGGCAGCCCCTGGTTCGGGGGCCGCGGTTTCACTAGCCCCTTCGGACTTCACGGTTTCGGGTTGTTGCTCACCGACCGGCGCCGACTGTTCCGATGCTTCAGATGCTTCGGACTCGGACAATTCGGACATAGCCGCGGCGAGGGAATCCTGAGTTTCTTCGCTCATGAGGGGTCTCCTGACATTCGTTGATTAGTACTATGCTACCGCCCCCGCTTGTCGACGCTTTCCAGACGCCGCACCGGTGGGGTAAAATTTATCCCGCCGTTCCACAGGGAATTCGGCGGGATGCTATAGAAGCTATACGAATGATACTACCTATCGGACCAGTACCTTCTCAACTCCGATACCGGCGAGGAAATCCACACCAGCCACCAAACCCGTCAACAAGACCAAAAAGGCAAACACAATGACGGTGTAATTCAGCATCTGCCGGGCGGTCGGCCAAATGACTTTCCGCATTTCGGACACGACCTCGGGCATGAACGCCACAGCTTTATTCTGGCGTGGCGCATCATCATCGTCATTGGCAACAACTTGTTTACCCTTGTAAGTAGCAGTCGAGGTAGTACTCACCCCGGCCAGCTGACGCTTGCCCGTGGGGCGGGCACCCGCCCCGTGCTTTGGCTGATTCTCGCTCACGGCTCTCCTCGAATACGTTTTTATAAAGCGCTTTGACTATACCAAAAAACTAGCGGACCCCAATATCCACTAACCCCACCAACACCACATATGCAAAAAGGACACCTACCATAATGGCAAATGTCCTTCCAAAGTGAAGCAGGGGCGACAGGACTTGAACCTGCAACCTACGGTTTTGGAGACCGTTGCTCTACCATTTGAGCTACGCCCCTATTTTTGGATAACAACCTATCCAGTAGCGATGGCGAGAATTGAACTCGCGACACAGCGATTATGAGTCGCTTGCTCTACCACTGAGCTACACCGCCCAACCGTTTACTTTTACGATCATGTGCACAAGTCATAAAAGAAAACAGAGCCCCCTGACAGAATCGAACTGTCGACCTTTTCCTTACCATGGAAACGCTCTGCCGACTGAGCTAAGGGGGCTTAGCCTCATCGTTTTGCTCCGTTGAAGCTTTCAATACTGTACCCCGACCGTAGCGGTGAAAACAAATCACCAGTACACAACCTGTTTTACCCACCTTTAGCTGTTGAGATCACACATTATTATTGGCACACATGATCCATGTGAAAGCGCTGCAACACCAAAACCCCACCGGGATAAATTCCACGGTGGGGGTTCATGTTGGTTTTGGTGCTAGGTAGAAGATTCGAACTTCTGTAGGCAAACGCCGGCGGATTTACAGTCCGCTCCCTTTGGCCGCTCGGGCAACCTAGCGCGCTCTAGGAATTGTATTACCGACAGTGATAAAAGCACAAATCTCCAGGTTGGTGCCGATAACTACGCCCCGCCCCTATCCCACACGGGCCACCGTAACCCGAGCTAACTGTCGCAAGGCCCGGGTGGTGGGATTGTCAGGGAGTTGATCTAGTTTTTCCTCCGCTTCGGCCAGGTACTGGTGAACGTCGGCAAGCGCTTTTTGCCGCCCATTGGAACGGGCCAGAAGTTGCAGTGCCCGATCCACGCTGGCGTCGTCGACAAGCGGACCGGTGAGCAGTTCCCGCAATTCCGCCCCCACCGGGGTGTCTTCCTGCAGCGCATACAGCACCGGCAGCGTGAACACCCCTTCCCGCAAATCAGTGCCTGGTGTTTTACCGGAATCCTCGGGGGTGGAAAAAATATCGATAATGTCATCAACGATTTGGAACACCATACCAACCGCAGCCCCCACCGCCTGCAAACATACTGCGGTTTCCAGGTCCGCACCCGAATGCAACGCCCCGAGGTAGCCAGCAGCGGCAATCAGCACACCGGTTTTCTCGTTAATCACCTTCATGTAGTGCTCAATCGGATCGCCGGCGCCGGGCCCTTCGGTTTCCCGCATTTGGCCGGTCACGAGCGCACCAAAAGTTTCGGCGAAGTGCGCAACCGTGTCCACCCCTAACTCACTCATGATCCGAGAGGCATGCGCCAGGAGAATGTCCCCGGATAAGATCGCAACCGAGTTCGACCACCGCACGTTGGCAGACGGCACACCGCGCCGCATTTGGGCTTCGTCCATCACATCGTCATGGTAGAGGGTTGCCAGGTGGGTCATTTCCACCACCACGGCGGCCTTGAACACATCCTCACACATGGGTCGCGGGCCATAATTCGACGCCAACAACGTAAACATTGGGCGGAAGCGCTTACCACCAGCCTTGGTCAGGTGCATCACCTTCTCCTGAAGAAAGTCTGGACTTTTTTCCAGCTCCACCCGCAACCTATCTTCGACGTTTTCCATGCCACGAAGAACATGTTCGTTGAGGGTGTCATCGCCCAAATCAATGCGCGCGCCGATGGTGGAATCGCCACGGTTCTGACGAATTACGGCACCATTGTTCATGCTGTGTCTACCTTTTCCCATACGGATCGGACTGCACCCAACCAGCAAATTTGCCGAATCGGGCCGAACGAGTTCATCCAACTAACCCTTTAACCGTAGTCCATTACCCGCCCGACATACACCCTCAGGATTATATGCGGGTGGCATGAGACAGTGACGGCTTGCAACAATAGTGATCGTGACTGACTCCACCCCCACCATTCACCAACACGGGAACCGAAGCGTTGAGCTTCTCATCATTGGGGCCGGACCCGCAGGCGCAACCGCCGCCATTCATGCTGGTCACCGCGGTATAAGCACCCTACTTATCGACGCCCAACCGTTCCCCCGCGACAAGACCTGCGGCGATGGCCTCACCCCCCGCGCCATCCACCAGCTACAACTGTTAGGATTGGCAGATCCCGTGGTGGCACGTTATCACTCCCATGGGCTGAAACTGCACGGGTTTGGGGGCTCGGTGACGGCGCCCTGGCCGGAGAGCACATTCGGAACCGTGGGGTCGGCGATGCCCCGGCGTGAGTTTGATGATTTCTTGGTGGGGTGCGCGCGTTCGCATCCGTCGGTGGAGTTTTTGGGTGGTGTGCGGGCGGTGTCAGTGTCCATGTCGACGCCGGTGGGGGCTGGTTCAGGCAGCATTATTTCCGGGAGCAGCACTGTTTCGGGGGATGCTGCTTCAATGAGGGCCGATTCGGTGGGCGCATTGGTTGCTGCGGTGGAGTTGTCGGATGGGTCGTGGGTGCGCCCCAAGCAGGTCATTGTGGCGGATGGGGTGCGATCCCCCATTGGTAAGTTGCTTGGTCGCACGTGGCATAAGGGCGAGGTGTATGGCATTGCGGCACGTTCGTATTGCGTGACACCGCGGTCTGAGGAGCCGTGGATTCATTCGCACCTGGAGCTGCGGGACGCGGATGGGGTGGTGCAGCCCGGCTATGGTTGGATTTTTCCGCTTGGTAATGGGTTGGCGAATGTGGGGTGTGGGGCGTTAAGCACGGATCGACGACCAGCCCGGATTAATACGAAGAAACTATTGGGCTTGTATGCGCAACAGTGTCGGCCGGAGTGGGGGTTTGGTGCGCCGGATCGGGTGGCGTCGGCGTTATTGCCAATGGGTGGTGCGGTGAGCGGGGTGGCTGGCCGTAATTGGATGTTGATTGGGGATGCGGCAGCGTGCGTGAATCCGTTGAATGGGGAGGGGATTGATTATGGGATGGAGACGGCCCGGTTGGCGGTGGAGTGTTTGGGGGCGGGTAAGGATTACACGTTGTTGTGGCCGGATGTGTTGCGCCGGGAGTATGGTGAGGCGTTTGGGTTGGCACGCATGTTGGCGCGGTTGTTAACGTACCCGCAGTTGTTGCCGGTGGTTGGCCCGGTGGCTTTGCGACGCCCGTTGGGGCGACATGTGATGCCGGTAGCAGCGCGGTTGATGGGGAATCTGGTAACTGATACGGATCGGGATGTGGTGGCACGGTTGTGGCATGCGGCTGGTCGGTTTGTTGCCGATCGGGCGGTGGCGCGATCGGGGTTGGTGGCTGCTGCTGAGGTGTTTAGGGCCGCGTTGTGGGGCTAGTTTCCGGCTTCGGGTGTGTCGGAGATTGCGTCGGGTTTTATGGCGGAGTGGAGGGCGACGATGCCACCGGTCAGGTTTTGCCACCCACAGTGTGACCAGCCGTGGTTATTGACCATGGTGGCGAGTTGTTCTTGGTTGGGCCATTGGCGGATGGAGTCTGCTAGGTATTCGTAGGATTCTGGGTCGGAGGATACGAGTTTCGCTATGGCCGGTAGGGCTTTGAGTGCGATGTTGTGGTAGAGCTGTTTGAGCCCGGGGATGACGGGGGTGGAGAATTCGGCTATGGTGAGTCGGCCGCCGGGTTTGGTAACGCGGGCGAGTTCGCGGAGTGCGGCGGTGGGGTCGTAGATGTTGCGGAGGCCGTAGCTGATGGTGACGGCGTCGAATGTGTTATCGGCGAAGGGGAGGTGCATGCCGTCGCCGCATACTTTGGGGACGGCCCGGTTTTTGCCGGCGGCAAGCATGCCTTGGGAGAAATCGCAGGCAACACACCAGGCCCCGGATTTGGCAAGTTCCACGGTGGAGACGGCGGTGCCGGCGGCGAGGTCGAGGACTTTGTCGGTGGGTTTGAGTTGGAGGCGTTCGCGGGTCCGGCGACGCCATCGGGCATCAAGTCCGGCGGCGAGGACAGTGTTGGTGATGTCGTAGTTTTTTCCCACGGCGTCGAACATGCGTCGTACTTCGATGGGTTTTTTGTCCAGGGATGCTTTAGCCACGCAGATTAGTGTAGCGGGTTGGGTTGTGAATGACTGCTTCGTAGTGGTGTATGAGTTCGGAGCAGATGGTTTCCCAGGTGCGGTTTTCCACCCCGGCACGGGCGTTGTGGGACATGGTGTGGTGGTTGGCGTAGATGGCATTGATGGCGTGGGGGAGGTCGCGTTCGAATCTGATGGGGTCTAGGAGGTAGCCGTTGTGGCCGTTGGTGATGAGGTCTTGGGGGCCGCCGGTGTTGGGGGCGATGGTGGGGACGCCTGCGGCGTGGGCTTCTTGGATGGTTTGGCAGAAGGTTTCGAATTCGCCGGGGTGGATGAAGATGTCGAAGGTGGCGAGGGTGTGGGCGAGTTGGGTGCCGGTTTGGGGGCCGAGGAAGTGGGCGGTGGGGAGGAGTTTGCGGAGGCGCGGTTCGAGGGGCCCGGTGCCGACGATGGTGAGGGTGGTGTTGGGGAGGTTGGTGATGGCTTGGAGTCGGTGGAGGCCTTTTTCTGGGGCGAGGCGGCCGACGTACCCGATGATGTGGTTGGTAGGGTCGGGTTGGTGGTGGTCAGGGTTGAAGAGGGTGGTGTCGACGCCTCTGCCCCAGTGTTTGATGGTGGTGATGCCGTGGTTACGGAGTTCGGTGATGGTGCTGGTGGAGGGGGCTAGGGTGAGGTTGCAGTGGTTGTGGATGTGGGTGATCCACCGCCAGGCGGTGGTTTTGAGTTTGGGGAGGTGGTAGCGGGTGGTGTAGTCGGCGATGTTGGTTTGGAATATTGCGATGGTGGGGATGCTGAGGTGTTGGCAGGCGAAGGCTGCGGCGGCACCAAGGAGGAAGGGGGATGCGAGGTGGGCGATGTCGGGTTGGAAACTGCGGAGGGTGCGGGTGATGGTGGGTGTGGGGAGTCCGAGGGGGAGTCCAAGGTTGAGGTTGATGGTGGGGGTGGTGATGATGGGGAAGCCACGGTAGGTGGTGGGGGTGCCTGGTTGTTTGGGGGCAATGATGATGGCTTCGTGGTGGTGATTGTGGAGGTGGTCGAGGGTTTTAGTGACGGAGTTGGTGACGCCGTTGATGGTGGGGAGGAAGGATTCGGTCACGATGGCGACGCGGTAGCGTCGGCGACTCATGTGGTTTGCTTTCTTCTGGTGGTGTCGATGGCGCTGGTGCTAGTGGTGGTGCTGGTGCTGCGGGTGTTGGTGGGGGTTTTCAGGTTTTTGTGGTTCTTGTGGTTTGCGTGTTTTGCACGTCGGAAATGTCGGGGGCCAAGGATGGCGAACCAGAGGGCACTGGTGATGAGGGTGGTCACGACCGCAGAGCTAATGGCAGGGATGATGGCGAGTGTCCATTTGCGACCGGATACTTTCACAAGTTCGGGGTTGCTTTGGGCGTAGGTGACCCACACACGTTGGCCGGGGCCGAGCCCGGTGGGGTAGAGAAGGCCGCCGGGGGGTGAGTGGTAGGTGTTGGTGTCGTCTTGGAATTCGACGATGGTTTTTGTGCTGGTGACGGAGGTGACGCGGGCGAGGGCCCGCCCGGGGTTGGATTCAATGATGTAGTCGTTGATGCCGGGGCCGATGACGAGGCTGGCGCAGCCGAGCATGGCTGCCGCGTAGCAAAACAGGATGGTTTGTTTGATGCGGCGGCGAGTACGGAAGATGCGGCGTTCGCGGGCATGTGGGTCGGTCATGGTTGGTATGCGCTAGTGGGAAAGTTGGTGGTGGAGGGCTGTGCGGGTGGCACGAGTGGTGACGGCTTCGATAATGCACAGCCCAGTGGTTTCGGCGGCATCATCCAGGGCAAGGATGAGATCGGGGAGAGTGGTGACCTGCTGGTATTCCAGCCCGTAGGCTTCACACAGGGCGGCGATATTGGTGTTGTGTGGTGTGCCGAAGGCTTGTTCGAAGCTGGGTTGGAATTCTGGGTCGCCGACCTCTAGGGCGTGGAAAATGCCGCACCCGTTGTCGTTGGCTACCACGATAGTGAGGTTTTCGGGGAGCGGGGAATTGTCTGGGGTGAGTAGCCCCCCAACATCGTGGAGGAATGTGACGTCGCCAATGAGCGCGAGGGTGCGTGGGGCCCGGATTTCGGTGGGGTGTTGCGCTTGGGTAGCGAGGGCGATGCCCATGATTTGTGAGGTGGTACCGTCAATGCCTGCGACGCCGCGGGGTGAGAAGGTGTCTACTGCTTGGAATGGGAGTCCGACGAGGCTGGCGTCCCGGATTGGGTTCGATGCGCCGAAAACCGCGTAGTCGTTTGTGCTGAGGCTGTCGGCGACAGCGGCGGCAACGTGCAGTCCGGTGAAGCCGAATGTTTCATCGGCGAGAATGGTGCGGACTTTTTCTATGGCCACGTCGGTGGCGGCGGCACAAATCCGTATCCAGTCTGCGGTGGGTTCGTTGATGGCCTGCACCCGGGTTGCTATGGTTGCGTTACGACGCCACGGGTTTGTGACCTGCGTGGTTTTTGAAAGGATGGTCAATTCTATGGTGTTATCCGCCACGAGTTCCATGATGTCCCGGCTGAGGGTGGGGTGCCCCACCACAATGATGTGTTCCGGTTTGGTGTATTCGGCGTATTCGTTGGTGAATGTTTGCACGGCCAGGGGGTGCACCGGGTGGTATGGGGCGGGGGCCGTGGGTTCCGCCACGGTGGGGACGTCTTCCAGGCCGGGAACTTCCCAGGCTTCGTCGCCGGCAATCACGAGCGTGCGGCGGGACAGGTCAATGGTGGTTTCCCCATGGTCGACTATAAAGGTTGGGGTTGGTGTTTTAGCCACTGGTTGTGGTGGTTGCGGCAGGCCTTCGACCAATGGGGCGGCCAGCCGCACGTTTATATGCACCTGTTGGTGGTGTTGAAACACGTCCCCCAGGTCATGCTGGTCGGCAATGTCGTAGGTTTCCAGCCCCAGCAGGCCGCGCTGCTCGATGGTTTGATTCGCCCCGGTGCCCACTAAATAGTCCGGCCGGTCGGCGGAAATGATCGCCAGGGGTATGTGCGCGTTCTGCGCTTCTAGCACTGCCGGCAGGCAGTTAGCGACGGCGGTGCCGGAGGTGGTCACCACCCCCACGTGCCGCCTAGTGACTCGGGCGATCCCCACCGCGAGGAAGGCTGCGCTCCGCTCATCAATCCGCACGTGGACCCGCACATCCGGCCGGGCAATCAGCGCCAGGGACAGGGCGGAGTTGCGGGAACCTGGGCAGATCACCACGTCATCAACATAGTGGGCGATGTCTGCGACGATGGCTTCCGCGATTGGTTGGGAGGAGTGCGGCTGGGAATAGGCAGTCATGAATCCAAATTCTTATCGTGGGTGTTGTGTGGGGTCAGATTCCCTGATTCTGCCATCACACTATGGTTCACTCCAACCGCTAAAATCCAGTGCGGCCGGGTTTGGTGTGGTCACAACCGTATCCTGGACTGGCGCCACCTCTAATTCCCGGATCACATCATTAATGATGTGCACGAACACGAGGGCGTCCTGCCGCACGTCGTAAGCGAATAAGGCTTCATCCGACCACGCCTGTGGCACTGGAACCCCATCGAGCGCCAATTCGATAGATGCGCATGTGCCACAACCGCATTCCCGCGCCACCGAAACCCTCGGTACTTGCCCTAACCATTTCGCACGTCGTTCCGCCGTCACTGATTCCGGGGTAATTTCCGGCGGGGCGTGTTGAATCATTGCCGTCAACACGGCAACTTCGGCATCCGTTAGTGCTCGCATCAGTCCTGGTTGAGGTAGTTCCAGCACTCGGTGACCCGATTGATCCAGAAATCCTTTCGCTCCCCCGAGGCGGCAAACTCCGCCAGGCGTTCCGGCTCCGGGGCCAGTAATTCCGTGCTTAAGTAGCCGTCGACAAGCTGCCGCCATGGGGTCACATCAGCAACGAAGAGCCGCTGCGTCGCCAACCCCGCGGCAGCGGGCGGAACCGCAACATGGGAATCATCAACAAGCTGCGGCAATGCCGCCACCGATGCCAGCCCGGCATTCATCCCCACCCCGGTATCCAAAGCGCTGGCAACAGTAATGTTCAGGCCCCGGGTGCGCATAAAATCCGCGATTCGCAGCACCGCCCGCGGGCCCCCCAACGGGGCGGCCTTCACCACCGCAACATCCGCCGCACCCCGCTCCGCTACCGCATACGGGTCAGACGCCCGCCGAATCGACTCATCCGCCGCCACCCGCACATACAAACCCCGATGCACCAGTTTAGTGCGCAGCTCCGCTAACTCCTCCACCGTGGCGCACGGCTGCTCAACATAATCCAACGGGCCCAATTCAGCCAGCGCCGCTAGCGCCTCCGCCACCGACCAGCCACCATTCGCATCCACCCGAATACTCACATCCGGCGCATACGCTCGCACCGCCGCCACCCGGGCAATATCATCGGCCAGGGTTTGTCCCTGCTCCGCCACCTTCACCTTCACCACCTGACAGCCGGGAAAATGCGCCAGCACCTCATCCACCTGCCACGGCGCCACAGCCGGCACCGTGGCGTTCACCGCAATCTTGTCCCGCAACCGTGGTGGGGGCCCCGCAAACGCCATCTCCAGGCCGCACCGCAGCCACTCCGCCGACTCCGGCACCCCATACTCCAAAAATGGCGAAAACTCCCCCCACCCCTTCGGCCCCTCAAACAACAGTGCCTCACGCTCCCGCACCCCCCGGAATCGCACCCGCAGCGGCAAACTCACCACATGCGCCCGCGCCAACATATCCTCAACATTGATACCGCCAAAACTGTGTCCGCTCATAGTTATAACAGTAGTGACAGAAACCGCATGCCCGCTAAGCTTTACAGCTATGACTGCTTCCACGCCAACACCCACACCAGCATCCTCAAACCCCTTCAAACCCGAACTTTGGAACCCGGTTCCCGGCTTCGAACACCTCACCGACATCACCTACCACCGGCATATCGGCACCCACCGGAGAGACGGTATTGTCCGCATCGCTTTCAACCGGCCCGAAGTCCGCAACGCATTCCGCCCCCACACCGTCGACGAGCTTTACACTGTTCTCGACCATGCCCGCCAAACCCCCGACGTGGGCAGTATTCTCCTCACCGGCAATGGGCCCAGTCCGAAAGACGGCGGCTGGGCCTTCTGCTCTGGCGGCGACCAACGCATCCGCGGCCGCTCCGGCTACCGTTACGCCCACGGTGACACCGCCGATACCGTTGACGAGGCCCGCACCAAAGCCGAAGGCGGCCGCCTCCACATTCTTGAAGTCCAACGACTCATCCGCACCATGCCGAAAATCGTCATCGCCATCGTGAATGGTTGGGCGGCCGGCGGCGGGCATTCCCTCCACGTTGTGTGCGACCTCACCATCGCCTCCCGGCAAGAAGCCCGCTTTAAACAAACCGACGCCGATGTGGGATCCTTCGACGCCGGCTACGGATCCGCCTACCTAGCCAAAATGGTTGGCCAAAAATTTGCCCGAGAAATCTTCTTCCTCGGCCGCACCTACGATGCCGAAACCATGCACCGCATGGGCGCCGTCAACATTGTTGCCGACCACGCCGACTTGGAAGACGAAGCCATCACCATGGCCCAAGAGATCAACGGGAAATCCCCCACCGCGCAACGCATGCTCAAATTTGCCTTCAACCTCACCGACGATGGTCTCATGGGGCAGCAGGTTTTCGCGGGCGAAGCCACCCGGCTCGCCTACATGACTGACGAAGCTGTCGAAGGGAAAAACTCTTTCCTAGAAAAACGCGACCCAGACTGGTCTCCTTTCCCCTACTACTACTAAAACTAAAACCATGACCCACAACCTACTCCCCGAGCCCACCCCGGAACCTATAGAACCACCAACGGGGTCGGTAACAAACCCACTGGCAGACCCCACGTTGAATTCCCCAAATCCAGACGTGGCTGACTCCGACGGCGATGATCCGCATGCGGGTAACGGTGACAGACCCGATGATGCCCCCGGCGACGCAAGTAGCCCGGATCATCACCTGCTTGAGCCCTTCCCGGTCCCCCCCACCGACCCCTACCCGTTTCTCGACGCCATTGAAGAAGCCATAGCCGGCACCCGAACACTCTTGCCCGTCCCCGCCGATGACCCGGACCGTATCAAGCTGCTTACGGAACAATTACGCGCCGGGACGGAAATCGACCCGGAGGTGGCGTTAGTGGTGGCCACATCCGGGTCAACTGGTATCCCCAAGGGGGCGCAACTCACTGCGGTGAATTTGGTGGCATCGGCGGATGCCACCCACCAGTTTTTAGGCGGCGCAGGGGCATGGCTATTGGCGTTACCGGCGCACCATATAGCGGGCATCCAGGTGCTAGTGCGATCATTGGTGGCGGGCATTGACCCCATGTTCGTCGACTTGTCGGCGGGGTTTCAGGTGGCGGAGTTCGCGGATGCAGCGGAGGAGCTGCGGGCGGATGCAGCGCGTTGCTATACTGCCCTCACCCCAATGCAGCTACTCAAAGGCATGGACACGTTGCAAGGCATTGAAGCACTGCGGCTTTTCGACGCCATCCTGGTGGGTGGCGGCCCCCTGCTCGATGACGATCGGCGGGCCGCCCGCGAACTGGGGATCAGAGTGGTGACTACCTATGGGTCGGCAGAAACCACAGGTGGGTGCGTCTATAACGGGTTGCCACTGCCCGGGGTGACGATCCGGTTGGAAAACGAAAGAATCATGGTCGGTGGACCAATGGTGGCGCAGGGATACCGCAACTTCCCAGGCCATGAGGCGTTCTCCCGACCGGGTTTTTATCGCACATCAGACACGGGTTTGTTGCGGAATGGGGTGTTGAGAGTGACTGGACGGATCGACACCATCATTGATTCCGGGGGGTTAAAAATCCACCCAGAGGTGTTGGAGCAGGTGTTCATTAATATTGCCGGGGTGGATGATGTGTGCGTGGTGGGGATTCCCGACCAGCGTCTGGGGCAAGCCATCGTGGCCGCATACGCGGGGTCCGCCGACATGGAGGACATTATTGCGGCGTTTCAGGACTATCCACGGTGGCAGATTCCCAAACATATTCAGCGGGTGGCCGAACTACCGCGCACAAGTTTGGGGAAAATCGACCGAAACAAGGTGGCCCAATTATTCTAGA
>CAUVMZ010000035.1:0-19077 GCA_963552855.1 uncultured Corynebacterium sp. | reverse complement strand
ACTTGGGCATTGGCGTGGTGGCAGTGGACCAGGTTCCAGTCGGGTTCGGGGACATTTCAGAATTTGGGTTATGCCTTCCAATGGCCGTTTTTTGGGTTGTTTTTTGTGTTTGCGTATCGCAAGATTTTGGCGTACGAGTCGGAGAAACTTGCGTTTGAGGCGGAGCGGCAGAAAGATAATGGTTCTGGTGATTCCGCCACGCCGCTGGTGCCGCCGATATTGCGGGGAGCTCAGGGGGCGACGGGGGCATCGCCGCAGTTTATCGACGAGTCTTTTCTTCCGCAGCGGGAACAGTTGTCTGTGGAGGAGTTTAATCGGCTCAATCAACCTCGCCGTCGTAAAGGAGATTCCCAATGAGCACTATTCACCCTGATCGGAAAAAGCGGGTGCGGGCCGCGTTGCGGTGGTTTTCCATTGCCGCGTGGGTTACTGGTGTGTGGTTGCTGATTTTGACGACCCGTATGATTGCCCAATACCTATTGGGGATGTCGATTCCGAGTTGGGCGCATTATATTGGGCAGGTTCATGGCCTGTTTTATATTTTGTACCTATTGGCGACGTTGAATTTGGGGACGAAGGCGTTGTGGCCCCCACTGCGGTGGGTGGTGACAGCGTTGGCTGGTTGTATTCCGTTCTTGTCGTTTTTTGTGGAGCGGTGGCGTCGACAGGAAGTGACGGAAAAGTTCCAATTGGATCAGCCATAAATTTTGGACAGGGTAAAAGCAAAAATGTGAGAAAGTTCCCTGGAAGGCCAAAATCGCTGGTAGTAGGCCTAAAATATGGGTTATGACAACGACACCGGTGCTTGATTTGCTCGCCAGAGTTCTGCATGATGCTGCGGGGCTGCTGGTGGAGTTGCAGGCATCGCGTCCTAAGCCCGAAGATCTTGCCCGCCTATTGGGGACGTCGCATCTTACCGCTACTCGGTTGTTGCGCAATGCCGAGCTTTTCGACGCCGACCAGTTGGCCGCTATGCGAACTGCCCAGTTGTCGCTCGACACCATTTTTACCATTGGGAAGTATTGGCGAAAACTCTCCAATAGTCAGGCGGATCGGGAGGGGTTGTTTGCCGATGTGATTGCTCGGGCTGGTGCGGATTCCCTCAATGAGCTGGAGGAGCATCTGAAAGAAGTGGTGGGGGCGTTGAATCGGCAGTGCGCGGATAAGCCCCGCAGTGATTGGGCCAGGTTTAGCCGTACTGTTGATTGTGATGGTAAGGGGTATCTCAATATTAAGGCCCCTGCAGAGGCGTTGGCCCGGATGAATAGTCTTATTGATGATGAGGCTAAGGCCATGTTTCATCAGGGGCATGCTTGTTCCATTGCGGAGGCGAAGGCCACCATTATTACGCGGCGGGTTATTACGTACGGCGAGCGGGAGGCGTCGCAAAGCGAAGGCGAAGGTGAAAGTGGGGAGGATAACCCGCTGGGGTTTAAATATCGGCCGTTTATGGTGATCTGCCACCCGTGGCTATTGGAGAAACGGGATGGGAAATACCTGACCACGGACGGTACGGTGGTGGATTTGCGCGGCTATGCGGATCGGATGCTGGAACCGTTTGGGTGGGTGACGGTGCCGTATCGTAATTTTGCTGGTGGGGTCGAGTTTTCGGAGCCCATTGAGGTGCGGCGGTTCGCTGATGATGCGCAGCGGCTGGTGCTCACGGCCGCGTATCCGACGTGTGCGCACCCGGATTGTCGGATTGCGGCGCGGTATTGCCAGATTCATCATATTCAGGCGTTTGCGGCGGGTGGGCCGACGGAAATCCCCAATATGGTGCCGTTGTGTATGCGGCATAACAAGGAGAACGATGATGACCCCACCAAGCCGTGCAATGGCCGGATTGAGAAGGATCCGGTGACGAGCCGTATTGGAAGGCGACGGTGGCCGGATGAGCCATTGCGGTTTACCAAAGCGCCGCCGACCCGGTATGGGGCGTTTGAACAATCGCGGGCGTTTTTCGACCGGGTGGATGAATATTCGGGGGTGGCTAGTCCGAATTCGCCTCCGACAATTGCGACAGTTGAGTAACAATAGGCACAAGTTGTGCCAATGCTTTACCGCGGTGGCTGAGCGCATTCTTCTCCGCGGGGCTCAGCTGTGCGCTGCTCCGCCCATTGGGGAATTCTTCATTGGGTAAAAAGAGTGGATCGTAGCCAAAACCGTTGTCACCTCGGGGTTCGGTAAGCATCCACCCATCCCATCGCCCGGTCACCACATGCTCCTCCCCATTGGGGACTACGAGTGCGCACACGCTCACGAATGCCGCTTGTCGACGTTCCTCCGGCACGTGCGCCATCTGTTTCAATAGGAGAAGATTATTGGCTTGGTCGTCGCCGTGCTGCCCGGACCAGCGCGCCGAAAGCACGCCTGGGCACCCATTGAGTTCTTCCACCGTGAAACCAGAGTCATCGGCAATGGTTGCCAATCCGGTGTGTTGCGCCCCTGCGCGAGCCTTGATGAGGGCATTGTCGGCGAAGGTGCGGCCGTCCTCAATGGGTTCATCGTAGTGGGGGACGTCGGCAAGCGTAAGGATTTCTATGCCATTATTGGCAAGTATGGTGCGCAATTCGTGGGCTTTTTTGGGGTTATTGGAGGCGAGGAGAATTTTCATTATGCCTATTTCCCCAATGAGGCGAGTTGGGCCTCGATGAGTTCTTTGCAGCCCTTTTCCGCATAGTCAAGCATTGCGTTCAATTCTTCCCGGCTGAAGGTGTTGTGTTCGGCAGTGCCTTGGATTTCGACGAATTTTCCTTCCTGGGTCATGATGACATTGAGGTCGACATCGGCACGGGAGTCTTCTTCATAAGGAAGGTCGAGGCACACGTGGCCGTCAATGATGCCAACAGATACCGCCGCTATTGGGGGAAGGAGCGGGTTTCCGGGGACGACGCCTTGGGCTGTGAGGTAGGCAATGGCGTCGGCAAGTGCGATATAGGCGCCGGTAATACTGGCGGTGCGGGTGCCGCCGTCGGCTTGCAGCACATCACAGTCAATGTTGATCGTGTTTTCCCCCAATAGGGTTAGGTCAATGGCGGCGCGAAGAGATCGCCCAACAAGACGGGAGATTTCATGGGTGCGGCCTTTGACTTTGCCGCGCATAGATTCGCGGGGCATACGTTCGTGGGTGGCTGCCGGCAACATGGCGTATTCGGCGGTGAGCCAGCCTTCACCGGAGTCTTTTTTGAAGCGGGGGACGCCTTGCTCGGCGCTGGCAGTGCACATGACTCGGGTATTGCCGTATTCGATGAGTACGGATCCCGCAGGGTTGGTGGTGAATCCGCGGGTAATGCGGATGGGTCGAAGTTGGTCTGGGGCGCGGCCATCGGCACGAGTGAATGAAGTCATGGGGTTGAGCCTACATTGGGGAAGTGAGGGTTTGTGATTGCGTCGTGTTTAGAGTGGGATTTCCATTCCCGAATAGCTGAGGGAGATGGGGCCATCGTAGTGTTGGCGTGCGCCTTCCATTGCCCCAATAGGGTCGCCCCAGGGTGGGATATGGACGAGGATGAGGTGTTTGGCGTTGGCTTTGGTGGCAAGGATTCCGGCGTCTTGGCCACACATATGCATATTGGGGGCTTTGCTATCACAGGATTTTCCCCAATTGGCTTCGCAGAGGAAGATGTCGGCATTGCGGGCGCAGTCGATAAGTTCGGTGCTGTAGGCACTGTCGCCGGAGTAGGCGATGATTCTGCCATTGGGGGCGGTTACCCGCATGGCATAGGATTCGATGGGGTGGATTGTAGGGTAGGCGGTGACGGTAAAGTCTCCAATAGGGTGGGGGTGGCGAATACGCCAGGGGCGGAAGTCAAAGGTGTCGGACATGTCGTCGACCTCGTCGGGAATGTCAGCGCTGAGTCGCCCTAGGTGTATTGGGGTGTGATGTGGCCCCATGCAAATGTTGCGGTGTTGTGCCGGGGCAGTGGGGTGGTACCGGCGCCAGACCAGGAGTGAGGGAAAGTCGAGGCAGTGGTCGGGGTGAAGGTGGCTGAAAAGCATGTGGGCATTATTGGGGTTTTGGTATTCTTGCATTTTAGCGAGAACCCCAGGCCCAATGTCCATGAGGAGGCTTTGCCCATTGGAAGGTTGGATGAGGTATCCAGAGGCAGGGTTTCCTGGGGCGCCAACGCTGCCGGAGCTTCCTAGAACAATAACCTTCATGTTGCTACTTTCCCATGTTTTTCTCCAATAGGGAAAAGATTATGGGGTTTCCAGTCGCGGATTACATCGCTTCTAGCTTTTCGACGTGCGTCACATGTGGTCCTAAGAATCGTTTAGCCAACTGTGAAAAGAGTTCTGGGTCACCGGTAGATTCGAAGTGATGGATTGGGGTGATGGATTCGTCGGCAAGCATGTCGGTGGTGGAAAGCTGCTTGAGTACGTCTTTGGCGGTTTCTTCTGCCGAGGACACGAGGGTCACGTTGTCTCCAATGGCGAGCTGGATGACGCCGGAAAGCAGGGGGTAGTGCGTGCATCCCAATACTAGGGTGTCTACGCCGGCGGTTTGGAGGGGTTCGATGTAGGCTTGGGCGACCCCGAGGATTTGCCGCCCGGAGGTGATGCCACGCTCCACGAAGTCGACGAAGCGAGGGCAGGCTTGGGCGGTTATTTCCACATTGGGGTTGACGGAGAACAGGTCTTGATAGGCGCCGGAGTTGATGGTGCCGCTGGTCCCGATGACTCCAATGCGGCCGTTGCGGGTGGTGGCGACGGCGCGGCGGACAGCAGGGTGGATGACTTCGATGACGGGCACGTCGTAGCGTTCGCGCGCGTCCCGGAGGCAGGCGGCGGATGCCGTGTTGCAGGCGATGACGAGCATTTTGCTGCCGCGTTCTACGAGTTCGTCGGCGATGCGGAGGGCATGCTTGCGAACCTCGGCAATGGGGAGGGGACCGTAGGGGCCGTGGGCAGTGTCTCCAATGTAGGTGATGGATTCGCCGGGGAGTTGCTGCATGATGGTACGGGCAACGGTGAGCCCACCCACGCCGGAGTCGAAGATTCCTATTGGGGAATTATTGGTTATTTTCATGGTGTCACCTGTGTTTTGGGTAAGTTTTTTGGTTGCGGATTTCCTCAATAGTATTACCCATTATGGTGTAGCTGTAACTTCTTTAAGTGCAAGAAATATATAATCAATGCTTTGATGATGCTTCATGCTTCCACAAAGATTACTGAATGTTCCCCAATGAGAGGATGCTTAAATGTTTAAAACTCGTCGTTTCGCGGTTGCTGCTACCGCGGCTGTGACTGCCCTTATTGGGGGATTGGTCGCAACCCCGGCTGCGTCTGCCCAGGAACGGAATGTGGTGTTGTTTGGTGATTCAATCATGGCCAACCCCACGTATGTCATTGCGGATCTAATGCAGGGTCCGGGTAAGGCTACGAAGAACGCCCCGACGCCGGCAGGCCGGTGCCCGCAGGGTCAGAGTCGAGTGGGAGCATCATTGGCCCGGATTTCTGGCGCTAAGGTGGAGGATTTCGCCTGCACTGGCGCGGTTGCCTACGCCCCGATTGAGCCGAATAAGCGGCTGAGCAAAGAGGTGGATTTGGCGCTGGCGGGCAAGCAGTTGAATGCGGGGACGACGAATGTGTTTTTGCAGATTGGCATGAATGATTCGTGGAAGGCCCCGGGTATTTATTCGGTGCAGACGGAGAATTTCGTCAATGAGATGAAGAAGCAGGTGGGCCGGATTAAGGCTGCTGCCCCGAATGCGAAGATTGCGTTTGTGGGTTACCCGTCGATTTTGGGTGCCAATAACACGGCCTGCCCGGTGCAACTAAATAATATGCCTGCCCCACCGGTTTCTACGATTTCGGTGCGGAATTCCCTGAATGCGGCCCATGATTGGCAGCGTCAGTCGGCTGCGGCCACGGGCACGGGCTGGATTGATTTGGAGAAGGATACCGCAGGCCACGACATGTGTGCGGCAAAGGATCAGCGGTGGATTGCGGGCATTATTGATAATTCTTCCGACCCGTATAACATCACGACCCATTTGACGCATAAGGGTAATGATGGGGTGGCCGAGATTTTGGCTAAGCACCTGTAGTCATACTTGAGGCGTCGATAAGCGAGGTTACGGCCTCGCTTTTTTGCTTTTCGACGTCTGTTAGGGAATAGTGCCGGAGCATCCACTGTTTACATCATTAGCTGAGGCGTTTTCGTCTTAGTCACTAGCCGTAACGTGCCACTCATAGTGTGCGTTACGGCTCTCACATGTCCGTCTATTTAAATCGCTAACAAATCAAGGTAGAGTCGAGTTTTATGTGTGGAATTGTTGGATACGTAGGGACGAAAAACGTCCCTGGTAGGGCACATTTTGCCCTCGACGTGGTATTGGAAGGCTTACGACGCTTGGAATATCGCGGCTACGACTCGGCCGGTATTGCCGTGCTCAACGAGGGAAAAATAAGCTTCCGGAAAAAGGCCGGGAAGGTTGCTGCCCTCGACGAAGTGATCGCCGCTGACCCCCTGCCCCAAGCGGTGGTGGGTATTGGGCATACCCGGTGGGCCACCCATGGTGGGCCAACCGACGCTAACGCTCACCCACACGTGGTGGATGGCGGCAAGCTTGCTGTTGTGCACAATGGCATCATTGAGAACTTTGCGGAACTGAAAACCGAGCTATTGGAAAAGGGCTACACCTTTAAGTCCGAAACCGACACCGAGGTGGCCGCCACCCTGCTGTCCGACTTCGTGCACGGTGCCGGCGGCGGTAACCTCACCGAAGCTATGCGGCTGACCTGCAACCGGTTGGAGGGTGCGTTCACGCTTTTGGCGCTGCACACGGATTTCCCGGATCGGATTGTTGCCGCCCGCCGGAATTCCCCGCTGGTCATTGGCTTGGGCGAGGGTGAAAACTTCCTCGGCTCCGACGTGTCCGGGTTCATTGACTACACTAAGAATGCGGTGGAGATGGCGAACGACCAGATCGTCACCATCACCGCCACCAGCTACGACATCATTGATTTCGCTGGTAATAAGGCCCAGGGCAAGCCGTTCAAGGTGGAGTGGGATGCTGCCGCCGCGGAAAAGGGCGGGTTCAGCTCGTTCATGGAGAAGGAAATCCACGACCAGCCGACCGCCGTCCGCGACACCCTGATGGGCCGGTTCGACGAAAACGGCAAGCTCACATTGGATGAACTGCACATCGACGAGACCGTGCTGCGCAGCATCGACAAGATCATTGTCATCGCCTGCGGCACGGCCGCCTATGCCGGCATGGTGGCAAGGTATGCGATCGAACACTGGTGCCGTATCCCCACCGAGGTGGAGTTGGCCCACGAATTCCGGTACCGGGATCCTATTGTGAACGAGAAAACCCTGGTGGTGGCCCTGTCCCAGTCGGGTGAAACCATGGACACGCTCATGGCAGTCCGCCACGCCCGGGAGCAGGGCGCAAAGGTGATTGCGATCTGCAACACCCACGGTTCGTCCATTCCGCGAGAATCCGACGCCTGCCTGTACACACACGCCGGCCCGGAAATCGCCGTGGCCTCCACGAAGGCATTCCTCGCCCAGATTGCTGCCGTGTATCTTTTGGGCCTGTACCTGGCAGAGCTGCGCGGCAATATGTTTGCCGACGAGGTGCACAAGATCCTCGACGAGCTGCGGGAGATTCCCGAGAAAATCCAGAAGGTCATCGACAATGAGGACCAGGTCAAGGAGTTGGGTCGCAGCATGAAGGACGCCACGTCCGTGCTGTTCTTGGGCCGCCATGTCGGGTTCCCGGTCGCCCTGGAGGGTGCCCTAAAGCTGAAGGAGATCGCATACCTGCACGCCGAGGGGTTTGCCGCTGGCGAACTGAAGCACGGCCCGATCGCCCTGGTGGAGGAGGGCCAGCCGGTGTTTATCATCGTGCCATCCCCGGGCGGCCGTGAATCCCTGCATTCGAAGGTCGTTTCGAACATTCAAGAGGTGCGGGCCCGGGGTGCTATCACGATTGTGATCGCCGAGGAGGGCGATAAGGCGGTTGAGCAGTTCGCCAACCATGTTATTCGCATCCCCGAATCCCCCAGCTTGATGCAGCCGCTCTTGGCCACCGTGCCGTTGCAGCTGTTTGCGGCCACCGTCGCCGAGTCTAAGGGCTATGATGTGGATCAGCCCCGTAACCTGGCCAAGTCTGTGACCGTCGAATAGCACAGAAATGCGATAACGCGAGGTTCCCCAAAGAGGTGGAATCTCGCGTTATTTTTGTTCGATGACGTCCGGCGCGGCAGTCTCCCTATCGCCGCAGCTGTTGCTGTTTTCTCTGGGCGCGGCGGAGTTTCAGCTCGGGTGGATCGTCGGAGGTGATGCAGGCACCGGCGATGAATCCGCCGATGGCGCCGCCGAGGTGGCCTTGCCAACTAATGCCGGGTTCGCTGGGCAACACCCCGTAGAACACCCCACCGTAGTAGAACACGAGTGCGAGGCCGACGAGGATTTGGGAGAGGCTGCGGTTAAAAATGCCGCGAATGACCAGGTAGGTGAGCCAACCAAAGATAACGCCGGAGGCACCAATGTGGGTACTGCCAATACCGCCGAAGAGCCATTGGAAGGCGCCGGCAACGATGGTACTAATGATGGTGACTTCCCAGAACACGCGTTTGCCGGACCAGCCGATGAGGAAGGCACAAACCACGCCGATGCTGGTGTTGCCGATAAGGTGTTCCCAACTGCCGTGGAGAAGAGGGGCGGTAATGATGTGCCACAGGGTGGAGGTGTCCCACGGGTGGATGCCAAAATAGTTGAGGTTGTTGGCAAACACAAAGGCGTTAATGATAAAAATAGCCCAAATGACGACCACGAATCCGACGGCGTGGCTGATTCCGGCTTTGAGTTGGTGTCGTCGTTTGGCGAGGGCTACTTGTTGTTGCGGTCGCGCAGCAGGCACCCCCGCTGTGGGCGGATAGGCTCCCTGGTAGGGGTCTTGGTGGTAAGTTTTTTTCGAGAAGGCCATAATGACCAATATTCTAGCGGGTTAGTTCGAAATAAGTGTTCAGACCAAATCCGGGTTCGGCGGCGACAACAGCATCGACAATGGCAGCGGCGGTAATCTCGGCCACGTGGGTGGATAGGCCTAGCATGGTTTCGAGGTCGACGCCGGTGCCGTCGCCGGTCGAAAGGCAGAAGAGCGTGTCGCCGTCGAGCGGTGAGTGCGCGGGATGAATGGCCCGAGCAATCCCATCGTGCGCAACCATTGCAAGGCGTTTGGCCTGGGCTTTGGTGATGGGGGCATTGGTGGCGATCACGCCAATGGTGGTGTTGAGTTTGGGGGTTGCCGTCGGTAGCTTGTCGACGGCTACCTTTCGGCGGGGATCCGCCCAGAATTCACCGGTGTCGGGGTTCATGACGTCCCCCATGGGGTTGGCGACAATACCCGCGGCCATGACCCACTCCCCTACCTGCATGGATGCCTGACCAAACCCACCGCGGAGCCGGCCGGCGGTGGCGCCGCACCCGGCGCCGACGCTGCCGGATCGGATGTCGGGTTCCCCGGTGAGTGCCGCGTGGGCGGCGGCATAGCCGTCATCCCGGGTGGGCCGGTGGGTGGGGTCGCCGACGAGAAGATCAAAGATGACGGCAGCCGGCACGATGGGCACGATGGGGCTCTCATCCGTGTCGAGGACTCGAAATCCTATTCGATCTTCTTCAAGCCGGGTCATGACCCCATCGGCGGCGGCCAGCCCATAGGCGGACCCACCGGTGAGGGTGATGGCGTGGACGCGTTGCACCGTGTTGTGGGGTGCCAGCAGATCGGTTTCCCGGGTGCCTGGCCCACCGCCCCGAACGTCGACGGCGGCGATTGCGGAGTCGGGGGCCACGATCACGGTGCAGCCCGTATCCCCCAGGGACTTGTGGCCTACCGCGATGCCGGGGACGTCGATAAGCTTGTTATTGCATGTCAATGTCGTGCCCCATTGCGTCTAGGAGTGTGCCCTGGTTGTAGGCGAGCCAGTCCACCAGGTTGTCGCGTTCTTCGCGCCGAACCGGGTCGTCCGCGTCGATGGCGGAGAGGTAAAGGCGCAGGTCGTTGATGCCGCTCAACCAGGCGTCAGCCTCGTCTTCGGTAATGGTGACGTTTACGGAACCATCGGGGCCCAGGGCTTGGCCGATGATAGCGAGGTTGATGAGCTTGCCTTTGGTGATGTCGGATTCGTGCAGGGATCGCAACAGGGAGTTGTCCCCCTCGTATTCCTCATCGCCCTCACGTTCGAAATCGGGCAGCAGGCGGGCCAGGGAAGGGTCGTCGGGGGCGTCTTTGTGCCCGGAGGGTATGCCGGTGAGTTCGGCGAGTTCATCGCGGGGGGCGGATTGGGCGCGTTCCATGAGCGCGTTGGCGACGGTGGCCGCGAGGTTACCGAGGATTTCCCGTTCGATGGGTTCGAAGACGCATTGGTATTTGGCCGGGCCGAAGAGGCTCTTTTTTCGTTTCCATGCTTGCATACTCAGCCAGCCTGTTGCATAGTTGCCCACAACCCGTGAGTGTGGAGCTTTTTCACGTCGGCCTCTACCTTGTCTTTTTCTCCAGAAGACACCGCGGCTTTGCCCTCGGTGTGGACCTGCATCATGAGTTCCATGGCGCGTTTTTTGTCGTAGCCGAGAACGGTTTGGAACACGTAGGTAACGTAACTCATGAGGTTGACGGGATCATCCCACACAATGCACACCCAGGGAAGATTTTCACTGGTCGCCATGTCGACTTCGAGTTCTTGTTCTACGCCGGGAGTTGCCATGGGTGATGATAGGGTAATGGCAGTAGGTGGCGGGTCGAATTCGGAGTTGATGCGGGCCCTGGGGTCGCCATCACCGCGCTGAGGTAGTGTGGTGGTTTTCCGCAAAGTCTTCATGTCTCACAAGGATAGTAACGGTACTGAGCAAACACCACCTAGAACGCCCCACCACCCACACATATTATTTTGTCTATACAAATATAATGTCGGTTTGTTGATAATTCAGTGCTAAAATTTAACAAGGAATCACATTTATTACCCGTCATTGGTGGAGGAAACCGGCCATGCAGCAGTTCTTCGACGCTCTCAAGAACTTTCGGGCGAGTGCCCCCAGCGGTGATCGTATCACCGAGGCGCAACGTATCCTGTCCTACATGTTGGCTGCCATCACCCTGATTGGGGCATTTTTTCATACATTCGGTTCGGCCCCACAAAATTCATCGCAGCAGGCAACCGTGAGCGATGCGGAAAAACCCACGTTGCAGGAGCTTGTGCAGCCTATCGACGCTGCCCGCATCTGGGATGATTCCCTCATCCGCAACGATATTGTGCAGATCCTCAACCAGTCCCGCACCGATTCGGGCCGGGAACCACTCAACCCGGATTTCGATCTGGGGTCGCGGGCGCAAAAGTGGGCGGAGCGCAACGCCACCACGAATAGTTTCAAACCCACCCCGGCAAACGTGGTCATGGTGCAGGCGGGATTGGGCTACCCGGAGGCGAAGGCCTCGAAATTCCTCGATACCTGGTTCAAAGACCCGGCCAGCCAAGCAGCCTTGGCGGATAAAAAACTCACAAAGGTTGGGGTGGGTGTGGCCAGCTCCCAGGGTCGCACATACGCCGTAGTGCAGCTGAGCTAGCCTAATACGGGTCAGCATTTCGGCTAAACTTAGCGTTTATGTACGATTCACTATCCACCGCACTGCTGACCGATATGTACGAGTTGACCATGCTGCAGTCGGCGCTTGCCGACGGCACGGCGCACCGCATGTGCGCATTCGAAGTATTCTCCCGGCGGCTGCCAAACGAGCGCCGCTACGGGGTGGTGGCTGGCACCGCCCGCGTCTTGGAGGCCGTAACGAATTTCCGGTTCACGGAAAAACAATTGGAGTCACTAGACTTCCTCAACCAGGAAACCCTGGATTACCTGCGTAATTATCGGTTTACTGGGCAGATTGATGGGTATCGGGAAGGGGAGTTATATTTCCCCTACTCCCCCATCATGCTGGTTCGCGGCACCTTTGCCGAATGCGTTGTGTTAGAAACCCTGATCTTGTCCATTCTCAACGCAGATTCCGCGGTGGCTTCGGCCGCCGCCCGTATGATTACCGCTGCCGACGGTCGCCCCATCATCGAAATGGGTTCCCGGCGCACTAATGAATTGGCCGCGGTCACGGCCGCCCGGGCCGCCTACCTGGCCGGGTTCACCGCAACTTCGAATCTGGAGGCGGTCCACCGGTATGGGATTCCCGGCACCGGCACCGCCGCCCACGCCTGGACCCTGCTGCATATCAACGATGACGGCACCCCCAATGAGGAGGCGGCATTCCGGTCCCAGGTGGAAACCCACGGCACCGGCACCACGCTGTTGGTGGACACGTACGACATCACCCAGGGGGTGAAAACCGCCATTGAGGTGGCGGGGACGGAATTAGGTGCGGTGCGTATCGACTCCGGGGACCTGGGGGTCATGACCCGGAAGGTTCGCCAACAATTGGACGAGTTGGGGGCCTATAACACCCAGATCATTGTGTCCTCCGACCTGGATGAATACGCCATAGCCGGGCTGCGGGGTGATCCGGTGGACGGGTTTGGTGTGGGCACCTCCGTGGTGACTGGTTCGGGAGCACCAACGGCTTCCATGGTGTACAAGCTTGTGGAGGTGGATGGGCACCCCGTCGCAAAGCGATCGCTCAATAAAAACTCGGCGGGCGGCAGCAAGCGTGCCATTCGCACGCATCGGGTGACGGGCACGGCCGTTGAGGAAATCATTTACCCATTCCGCGCATCCCAGCCGGAAATCGGTAATCTCACAGCCACCATGCTCACCGCCGAGCTCATGCGGGATGGGGAAATCGTTGCTGGACAGCCCACGCTGGAGGAATCCCGCGCCTACCTTGCGCACCAGCTTGTCACCCTGCCGTGGGAGGGCCTGGCGTTGAGCAAGGACGAGCCGGTCATTAGCACCCGCTATGTGGGTTTTGTTTAAGATTATTCGCCCAAGGATTGTCATAAAGGAATGACCGCAACCGAATTGCTCGCCGCCGCAGTCACGGCACTGGGCGGTGCGACTAGACCTGGCCAGGTCGCCATGACCGAAGCCGTTGCCGCGGCACTGGAATCCGAGCGGCATCTTGCCGTGCAGGCTGGCACGGGCACCGGTAAATCGCTGGCCTATCTGGTGCCCGCCGTCGCCCACGCCCAGGAAACCGACAGCACGGTGATTGTTTCCACCGCCACCATTGCGTTGCAGCGGCAACTGGTGGATCGGGATCTGCCCCGCCTAGCCGATTCGCTGGAACCATTGTTGGATCATAAACCCAGCTTCGCCATTATGAAGGGTCGGCAAAACTACCTGTGCCAAAATAAGGTGGCGCAGGCCACGGCGCTGGAGGCAGACGACTCCAACAGTAGTGACGCCGACGGCAACACGGGTGGTGCACAGACCGCGTTGGTGGATGAATCGGAGCTCAGCTGGCTGGGCCGGCACATGGCCCGCATCTACGAGTGGGCGAACGAAACCGAAACCGGCGACCGGGATAGCCTGGAACCCGGGGTGCCCGACCTGGCCTGGCGGCAAGTGTCGGTGGGGGCCAAGGAATGCATTGGTGCCAGCCGCTGCCCATTCGGGGATTCCTGCTTTGCGGAATTGGCGCGGCGCAAAGCCCGCGACGTGGATGTGGTGGTCACCAACCACGCGCTGCTGGCAGTCGACGCCATGCTCGACATTAATGTGCTGCCCGACCATGATGTGGTCATCATTGACGAGGCCCACGAGTTGGATGACCGCATTACCTCAATGGCCACCACGGAAATCGGAGTGACCGCACTCAACATGTCCGCCCGGCGCGCCGGCAAGCTGGGCGCGGAGGGCCGCGATGAAAAACTCATTGATGTGGCCCGCGAGTGGGAGCAGGTCATGATGAGCATTGATCCGGGCCGGCTCACCACCCTCCCAGAAGTATTGCGCCCAACCTTGGTGGCGTTGCAGGATAGTTTGTGGCAGTTGCAGCAAACTATTGGGCGGGCTCCCGATGGCGAGGCCGCCAACGAGCCCGAACGGCATGCGGAGCGGCTGAGTTTGGCGAACCATTTAACAGAGCAGCACGATGCGGTGGCACGCATTTTGTCGGCGTTTCCCGCCCACCCATCCTTGTCGCCTGACGACGCCACTTCGCCGGAACCAGCAGCCACCTCTCCTGGGAGCGCTGACGCGCCGGAGGATGTGGTGTGGGCGGTAGTGGACGAACGGCGGGGCACCATGCTCAAAGTAGCGCCATTGTCGGTGTCGGACTTATTGCGCAGCAGACTATTCGACCACAACACAATGGTGCTGACCAGCGCAACACTCAC
Source organism: uncultured Corynebacterium sp. (assembly GCA_963552855.1). Lineage (GTDB taxonomy): Bacteria > Actinomycetota > Actinomycetes > Mycobacteriales > Mycobacteriaceae > Corynebacterium. Next base: position 4,788 of record CAUVMZ010000035.1, on the reverse strand, counting down.
CATTGGCGGCAATTTCAACGCCATGGCGGCCAGCTGGGGGTTACCGGCCGGCAGTTGGGATCACCTCGATGCCGGCACCCCCTTCGACCCGGCCAAGTCAGGCATCCTCTATGTTCCCCGCCATGTGCCCTTTCCGGGGCGGGACGGGCTGCACGAAAAAACCCTGTCGGAAATGTATGAGCTCATCATGGCCGCCGGCGGCCGCACCCTGGGACTGTTTTCGTCACGGCGGGCGGCAGAACAGGCAACCGAATCATTGCGGCGGCGCCTACCGTTCGACGTGCTGTGCCAGGGCGACGACAGCATGGGGGCGCTGGTGGATAGATTCGCCAAGCAGGAAAACACGTGTCTGTTCGGCACATTAACCCTGTGGCAGGGGGTGGATGTACCAGGAAAGAGCTGCTCGCTCGTGATTATGGATAAGATCCCGTTTCCCCGCCCGGATGACCCACTGCTGCAGGCCCGGAAGGAGGCCGCGGACGCGGCGGGCCGCAACGGGTTCATGGAGGTGGCGGCCACACATGCGGCACTGCTGATGGCGCAGGGCGCGGGCCGGCTACTTCGGCACACCACCGACCGGGGCGTGGTGGCGATCATGGACAAGCGGCTCATTGAGAAACGCTATGGCGGGTTTCTGCTGAATTCGCTGCCGCCGTTTTGGCGCACCACCGACCACCAGGTGGTGACGGGAGCGCTCAAACGGTTAGTGGGCTAATGGGCGGGGGCTGGCAACAACGGTCGCGGTGTTGGGCGCCACCTCGGTGTAGCCGATATCCCGAATGGTGACGGCGCCGGGGGCGTCGACAAGCCGGGCGAAAACATCAGGGCCGGTTTCGGTAACGCACAATTCAAATCCCCGGCACGCCCACGATTGTACCCAATCGAAGGGTTGGTGGGCGGCCAACAGCATGGAGCCGTGGCCGACTTGGGCGGCGGCCTTACCCAGGCTCATGCCGAGGCCGGCATCCACATAGATGGTGGGGGTGTCGGCGCGCGGTGACGGCTGGTGGTCGGCGAAAGGCAGGTCGGTGCCTTTGATCTGGAGTTTGCGGATGAGCGGCTCCACCTCATGCACGGCGCTGGGAATGAAGGCCCGCGCCTGCGCGCCATGAACGCTGCTGGTGACCCCGGGGAGGTTTTGGACGGCCTGCCAGCCGGTGTTGCGGGCGCGCCGGGTGACCTTGCGGATGCGGTGGTCGTACCAGCGATTCAGGGCCGCGGACCACTCGCCGTCAGTACCAGCCTGGGGGTTGAGGCAGACGGCGACAACAGCCTGGGCCGCAGCAGCCAGCAGGTCATGCCGGCTGGGTGGGTGTTGCTTGGGCAGGTTGAGGGCGATTTGCATGGCCTGGACGGTATCCGGCTCGTCGGGGTTTTCTGTGCCGCGGGCGGAGCGGTAGGTAAAAACCTCCACAAGTCGATCGTAAGCAATTTTAAATTCGGGACTGGTGACGTCAATGTCCACGTCCAGGTTTGGGGGATTGGTTTCGGTGGTCATGGGATTAGTTCTGGCCTCCATCTGTGGCGTTTGCTTTCGGCGCGCTGGGCTCCGGCAGGGGGTTGCGGCGGATTTCGGCGCCGGCCTGCTCATTGGCGGCGTCGATCTCGGCGCGGGTAATGCCCAGCATGTGCAACACCTCGTCGAGGAACGGGGAGGTCACCGCGGTGTCGGCAATTGCGCGCAATGCAGGTTTGGCATTAAAGGCAATGCCCAGGCCGGCGGCGGAGATCATGTCAATGTCGTTGGCCCCATCCCCCACCGCCACGGTTTGGTGCATGGCCAGGCCCGAGTCGGCGGCGAATTCCGCGAGAAATTCGGCCTTGGCGGCCCGATCCACAACCCTACCGAGAACATTGCCGGTGAGTTTGCCGTCAACGATTTCCAGGGTGTTGGCGCGAACATAATCGAGTTCGAGTTCGGCGGCCAAGCCTTCGAGCACCTGAATGAATCCCCCGGACACCACGGCGGTTTTATATCCGAGGCGTTTCAGGGTGGAGATGGTGGTACGGGCACCCGGGGTGAGGGTGATGTCGGCGGCGACTTCGGCGATGATGCGTTCGTCGAGGCCGGCGAGGGTGCGCACCCGCTCCCGTAACGATTGCTCAAAATCAAGTTCGCCCTGCATGGCGCGTTCGGTCACTGCGGCAACTTCGGCTGCTTTGCCGGCGTGGGCGGCCAGCATTTCAATGACTTCACCGGTGATGAGGGTGGAGTCGCAGTCGAAACAGATGAGGTGTTTGGAGCGGCGAATGAGGCCGGCGCGTTCGATAGCGATATCGACCTTGAGTTCCCCGGTGAGCTGCGCAAGCGCTTTGCGGAGAGGCACGGCACCGCCGGGTTTGGGGTTGGGCACGGTGACTTTGAGCTCCAGGCCGGTGACGGGATAGTCGGCGATGCCGCGGATGGTGTCAATGTTGGCGTTATAGTCGGCGAGGGTTTGGCCGACCCGGGCAATATCGCTGGCAGATACGGGGTTGCCGAGGATGACGATTTCGTGAGTAGAGCGGGGGCGGGAGGAGGACGCACGATCCTGAAGTTCCACGGTGACGGTTTGGCCATGGCCTTTAAGGGTGTCCGCCAGCCCGGTTTTCAGCCGTTCGTGGCTCCCCGCGGGAATGCCCACATAGGCAGCGAGCGACAAGTGCCCACGAAACGGCGCCTGTTCCACGTCGAGGATTTGCACATTATTGGCGGCGAGCACGCGGAAGAACGCGGCAGTCACCCCCGGCTGGTCGTTGCCGATGCTGGTGACTACGGCGGGCACCAGCCCGGGTTGGAGTTCCACGGTGAATTGTTCGGTTGTTTCGGTCACGGGCGTTATTGTGCCATGTTTTTCGCTTTTCGACGCAATACAGCGGGCTAAAGCCTACGATGCTTTAGCCCGCTGTAAGGGAAGTCAGTCAGGATCGGTGTTGGTTATTTGGCGACCACCGCTGGCTTTTTGGTCACCGGCTCGGTGTGGTGGCCAGTGTGTGCCTCACGACGCATGCGCTCAACCATGTGCGGGTAATGCAGTTCGAATGCGGGCCGCTCGGAGCGGATGCGGGGCATAGACACAAAGTTGTGGCGTGGTGGCGGGCAGGAGGTTGCCCACTCCAGGGAGTTACCGTAACCCCACGGGTCGTCAACGGTCACGATTTCGCCGTAGCGCCAGGACTTGAAGACGTTCCAGATGAAGGGAATGACGGACATGCCCAACAGGAAGGAGAACACGGTGGAAATCTGGTTGAGGGTGGTGAACCCGTCGGATTCCAGGTAGTCGGCGTAGCGGCGGGGCATGCCCATGTTGCCCACCCAGTGCTGGATGAGGAAGGTGCCGTGGAAACCAACAAAGGTAATCCAGAAGTGCACCTTGCCGAGGCGTTCATCGAGCATCCGCCCGGTCATCTTGGGGAACCAGAAGTACACGCCGGCGCAGGCGGCAAACACCACGGTGCCGAACAGGGTGTAGTGGAAGTGGGCGATGAGGAAGTAGGATTCCGCCAGGTGGAAATCCAGGGGCGGAGAGGCCAGCATGATGCCGGTCAGGCCGCCGAACAGGAAGGTGGTGAGGAAGCCAACCGACCACATCATGGGGGTTTCCCAGGAGATGTGGCCCTTCCACATGGTGCCGAGCCAGTTGAAGAATTTCACACCGGTGGGCACGGAGATCAGGAAAGTCATGAACGAGAAGAACGGCAACAGGATGGCACCGGTGACGAACATGTGGTGGGCCCACACCGCCATGGACAGGGTGCCGATGGAGAGGGTAGCGAACACCAGGCCAACATAGCCGAACATTGGTTTGCGGCTGAACACGGGGACGATTTCGGACACAATACCGAAGAACGGCAGGGCCAGCACGTACACCTCGGGGTGGCCAAAGAACCAGAACAGGTGCTGCCACAATACGGCGCCGCCGTTGCCCGGGTCGTAAATGTGGCCGCCGAGTTTACGGTCGTAAAGCACGCCCAGTGCCGCGGAGAGCAGTAGCGGGAAGATCATGAGCACGATTACGGAGGCCACGAAGATGTTCCAGCAGAAGATGGGCATGCGGAACAGGGTCATGCCGGGGGCACGCATGGTGAGCATGGTGGTAATCATGTTGATGGCGGAGAGCACGGTGCCGACACCGGTGGCACCCACACCAACGATCCACATGTCGGATCCAATGCCGGGTGAGTGGATGGAGTCCGCCAGGGGCATGTACATGGTCCAGCCGAAGTCTGCCGCACCGCCAGGGGTGAGGAAGCCCGCAAGCATAGCGACACCACCGATGAGGGTGATCCAGAAACCAAAGGCGTTCAGCCGGGGAAATGCCACATCGGGGGCGCCGATTTGCAGTGGCAGAATGTAGTTGGCGAACCCCCACACGACGGGGGTGCCGAAGAGCAGCAGCATGACGGTACCGTGCATGGTGAACAGCTGGTTGAACTGTTCGTTGGATAGAAATTGCAATCCAGGGGTAAAGAGTTCGGCACGGATGAGTAGTGCCATGAAACCACCGAGGAAGAAGAATGAGAAGGACATGATGATGTACATGATGCCCAACTGCTTATGGTCGGTGGTGGTAAGCATTTTCCAGGCTAGCGAGCCAATTCGGGCGTCGCCAGTCGGTGCGGGCCGTGTGGGCTGGGAGTAATTCTCCTGCCGCGGTGCCACAGCGGTCATACGATCCTCCTGACTTTCACTAAGACACGCACCACACCTATATGTGGTTAATGAATCATTAGGAAATGTGTCTCAAAATTACGCTTCCTCATTTTAGGGGAGACAGATAACGATAATCCACCTCGTTTGGGTGTACT
>CAUVMZ010000034.1:0-19081 GCA_963552855.1 uncultured Corynebacterium sp. | reverse complement strand
CTTTTCGACGTTTCAGGCTCTCCTTCTTTCATACTTACGAACTGCACAAGTATTGATAAAGTTTATGTTTACCTGGTGTTTTTAGGCACCCCCGTATGTGAAAGCACCCATTGAAAAACACTTTTCTCCTATGCGACTATCAGGTCGTTGGCCAACAAAACTTCATCCACTGTCATTCGGATGTGTCATTCATCTTCAGAAAGAAGGGCTTTTTCAATGGGGAAAAACTCTCAACATCGCACCGCTCGCCGTGTTTTGGCTGCGGCTGCCGGCATTATGCTGGTGGCCCAGCAAGCACAGGTTGCCACCGCTGAGCCACGTACTTTGTGCCAGGTCAAGGGCAGCTATAGCTGCTTGACCTTCAGCGGCTATGGCGAGCGCACTGGTACCTGGGCTGATACTCGCTACCCAGGAAATAACGGCAATCACAGCTGCTCCCGCTACGTTGCTTACCGTCTGGCGAAAGGCGGCATGCGTGAACAAGCAAGCTGGGGCGACGCTTCGCAATGGATTCAACGGGCACCCGGCCACAAGGATAAGACTCCCACCGTGGGGGCAGTGGCCTACTGGAACCAACAATGGACCGCTACCTACTGGGGACATAGCGAAGGCCATGTCGGTGTTGTTGAGAAGGTCAACGCCGACGGTTCTATCGAAGTAACCTGGGACAACCAGCGGGAGGGCATGGTGGTTCGTAAGATCATCACCCGCGGCCCCGATATGCCTACCGACTTCATCCACATCGACGATGGTTCCATCCGTCGTTCCGGTGGTGACGAAACCAAGACTCCACCATCGAAGACCGACACCCCGTCAACGTCAACTAACACGCCTCCGACCAAGACGGACACCCCACCAACGTCTACGGATACCCCGCCCACCAAGACGGACACGCCTCCGACGAAGACGGATACGCCTCCGACCAAGACCGATACCCCGCCAACATCGACCAGCATTCCGCCGACGAAGACGGACACGCCTCCGACGAAGACGGATACCCCGCCGACGTCTACAGATACTCCGCCGACGAAGACCGACACCCCACCGACGTCCACGGACACCCCGAAGACGTCCACGAGCGTTCCGCCGACCGGCAGCTTGATTCCACCAAGCACGGCTCCGTCGAAGCCAGACACCCCAGCCTCGACAACTCCGTCCGAACCGACGACAACCACGGACACCCCGCCGTCAAAGACCGATACGCCGAAGACGTCTACCAATACGCCTCCGACCAAGACTGATACTCCATCCACGTCGACTAGCACCCCGCCAACTGCTACCGACACCCCGAAGACTTCTGACCCTGGGCAGCCCCCGAAGTGCGACAAGGGCAAGAGCGACGGCAAGTGCGGCAGCAACAACGGCAATAATGGCTCCATTGGCGGCGGCAACAGCGGCTCCATTGGTGGTGACAATGGCAATAATGGCAAGTCCCAAGCCCGAGGCTCCCTAGCCGGTTCCGGTGGCCTGCTCGGCGTCGTCGCCGCAGTCATCGGCCTGGGTGGCATCGTCAAGGTAGTGTCCAACCTGTTCCAGCGCATTACCGGTGGCTCCACCGGCAACAGCTCCGGCGCTGGCGGCGGGAATGGCAACTCCCACTCCCAGGGCGGCTCCACCGGTGGCGGCCTATTCTCCCGCAGCAGCTAACACCTTGATATAGCGGCGCGCGGTGAAAAAGTAACCGTGGCGCTGACGGTGCGCTAAAGTTCTGAAGAAAACCTCCTCCTATAAGATTTTCCACAAGGACTTTTCATGGCACGCCATCAAGCCGCGGTTCTAGGTAAACCCATCGCCCATTCCCTCTCCCCACTCCTGCACAATGCGGGCTACCGGGCGCTGGGGTTAACACAATGGGAATACACCCGAATTGAATGTGACGAGCACGAACTACCCCAAGTGGTGGCCAGCGCCGACGCATCATTTCGGGGTTTTTCTGTGACCATGCCCGGAAAATTCGCGGCGCTTGCCGTCGCAACTGACCGTACCGACCGCGCCCAACTCATAGGCTCGGCCAATACCCTGGTGCGCAGTGGTGATGGTTGGCGTGCCGACAATACCGATTGCGACGGCGTAACCGGTGCCATCCGCACGCTTTTCGACGCCCCCAACCCCCACCTCGGAACCGCCGTCATCATTGGTGCCGGCGGCACCGCCCGCCCCGCTCTATGGGCGCTTGCGGAACTTGGCGTATCCCACGTCACCATCATCAACCGCAGCGACCGCGGCCAGGAGCTGGCCGATCTCATTGCCGCCATTGGTCTCCAGGTTGATTTCATCCCCTATGACGACACTATATCCACCACCTGCGCAACCGCGGACATAATCATTTCCACCGTGCCCGCTGCGGGGATCGCGGAGCACGTCGATAAGCTAGCGCAGGCGCCACTTCTTGACGTCATTTACGATCCCTGGCCCACCCCCCTCGTGACCGCGGCACGCAACCGGCACTTGCCCGCGGTCGGTGGGCACGTCATGCTTGCGCACCAAGCCTACGGCCAATTCGAACAATTCACCGGATACCCCGCCCCCCGCGAAGCCATGTGGGCGGCACTCACATCATGTGGCCCACTCTCGCAATAGTCATCGGCGCAGCCTGGGCCCTGGCGTTGTGCTGGTATGACATGAAATACCAGCGCCTTCCCGATAATCTCACCATGCCAGTTTTATGCTGCCTCATTATCATTGCCGCCCGCATGAACTATGTTGCACTTTTTGGTGGGCTGGTCTGGTTCCTCCTCTATTTCATGATCGCCTTACTTGTCGGCGGTATCGGTGGCGGCGATATCAAACTCGCCCCCAGCCTGGGGATCATCATTGGGGCCGACGGCATTTGGCCCGTGTTCACCGCCATTTTTCTTGCACAAATGCTCACCCTGGTGGGGGCCATGGTTTTCAAACGAACCAAAATACCCCACGGGCCCGCCATGATTCTAGGATGCATCATCGTTCTTGCCTGCCACCCAGCATCAAGCACTTTTATCCACTTCAATAGGGGGTAAAAGCACGAAAATCCACCAGCACATGTCATAATTGCCTTCATGCTGCGCTGGTCAACATCAGGAGAATCCCACGGACAAGCACTCATCGCCATGATGGAACACATGCCAAGCGGGGTGCCGCTTACCACCACGGACATAGCCACCCAATTGGCTCGCCGCCGACTCGGCTATGGTCGGGGCGCCCGCATGAAATTCGAAGCTGACGCGGTGACCATACTCGGCGGCGTGCGCCACGGCGAAACCCTGGGCAGCCCCATCGCCATCATGATCGGCAATAGCGAATGGCCCAAATGGACCACCCTCATGTCCGCCGATCCCATCGACCCAACCGACCCCGAGGCCGCCTCGGCACTCGACTCCGGTCGGGGCGCAAAACTCACCCGACCCCGCCCCGGACACGCCGACTTTGCCGGCATGCTCAAATACGACTTCGATGAAGCCCGGCCCATCCTAGAGCGCGCCTCCGCCCGCGAAACCGCCGCCCGGGTCGCTGCTGCTACCGCCGCCCGAAACCTATTGCGTGCAACCCTGGGGGTGGAGGTGTTCTCACACGTCGTTTCGATTGGGCGTTCAAACCCTTACGATGGTCCCGAACCTACGTTCGATGATCTTGGCGCTATTGATGCCTCCCCGGTTCGCGCGAATACTGCCACGCCAGAAGGCCAAGCCGCTGAAGCATCCATGATCGCCGAAATCGAAGCAGCTAAGAAAGCCGGCGACACCCTGGGCGGCATCGTGGAAGTTATCGTTTCCGGGCTCCCCATCGGATTAGGGTCGCACGTCAGTGGCGACGACCGGCTTGACGCCCAGCTCGCGGCCGCCCTCATGAGCATCCAGGCCATTAAGGGGGTGGAAATCGGTGACGGGTTCGCTGAAGCCCGCCGTCGCGGCTCTGAGGCCCACGATGAAATCATCCGCTCCGGTCACACCCTGACCCGCACCACCAACCGGGCCGGTGGGCTGGAGGGGGGCATGACCAATGGGGAAACCCTCCGGGTGCGTGCCGCCATGAAACCAATTTCCACCGTGCCGCGCGCTTTGAAATCCGTGGACATGACCACCGGAAAGCCCGCAACCGGAATCCACCAGCGTTCGGACGTGTGTGCGGTACCGGCAGCCGGGGTGGTAGCAGAAGCCATGGTGGCCCTGGTGGTGGCCCGGGCGGTACTGCAAAAATTCGGCGGCGACTCGTTGGGGGAAACAAAGCGTAATATTGCGGCTTATCAAGAACACGTGGCCCGCCGGGTGCAGTTTCCAGACGACGTGAACTGAAAACCGGCGAGCATAAAAACCTACGCAAGAGGAGTTGATGAGTAAGTGCAACACTTAAAACCGCACGTGGTGCTGGTCGGCCCACCGGGTGCCGGTAAAACAACCATTGGCCGCCGACTGGCGCACACTCTCAATACGGTACTCATCGATACGGACCACATGATCGAAGAAGCGACCGGGAAAACCTGCGGCGCGGTATTCAGCGAGCTAGGCGAGCCGGAATTTCGTAGATTAGAGGCCGAACAGGTGGCGGCAGCCCTGCAACAACGGGGGGTCATCAGCCTGGGCGGCGGGGCGGTGCTTACTGAATCGAATCGGAACCTGCTTGTGGACCACCCGGTGGTGTGGATCGACATGAGCGCAGAAGAAGGCGTGCGCCGCACCCAAGGCGACGACAGCCGTCCGATATTAGCGGCCGAAGATCCCCTGGCGCACTTCACGAAGCTGCTGGCAACCCGACGCCCCTTCTACTCCCAGGTGGCGGACCTGCACGTATCCACCGACCAACGCACCCCACAGCAACTTGTGGCCGATATAATGGCATATCTTGAGACCACCGCCTGCTAGAGCGCCATCGGCGACATGTCGGCGAATCCAACCAGGCGAGGCGCTACCACACATTATTCATCTATCTCAAGGCCCCATGGCATGGAAGGAATCACGCATGAGCACCCCCGATAATCCCGCTACCGCAGCCGTTACCACCGTTGAGGTGACCGGACCTAGCCCATATACTGTCACCATTGGGCACGATCTTGCCGGCGTCATCACCGATTTCGCCGCTGAACTCCACCCCACCCAGATCGCCATTATCACCCAACCGGCCCTGGCCGACTACGCAACCGCCCTGGCCGAGGCCGCCAAAGCCCGCGGCATCACCCCAACCATCATGGAGATCCCCGACGCCGAATCCGGCAAAACCCTCGCGGTGGCGGAAAACTGCTGGAACGAGCTGGGGGAGAAAGCATTCGGCCGCCGGGACGTGGTGATCGGCGTCGGCGGGGGAGCCGCCACCGACCTGGCCGGTTTCGTCGCCGCATCCTGGATGCGGGGCGTGCGGGTGATCCAGGTGCCCACAACTCTGCTGGCCATGGTCGATGCCGCGGTGGGTGGCAAAACCGGGGTGAACACTGCCGCGGGCAAAAACCTGGTGGGCGCCTTCCACGAGCCGGCGGCAGTTTTTATTGACCTGGATATGTTGGCCACCCTCCCCAAGGGAGAAATCGTGGCTGGCTCCGCGGAGATCATCAAGACCGGATTCATCGCCGACCCAGTGATCCTGCAACGCTACGAAACCGATCCGGCCGCCTGCCTGCGGGTTACCGATGGCGGCTACCTGCCGGAACTCATCCGCCGATCGGTGGCGGTGAAAGCATCCGTGGTGGGGGAGGACCTGAAAGAATCCGGGCTGCGGGAAATCCTCAACTATGGGCACACCTTCGGGCACGCGGTCGAACTCAACGAGCAGTTCGCCTGGCGGCACGGCAACGCGGTGGCGGTGGGCATGATGTTCATCGCCAACCTCAGCCACGCCCGGGGGCTGATCGACGCGGAGCTGGTGGCGCGCCACGCCAACATTTTGTCGAGCGTCGGCCTGCCCACCAGCTACAAGCCCGGCGAATTTGATCGGCTGTATCGAGGCATGACGCGGGATAAGAAAAACCGGGACGGCAAGATCCGGTTTGTGGCCCTCACCAAGGTGGGGGAGTGCACCCGCATCACCGACGCCACCAAGGCCGAACTTGAGGCCGCCTACCAGCATATTTCCGGAAAATAAGGGGAAGAGCACGATGCATATCATGGTGTTAAACGGCCCGAACCTCAACCGGTTAGGCAAACGACAACCCGACGTGTACGGGCACACCACTCTGGCAGATGTGACCGACATGGTGACCACCCACGCGGCACAGCATGGCATCGAGGTGACGTGCCGGCAATCCAACCACGAAGGCGAACTCATCGACTGGGTGCATGAGGCGGCCGACAACGGGTGGCCAGTAATTATCAACCCGGGCGGGTTCACCCACACGTCGGTGGCGTTACGGGATGCCCTCGCCGAAGTGGCGGACACGTCCGGGTTCGTGGAGGTGCACATTTCCAACGTGCATGCCCGGGAACCCTTCCGGCAGAAAAGCCTGCTTTCCCCCATTGCGGTGGGTGTTATCGCAGGCTTAGGGGTTGACGGCTACCGGTTGGCGATAGATTATTTCGCGCGTCGATAAGCGGTGTAATGTGCTTCTTAGCTGAAAAATAAGTTTTTCATTAGGAGTGACATTATGCCTTTATCCGACACCCGATTTCTGTCCCGCCGCCGCGCCCTATCCGCAAAACTCGCAGCGCAACGCGTTGACGCCATGCTCGTCACCCACCTGACGCATGTGCGCTACCTGTCGGGGTTCTCGGGATCTAATGGTGCATTATTGCTGCACAAAGACCTAGAGGCGCAGATCGCCACAGACGGCCGATATCTCACCCAAATTGCCGCCGAAGTGCCCGACATTGAGGCCCTCGACGCCCGCGCGGTTGGTCCCGACCTGCTCGCCACCGTCACCGGGCCGAAACGCGTCGGGTTTGAAGCCGACTTCGTGTCCGTGTCACAGCTGCAACGCCTGGAAAAAGCTGCCGGTGAAGACGTCACCCTCGTGCCCATCAGTGGCGTCATCGAAGACATCCGACTCGTCAAGGAACCCTACGAGCTGGAGCGACTCCGTGAGGTCGCGGTGATCGCCAATACCGCATTCCAGGAGCTTATCGACGAAAACCTCGTTCGGGCCGGCCGCACCGAAACGGAGGTGGCCGCCGACCTGGAATACAAAATGCGCCTCCACGGTGCAGAACGCACCAGCTTTGAAACCATCGTTGCCTCCGGGCCGAACTCCGCCATGCCCCACCACGAACCCGGCGCCCGAGTCCTTGAAGAGGGCGATATCGTTACCATCGACTTTGGGGCCCACGCTGCCGGCTACAATTCCGACACCACCCGCACCGTCATCATCAGCGAAGCTGACGAATTCGCCACGGAAATCTACAACATTGTGCTAAAAGCCCAGCTTGCGGGTGTGGCTGCCGCTATCCCCGGCGCGAAACTTTCCGACGTGGACAAGGCCTGCCGCGACATCATTACCGACGCCGGCTACGGCGAATACTTCGTGCACTCCACCGGTCACGGCGTGGGCCTGGACCTGCACGAATCACCCTACGCCGCATCCTCGGGGCAGGGCGAACTTGTCGAGGGCATGACGCTTACTGTAGAACCCGGCATTTATGTGCCAGGCAAAGGCGGGGTACGCATCGAAGACACCCTTGTCATTACCGCAGGTCAACCCGAAAATCTGACGCATTTGGTGAAAGACCTCACGATCGTATAGTTGACACCAACTGTTGACGGTGGTGTACCCTTGCTACGTTGGAAAACCGTGTATCGGTTTTTATGCGTTCTATCAATAACTCAACCATGAAGGAAGTACCCAGCGTGGCAACAACCGCTGATTTTAAGAATGGTCTTGTGCTCAAGATCGACAATAAACTCCAGCAAATTGTGGAATTCCAGCACGTGAAGCCGGGTAAGGGGCCCGCTTTCGTGCGCACTAAGTTGAAGGATGTTGTGACCGGCAAAGTGACCGACAAAACCTTCAACGCCGGGGTCAAGGTTGAGACCGCCACCGTGGATCGTCGGGACATGACCTACCTGTACCACGATGGCTCTTCCTATGTGGTCATGGACGAAAAAACCTACGAACAACTAGAGCTAGCCGAACATATTTTCGGTAATGCTGCTAAATTCCTGCTGGAAAACACCACCGTGCAGGTGTCGTTCCACGAGGGTGAGCCACTGTTCGCTGAACTGCCGATCTCTCTGGACTTGACGGTATCGCACACCGAACCCGGGCTCCAGGGCGACCGTTCCAGCGGTGGCACGAAACCCGCCACCCTAGAGACCGGCGCCGAGATTCAGGTCCCCTTGTTCATTGAGACCGGTAACGTGGTGAAGGTTGATACCCGTGACGGCTCATACCTGTCTCGCGTGAATAACTAATCGTGTCGGACTCAGGAAATCCCGCAGAACACCCGGCGGCAAAAGCATCGGGGAAGAATTATCGGCGGCATGGCGCCCGGTATCGGGCGCGTCGTCGGGCAGTCGATGTGCTCTATGAGGCAGAGGCCCGGGACGTGGACCCGGTCGCTATTATTGAGGACCGCATGAATCTAGCCCGGGTGGACATCACCCTGGTGGCGCCCATTGCGTCATACACCAGCGAAATTATCGCCGGCGTGGCGGAAGAGCTGAACCGGATCGATGACGTCATCGCTGAATATTTAGCCGAAAATTGGGAGCTGAACCGGATCTCCGCGGTGGACCGCGCTATTTTACGGGTCGCGGTATGGGAGATGATTTTCAACCCCGACGTGCCGGTGAAAACCGCGCTTTCCGAGGCTGTGGAGTTAGCGTCCCAGTATTCGGGGGAGAGCGCACCCGCCTACATTAATGCCGTCCTGGATTCGGTGGTGAAAAACATTGATGATCTGCGTCGGCTCCCCGTGGGTGTGTCCGAGGTGGATGATACGGACGAGGTGAGCTTTGCCGACGCCCTGGCGCAGGCGGGGGAGGAACCCGATGATGTGGGTGTCGACCTGGGCGAGTTTTTCGATTCGGACGAATGGGACGAATTTGCCGAGTCTCCGAAGTCGCCTACCGCTGAGTCCGCCGAATCTGATGGGCCGAAGCCGGATAATCAGCCCGCTAAGGTTATTGGCCCCGAAGAACCAGCCAAGGTTGATGCGCCTCATGCTGCGGCTAAACCTACTGAGCCTGGTCAATCCGACATGCTGGGGGAGAGCGCCGCTGAATCTCCTCAGACCGTTGGGGGTGAAGAGCTCGCTAAGGCCGACGCGCCCGATGTTTCGACGGATCCTACCGAGCCTACTGGGGAGTCGGCCGAGGCTACCGAGTAACCCGCCTACTTTACCGAGTGGTGTCGGGGGTTATAATTCCACCACCCGACCGGGCGGATTAGACAAACCAGCAGAATCAGCGAATAATTAGTATTGGTGGTGATGAAGACCGGCATGCCGTGGGGGCATGCCGGTCTTCTACTATTCCCCCTGCAATAATTGATACACATGTTGCGAATGGGGCTAATGTGACTAAAATAGAGATAAGTTATTCATGATTCCTATCTGAAAATAGACCCCACCAACACGAAAGCACCAGACGATGCCAACCCCCAACCCACCCCAATCCATCCGCACTCTTGCGGCCACCATCGCCTTGGGCCTAATACTCACCATCACCACCACAATCCCCGCCCACGCCGCGACGTCGACAAGCTCAGCAACAACCGACCTCATTACCAGTATCCAAACCCTCATCGACACCATCACCAATGCCACCGCTGACGAAACCCCCGACCCCAACCCGCCAGCACCCCAAACCACTACCCCAACCACCCCATACTTCCTTGCCGCTAACTTCCCCAAAATCACCGGCGACCCCGAATCAATCCACCAAGTCGCCTTCAGCTACCTACGCAATGCCGACGGCAGCCTCACCCCCATCACCGACGGCCGCTGGTTCGGCACCATAGGCGGCAAAAAACTCGCCGACTTCACCCCAACCAGCACCACCCCTGTCCTCGCCATCAATGTCAGAGAAGCCGACCTCAAAAACATCACCATCACCCACACCACCCCAGAAGGCATAAAAACCACACTCGCCGTCGTCGACCCACAACTCAGCCGCGAAGCCCAAACCACCCTCTTCGTCCCAACCGAATAACCTAATCCCGGCCAAACCCCGGAAACCGCCACCACCGACTCGGCGCCGACTCCACCTCCGGCAGCGGCATCGCGGCAATATCCACCTCCGGCGCATCAAACAACCGCTCATACCCCAACTCGTGTGCCACCGCCGCCGCAAACCGCCGATACCGAAACACATGCCCCCGCTTTAATAACGCGGCCGGCAACACACGCTGATCCGCCAACACAAACTCCTCTGCCCCCTGACTCCCCAAAAGAATCCGCGGCCCCAAACTCGGAATCGGAAACCGCGCCGGGCGATGCAGCTGCTTCCCTAAAATGCGGACCATTTCGCTATTACGAATCGGATTCGGGGACACCGCATTAATCGGTCCAGACAGGGAGGAATCCACCGCAGCGGTAATGATAATATCCGTTAAATCATCCAGGGCAATCCACGAAAACCACGCCGTGCCATCATGAAACTTCCCGCCCAAACCGGTGGAAAACAAGGTACGCAACAGCGGCAACATGCCACCCCGGCCGCTCATCACCACGCCAGTACGTAGATTCACCACGCGCTTGCCAGCCGAAACCGCAGCCTCACAATCCGCCTCCCACGCCTGGGATAATTCCGCTAAAAACCCCTCGCCCGCCTCGGACGACTCCGTTAAAATCTCATCCCCCCGGTTAAAGCTATACACACCAATGGCCGATGCCGAAATCATCGTGTCACACTGCGGTGACTGAGCCACTAACTCCGCTAACTTTGCCGTCGGCCCCACCCGAGAATCCCACAATGCCTGCTTGTGAGCATCAGTAAACCGACCCATGATCGGCTCGCCCGCCAAATGCACCAACACATCCACCCCGGCCAGCAAATCCACAGCCGGTGATTGGGGATCCCACCGACGCTGTCGTTTCTTCGGCGTAGTGCGCACCAATTGGATCACCTTATGCCCTAGCGTGGTCAGCTGGGCGGTAAGCGCCCGACCCACCAGCCCCCGCGAACCCGTGATTGCCACGGTGAGGGGATGGTCTGAAAACTGCTGAAACCGCTGCATGGCCGACATGTCATGAATGAGCTGTTGCTGCCGGTAGGCGAACATGGGTACGAGTGACGACTGGGGGAGGCGCGTATGCACCTCATCCGTGACTTTCGTCGCCGGCACTCCATTGACCTCAATCGACATGAAACTGTGGCTATGCCGCCAGGTGGCTAACGCCCGAATCGGCGCGGAAACGCACACATCGGCAAAACGAAACCCCTTGACATAACCGGATAAATCATGGCGAGCCTCCCACTTTAATCCCGCCGGCAATGCAAAAACCGTGGTGCCCTTGGCGAGATCCGTGGTTTGCGTTATCGGGGTGAGGGGATAAAACGGGGGATTGAGCCGTGCCACCGCACCAGGCCGGGAATGCCACGCCCATACCTCTTCCCGACGGGCCGGCACGATATGGCTGGTATTTAAGCTCATAAAATTATCCTTATGGTAGTGGGAATGAACGGGGCGGTGACGTGGCGACGACGCAAGAAACTGCGCAGATAAATAGTCCGGGCAAAAATAACGCAACTGGTGGGCGCAGAAAGCATCCACACTTGTAAATAACGAACAGCCCCGGTCGATAGTTCCCCACAGATACATATTTTCCGGTTTTCGTGGCTGGAAACCTAAAGACACGATCGCAGCAGGTGAGCGGCATGTTGGTAGCCGGTGAGCGATGCTCGCCACCGGAAACTACCCCCTTGCAGCGCGAGATCCCGTATCAAAATACCCGAAACGGGGGTGGTGATAGGGGTGGAATTGGGAGTGGAAACTTGGGTGAAAATAATGATAAAGTCACTTTCTGATAACTTCATAACCACCGACCAATCCTTTAACGGACCGCACAGTGAGGCGGGAAAGGAGGTCACGATGAGCGACCCAGCCGCCGACACCATCGAACTGCTCAGCAGCGAAGACGTGTCACGCACCATCGCACGCATCGCGCACCAGATTATTGAAAAAACCGCAGTCGACTCCACCAATGCTCAGCCGCTGTTGCTCCTCGGTATTCCCTCTGGTGGCGTACCCTTAGCACGCCGACTGGCGGAAAAAATTCACCAATTCACCGGGGTGACCGTCCCCGTGGGCAGCCTCGATATCACCTTGTATCGTGATGACCTGCGCAATAAACCCCACCGGGCATTACAGAAAACCAACATTCCCATCGACAAGATCGACGGCACCAATATCATCCTGGTTGACGATGTGCTGTTTTCCGGCCGTTCCATCCGTGCCGCTTTAGACGCCCTCCGCGACCTGGGCCGACCCGACACAGTGCAGCTGGCGGTGCTGGTCGACCGGGGGCACCGGCAGCTTCCCATCCGCGCCGACTACGTGGGCAAAAACCTCCCCACCGCCCGAAGCGAGGACGTGACGGTGCTGCTCGCGGACATCGACGGGCGCGACGGTGTGCTGCTTACCCGATCCTCGGAACCAGCCGCCCCGGCAGGCCGAGCGGAATCCCACCAGGCTAGGCCTGCCGGTGGGGGAGAACAGTGAGGAAAGCATAACCATGAAACACCTACTCAGCATCGGTGACCTGGGCAAAGACGACATCATCGGGTTAATGGACGAGGCCGACCGGTTCCGTGAGGCCCTGGAAGGCCGGGAGCTGAAAAAACTCCCCACCCTGCGCGGCCGCACCATTTTCACCCTCTTCTACGAAAACTCCACCCGCACCCGCTCCTCGTTTGAGACCGCCGGAAAATGGATGAGCGCGGACGTGATTAACATTTCCGCATCCTCCTCCTCGGTGCGTAAGGGCGAATCCCTCCAAGACACCGGGCTCACCCTCAGCGCCATCGGGGCGGACGCCCTCATCATCCGCCACTCCTCCTCCGGGGCAGCCCAACAGTTGGCGCAGTGGGTGGCGCCCGGCGGGAACGGGCCGTCGGTGATTAACGCCGGGGACGGCGCCCACCAGCACCCCACCCAGGCGCTCCTCGACGCGGTCACCATGCGGCAACGCATCGGGGAAATTTCCGGCAAAAAAATCGTGATCGTGGGGGACTGCCTGCATTCGCGGGTGGTGCGCTCCAACGTGGATCTATTCAGCACCTTAGGCGCCGAGGTGGTGTTGGTGGCCCCACCCACCCTCATGCCCACCGGGGTAGAAAATTGGCCGGTCCGGGTTAGCTACACCATGGACTCCGAGATCGCCGACGCCGACGTGGTGATGATGCTGCGAGTCCAGCAGGAACGCATGCAGGGTGGGTTCTTCCCCTCCCACCGGGAATACGCGACCCTGTATGGCATGAGCAAGGAGCGCGAGTCCCGGATGAAAGACTCCGCAATCATCATGCACCCCGGCCCCATGCTGCGCGGCATGGAAATCAACTACGCGGTCGCCGACGCCCCCCGCACGGCAGTGTTGCAGCAGGTATCCAATGGGGTGCACGTGCGCATGGCGGTCCTGTTCACCCTCATCGCCAGCACCGACAGCCCCGGCTTCTAGGAGAAAACTTTCCATAATGAGTACAACCATGAACTATCCAGCAACCGGGGAACTTGCCGACGCCGAACCCGGCACCCTCCTCATCACCAATGTTCGCCCCTACGGGGAAGGCGAACCCGTAAGCGTGCTTATTACCGACGGGGTCATCACCGAGGTTGGCACCACCGCTACCACCGCCGACCGGGTGATCGACGGGGAAAATAATGTGCTCCTGCCTGGCCTGGTGGACATTCATGTGCACTTGCGGGAACCCGGCCGGGAAGATACCGAAACCATAGCCACTGGTTCTGCCGCCGCCGCGAAAGGCGGGTTTACCGCGGTGTTCACCATGGCAAACACCAACCCGGTCATGGACCAGCCGGTCATCGCCGAATCCGTGTGGTACAAGGGCCAAGCCATCGGCTTGTGCGACGTGCACCCGGTGGGATCCATCACCAAAGGCCTGGCTGGTAAAGAACTCACCGAATTTGGCATGATGGTGCACTCCGATGCGAAAGTGCGGCTCTTCTCCGATGACGGCAAATGCGTCGACAACCCCCAAATCATGCGGCGGGCCATCGAATACGCCAAAGGCTTCGACGTGCTCCTGGCCCAACACTGCGAAGACCCCCGGCTGACCGAAGGCGCGGTCGCGCACGAAGGCGAAATCGCCGCCAAGCTGGGGTTGCGCGGCTGGCCGCGGGTCGCCGAGGAAGCCGTCGTGGCCCGGGACGCCCTCCTATGCCGCGACTACGGCAGTCGCATGCATATCTGCCACGCATCGACGCGCGGCACGGTCAAACTCGTGCGGTGGGCCAAAGACCAAGGCATCCCCCTCACTGCCGAAGTCACCCCCCACCACCTGCTGCTTACCGACGAACGCTTGACGACGTACGACGGCGTCAACCGGGTCAACCCGCCCCTCCGGGAAGCCGACGACACCATTGCCCTTCGGGACGCCCTTCTCGAAGGCATTGTGGACTGCGTTGCCACCGACCACGCCCCCCACGGGTCGGAAGAAAAATGCTGCGAATTCGAGCATGCCCGCCCCGGCATGCTCGGCTTGGAAACCTCCCTGGCCATTGTCGCGGAACTCTTCGTCAAATCCGGCTTGGCCGACTGGCGGTTCGTGGCGAAAGTCATGAGCGAACGACCTGCTGAAATCGTCCAGCTTCCCGGCCACGGCCGCCCCATCGCCGCCGGCGAGCCCGCCAACCTTACCATCGTCGACCCGGGTAAAACCTGGACCGTTTCCGCCGATGACCTGGCATCCAAGGCGGACAACACCCCCTACGAAAACATGGAATTCACCACCAAAGTCACCACCACCATCCTCCGCGGCCGACTGACCTGCGTCAACGGTGAAGCCCAAGCCCCTCGAAACTAGACACAACGAAAGGTCCCACCGTGACACACCACCGCACCACCGCACGCCTCGTGCTTGCCGACGGGAAAGTCTTCACCGGCACCAGCTTCGGCGCCACCGGCACCACCCTTGGGGAAGCCGTGTTCACCACCGCCATGACCGGCTACCAAGAGACCATGACCGACCCCTCCTACCATCGGCAAATCGTTGTCGCCACTGCCCCTCAAATCGGCAACACCGGCTGGAACGATGAAGACGACGAATCCCGCGGCTCCCGCATCTGGGTGGCAGGCTTAGTCATCCGGGACCTCTCCGCCCAGGTCTCCAGCTGGCGGGCCACCCGCAGCCTCGAAGACGAAATGATCGCCCAAAACATCATCGGCATCGCCGGCGTCGACACCCGAACGATTGTTCGTCACCTGCGGAATTTTGGGTCCATCTCCGCCGGCATTTTCTCCGGGGAAGCGGCAGATCAACCCGTCGAAAAGCTCATCGAAACTGTGCGATCACAACCCGCCATGGCCGGACTCGACCTCGCCGAACAAGTCAGCACCACCGAACCCTACATCGTCGAACCCATCGGCGAACACAAATTCACAGTCGTCGCCTACGACATGGGCATCAAAACCAACACCCCCCGCAACTTCGCCCACCGCGGCATCCGCACCATCGTCGTCCCCGCCAACACCCCATACGCCGACATCGCCGCATACCACCCCGACGGCGTATTCGTCTCCAACGGGCCCGGCGACCCCGCCACCGCCGACACCATGGTCGGCATCGTCCGCGACATCCTCGCCGCAAAAATCCCCTTCTTCGGCATCTGCTTCGGCAACCAAATCCTTGGACGCGCCCTAGGACTCAACACCTACAAAATGAAATTCGGGCACCGCGGCATCAACGTCCCCGTACTCAACCACCTCACCGGAACCATCGACATCACCTCACAAAACCACGGCTTCGCCCTCGAAGGCACCGTCGGCACCACCTTCACCACCCCCTACGGCGACGCCCAAGTCACGCACACCTGTTTGAACGACGGGACTGTGGAAGGTGTCGCCCTCACCTCAGGACTCGCCTACTCGGTGCAATACCACCCCGAATCCGCCGCCGGCCCCCACGACGCCAACCCACTCTTCGACCAATTCATCACCCTCATGGCCAACCACAAAACCCACTAACCCGGACAAACCGCCGATAACCACCACAAACCACCCCACAACAACTAGGAAGCAAGAACTCATGCCCAAGCGTAACGACATCCACCACGTCCTGGTCATCGGCTCCGGCCCCATCGTCATCGGCCAAGCCTGCGAATTCGACTACTCCGGCACCCAAGCCTGCCGAGTACTCAAAGAAGAAGGCATGCGAGTCACCCTCATTAACTCCAACCCGGCCACCATCATGACCGACCCCGAATTCGCCGACCACACCTACGTGGAACCCATCGAAGCCGAATACATCGAACGCATATTTGAAAAAGAAATCGCGCAAGGGCACCCCATCGATGCAGTCCTCGCCACCCTCGGCGGCCAAACCGCCCTCAACGCCGCCATCCAACTCGACCGCCGCGGCTCCCTCAAAAAATACAACGTCGAACTCATCGGCGCCGACATCGACGCCATCGAACGCGGCGAAGACCGCCAAAAATTCAAAGACATTGTCGCAAAAATCGGCGGCGAATCCGCCCGCTCCCGCGTCTGCCACACCATGGACGAAGTCCACGAAACCGTCGCCGAACTCGGCCTCCCTGTCGTCGTCCGACCCTCCTTCACCATGGGTGGTCTCGGCTCCGGCCTCGCCTTCACCCCCGAAGACCTCGAACGAATCGCCGGCGGTGGCCTCGCAGCCTCCCCCGAAGCCAACGTCCTCATCGAAGAATCCATCCTCGGCTGGAAAGAATACGAACTCGAACTCATGCGCGACGGCGCCGACAACGTCGTCGTCATCTGCTCCATCGAAAACGTCGACGCCCTCGGCGTCCACACCGGCGACTCCGTAACCGTCGCACCAGCCATGACCCTCACCGACCGCGAATACCAAAAAATGCGCGACCAAGGCATCGCCATCATCCGCGAAGTCGGCGTCGACACCGGCGGCTGCAACATCCAATTCGCCCTCAACCCCACAACCGGCCGACTCATCACCATCGAAATGAACCCCCGAGTCTCCCGCTCCTCCGCCCTCGCATCCAAGGCCACCGGATTCCCCATCGCAAAAATCGCCGCCAAACTTGCCATCGGCTACACCCTCGACGAAATCACCAACGACATCACCGGCATCACCCCCGCCGCATTCGAACCCACACTCGACTACGTAGTCGTCAAAGCCCCCCGCTTCGCCTTCGAAAAATTCGTCGGCGCCGATGACACCCTCACCACCACCATGAAATCCGTCGGCGAAGCCATGGCCCTAGGACGCAACTACATTGCCGCCCTCGGCAAAGTCATGCGCTCCCTCGAAAACAAACAAGCCGGCTTCTGGACCATCCCCGACGAAACCTTCGCCGGCGACCGGGCCACCAACATCGACGCCATCCTCGCCGACCTCAACCGACCCACCGAAGGCCGCATGTACGACGTCGAACTCGCCCTCCGACTCGGCGCCACCATCGACCAAGTCCACCAAGCCTCCGGCATCGACCCCTGGTTCCTCGCCGAACTGGGCAACCTCGTCCAATTCCGCGACGAACTCGTCACCGCCCGAGTCCTCGACGAACACCTCCTCCGCCGCGCCAAATACTACGGACTCTCCGACCGCCAAATTGCCGCCCTCCGACCAGAATTCGCCGGCGAAGACGGCGTCCGCCGACTCCGCTGGTCCCTCGGCATCCGACCCGTCTTCAAAACCGTTGACACCTGCGCCGCCGAATTCGAAGCCACCACCCCCTACTACTACTCCAGCTACGAACTCGACCCCGCCGCCGAAACCGAAGTCACCCCCCAAACCACCAAAGAAAAAATCATCATCCTCGGCTCCGGCCCCAACCGCATCGGCCAAGGCATCGAATTCGACTACTCCTGCGTCCACGCAGCCCTAGAACTCTCCCGCGTCGGATACGAAACCGTCATGGTCAACTGCAACCCCGAAACTGTCTCCACCGACTACGACACCGCCGACCGCCTCTACTTCGAACCCCTCACCTTCGAAGACGTCATGGAGGTCTACCACGCCGAAACCCAATCCGGCACCGTCGCCGGCGTCATCGTCCAACTCGGCGGCCAAACCCCCCTCGGACTCGCCGAAAAACTCCGCGACGCCGGCGTCCCAGTCATCGGCACCACTCCCGAAGCCATCAACCTCGCCGAAGACCGCGGCGAATTCGGTGAAGTACTCCACGCCGCCAACCTCCCCGCACCCGCCTTCGGCACCGCCACCAGCTTCGCCGAAGCTAAAAACGTCGCCAACCACATCGGCTACCCCGTCCTCGTCCGCCCCTCCTACGTCCTCGGCGGCCGCGGCATGGAAATCGTCTACGATGAACCCTCCCTCGCCGACTACATTCAACGAGCCACCGAAATCACCTCCGACCATCCCGTCCTCGTCGACCGATTCCTCGACAACGCCATCGAAATCGACGTCGACGCCCTCTGCGACGGCACCGACGTCTACCTCGCCGGCGTCATGGAACACATCGAAGAAGCCGGCATTCACTCCGGCGACTCCGCCTGCGCCCTCCCACCCATGACCCTCGGCCCCGAAGACATCGACAAAGTCCGCGCCTCCACCGTCGCCCTCGCCCACGGCATCGGCGTCCACGGCCTCATGAACGTCCAATTCGCCCTCAAAGACGACATCCTCTACGTCATCGAAGCCAACCCCCGCGCCTCCCGCACCGTCCCCTTCGTCTCCAAAGCCACCGGCGTCCACCTCGCCAAAGCCGCCGCCCGCATCATGACCGGCACCACCATCGCCCAACTCAAAGCCGAAGGACTCATCCCCACCGACTACGACGGCGGCTCCCTGCCTCTCGACGCCCCCATCGCCGTGAAAGAAGCCGTCCTCCCCTTCAACCGGTTCCGCCGCCCCGACGGCACCTCCCTCGACACTCTCCTCTCCCCGGAAATGAAATCCACCGGCGAAGTCATGGGCCTCGCCGACAACTTCGGCGCTGCCTACGCCAAAGCCGAACAGGCAGCCTTCGGCGCCCTCCCCACCACCGGCACCGTCTTCGTCTCGGTAGCCAACCGGGACAAACGCACCCTCATTTTCCCCATCCAAC
>CAUVMZ010000033.1:0-19146 GCA_963552855.1 uncultured Corynebacterium sp. | reverse complement strand
CCGACCGGGTCACCAACAAAATCGCCTCAGTGTGATCCCCCAACTTCAACATTTGCCCAATCCACCCGAACGATACCCCAATCGCCGTGGTGAAACTCAGCCAACTCCGAATCGTTGTCGCCCCACCCTGACCACTAATCCACCCCACCCCAATGCCCGTCACCCACGTCACCACCACCACCGACAGCACCAACACCAACACTTGTGCCGCCACCGCTATCCCGATCGCCACCAGCCGGGGCTGCCGAATCACCCGGGCCACCGCCATGCCGGTAAACCCCAACCCTACAAACCCTGTCACCTTCACCATGCCCGCGCAACTTATCAAAAACCCGCTCATCGCAATCAACCACACCCCCTGGCCCACCAAATCAAGCCGCAGCCGATCCGCCCCCCGCAGGCCCAACTCCACCCCCACCAGCAGCAACCCCAATAAAATCGCCTCATTATGGATCCCACCCACCAAATGCAGAATCGTCAACGGGTTGAGCACCCCCAACCACACCGCAGCCTGCGGAATCACCCCGCACCGGCGGGCCAACTGCACTACCGCCCACCCAATGAGCGCCACACACCCCAACGACAACAGCCGGTGCGCAAACACCCCAGCCACCACACTGTCGTTCGTCACCCAACTAATCACCGCCGCCGCCCCCAACGCCACCGGCCCATACGGGCTGGGTGAATGCGCCCAAATCAACGGCACCGACCGGGCCAGCAGATTCTCCGTCCCCAATAAATCAATCGGCCCCGCCGAATACGGGTCCAACCCCTGCACCACAATCGACCCATTCGCCAAATACGAATAAATATCCTGCGTAAACAGCGGCGCACCCGCCACAATCGGCAACGTCCACGCCACAAACGTCCGCCGAATCATCGACATGCTCAACACCCCGGCGTGCGGCCGCCCATGCCGCAACGTCACCCCCGTAAACGGGGCCATGACCAGCCATGCCACCACAATCAGCCCAATGCCAATGAAACACAACGCCGTAGAAGTTTGCAGCATCCGGGTGATAAGCGCCCCTCCGGGAAAATCCTCATACGGGTTATTCATCACCGGCATCGCCCCAGCCCCCAACCCGCCAAACCCCAACAATAATGCCCCCAGCGTGCCTAACCACCGCAAAAACGCAAACCGTCGCAGCTCCGAGAACGTGAGCGTGGGCAGCTGGTACGGGTTACTGCGGGACCGGTCCGGGCCCGAAACCCGCACACTCCCATCCCGGTTCGGAGAAATCAAATCCACCCCAGTGGCGGTTGTCACCAGCAGCGATGCGTGCCGATACTCCGCATCCGGGTTATGCAATAATGCCGAACGCGACCCGGCTTTGCCGAAACGGGGAAAGATCGTCCGGAAATAATTCCACCAGGCTACGCGTCGACTCGTCATAGCAGCCGATTGTAATGGCTTCCCCACATGCAAAGGGTGTCCTAAATAATCCTGCTAGTGGCAGTGATGAAAAATGCAGCTTGTAACTAGTGCCGATTTAGGGAACACTAGTGTTGTCTTAAAGAGTTTTGAAGGAGGTGTACGTTCCATGACCCACCGATCCACGGAAGGGGAAACTCGGCACCTTATCATGCTGACCATGCTGCGGGCGGGCACCATAACCGCCACACAATTGGCTCACACTCTTGGACTATCAGCCGCCGGTATCCGCCGCCACCTCGACGCCTTGATCGACGACGAATACGCGGAGCTGGTAACAACGAAAAAACCCAGCGGCGGTCGCGGCCGGCCGGCCAAGGCGTTTCGGCTCACCCCCCAAGGGCGAGCCCTTTTCGGCCACGACTACGATTCCCTGGCAGCACAAGCACTAGCAACCCTCCGGGAAACCGGGGGCGACGAGGCGGTCAAAGCATTCGCCCGTAAACGAGCCCGCGACCTGGTGTCCGACGTCGACAAGCGTGACGACGACACCATAGAACACGCCGCCCACGCGCTTGTCGACGCACTCAGCCGCAACGGATACGCGGCCACCATCGCCAGCGCCAACCACAGCCTGCAAATCTGCCAACATCACTGCCCCATAGCGGAAGTCGCTGCACAATTCCCCGAATTATGCGAGGCCGAACACGAAGTAATCGCCGCACTCTTAGGCCAACACGTCCAACCGCTCGCATCCATTGCCAACGGCAACGACGTGTGCACCACCAACATTCCTCTCACCCCCAACGAAAGGAGCGATTCATGACTCAACCGGCAACCGACGACGAGATCATCGAATCAATTGGCCCCTACAACTACGGTTGGCACGACTCCGACGAAGCCGGCCAAAAAGCCCGCCGCGGCCTCAGCGAAGAAGTCGTCCGCGACATCTCCGCCAAAAAAAACGAGCCCGAATGGATGCTCGAACACCGGCTCAAAGCCCTCAGCCTCTTCGAGAAAAAACCCCTACCCACCTGGGGAGCCGACCTTTCCGAAATCGACTTCGACAACATTAAATACTTCGTCCGATCCACCGAAAAACAAGCCGAAAGCTGGGAAGAACTCCCGGAAGACATTAAACACACCTACGACCGACTCGGCATCCCCGAGGCAGAAAAACAACGCCTCGTCGCCGGTGTCGCAGCCCAATACGAATCCGAAGTCGTCTACCACCAAATCCGGGAAGACCTCGAACGGCAAGGCGTCATCTTCCTCGACACCGACACCGCGCTGAAAGAACACCCAGACCTAGTCCAGGAATACTTCGGCACCATCATCCCACCCGGGGACAACAAATTCGCCGCCCTCAACACCGCAGTGTGGTCCGGCGGGTCCTTCGTCTACGTTCCCAAAGGCGTCCACGTGGAAATCCCCCTCCAAGCGTATTTCCGCATCAACACGGAAAACATGGGCCAATTCGAACGCACCCTCATCATCGTGGACGAAGACGCCTACGTCCACTACGTGGAAGGCTGCACCGCCCCAATCTACAAAACCGACTCCCTCCACTCCGCAGTGGTGGAAATCATCGTGAAAAAAGGCGGCCGGTGCCGCTACACCACCATCCAAAACTGGTCCAACAACGTCTACAACCTGGTGACGAAACGCACCAAATGCGAAGAAGGCGCCACCATGGAATGGGTGGACGGCAATATCGGCTCCAAAGTCAGCATGAAATACCCCGCCGTGTGGATGACCGGCCCCCATGCCAAAGGCGAAGTGCTCTCCGTGGCATTCGCCGGCGAAGGCCAATTCCAAGACACCGGGGCAAAAATGGTGCACATGGCCCCCCACACCTCCTCCAACATTGTGTCGAAATCCGTGGCCCGCGGCGGGGGCCGCGCCGCCTACCGGGGTTTGGTGCGCATCAACGCGAACGCCCACCATTCCACCTCCAACGTGGAATGCGACGCCCTCCTCGTCGACAGCATTTCCCGCACCGACACCTACCCCTACAACGACATCCGTAACGACCACGTGTCCCTAGGGCACGAAGCCACCGTCTCCCAAGTCTCGGAAGAACAACTGTTCTACCTCATGTCCCGCGGCATTAAAGAAGACGAAGCCATGGCCATGATCGTCCGCGGATTCGTCGAACCCATCGCCAAAGAACTCCCCATGGAATACGCCCTAGAACTCAACCGGCTGATCGAACTGCAAATGGAAGGATCGGTGGGGTAACCACCATGGCTGAAACTGTAAAAAACGCAACAGTCCACAACACCAAAGGCGACCTATTCACCTCCTTCAACGTGGATGACTTCGACATTCCCCACGGCAAAGACGAAGTCTGGCGCTTCGTGCCGTTACGACGCCTGAACGGGCTCCACAACGGCACCTTCCCGGCCCAAACAACAGAAAACGTGGAAATCACCGGAACCCCTTCCGAGAAAATTTCCAAAACCGACCCCCGGGTGGGCCGCAGTGCCGCCCCCGTCGACCGGGTAGGGGCCCAAGCCTTCACCTCCGCCAGGGAAGCCTACTATGTGAAATTTGCCGCCGGCACGGTCACCACCGAACCGGTACAAATCACCACCACCGGGGCAGGCGCCGACCACACCACTTTCGCCCACATCGTTGTTGAAGTAGAAGAAGGTGCCGAGGCCGTCGTCAACCTGCACTACCAAGGCAGCGGCACCCATGCCGACAATGTGGAATTCGTCATCGGCGATAACGCGAAACTCACCGTCATCACCGACGCCTCCTGGGACGACGACGCCATCCACCTTTCCGGGCACACCGCCGTACTTGGGCGAGACAGCACCCTCCGGCACTCGGTAGCCCTCTTCGGCGGCAACGTGGTACGCATCATCCCCCGAGTCCGATTCACCGGCTCCGGCGGCGATGCGGAACTCCTCGGCGTGTACTTCGCCGACGACGGCCAATTCTTCGAACAACGCCTCCTCGTTGACCATGCGGTACCCAACTGCCGCAGCAACGTACTCTACAAAGGCGCCCTCCAAGCCGACCCCTCTTCCAAGAAACCAGAAGCCCGCACCGCCTGGGTGGGGGACGTGCTCATCCGCGCCAACGCGCAGGGCACCGACACGTACGAAGCAAACCGTAACCTCGTACTCACCGAAGGCGCCCGCGCCGACGCCGTACCCAACCTAGAAATCGAAACCGGCGAAATCATCGGCGCCGGCCACGCCGCCACCGTCGGCCGCTTCGACGACGAACAAGAATTCTACCTGCGGGCCCGCGGCATCCCCCCGGAAGAAGCCCGACGACTCATCGTCCGCGGATTCTTCTCCGAAGTCATCGGTCGCATCCCCGTGGCCGCCATCCGGGAAGACCTGGAAAACCGGGTTGCCGCCGAACTAGAAGCCCTCCAACAGCACGCATAGGAACACACATGAGCACACTTGAAATCCGTAATCTTCACGCCCAAGTCATCCCTAACGACGAAAACTCCGAACCGAAACCCATCCTGAAGGGTGTGGACCTCACCATCAAATCCGGGGAAATCCACGCCATCATGGGCCCCAACGGTTCCGGGAAATCCACCCTCGCCTACACCCTGGCCGGCCACCCCCGCTACGAAATCACCGACGGGGAAGTCCTCCTCGACGGCGAAAATCTCCTCGACATGGATGTTGACGAGCGCGCCCGTGCCGGGCTGTTCCTGGCAATGCAATACCCCACCGAAATCCCCGGAGTGTCAATGGCGAACTTCCTGCGCAGCGCCGCCACCGCGGTGCGGGGGGAAGCCCCGAAACTCCGGGAATGGGTGAAAGAAGTGAAAGAAGCCCAAAACCGGCTACACATTGACAAAGCATTCTCGGAACGGTCCGTCAATGAAGGCTTCTCCGGGGGCGAGAAGAAACGGCACGAAGTATTGCAGCTGGATTTGCTGAAACCAAAATTTGCCGTCATGGATGAGACCGACTCTGGGCTGGATGTGGATGCGCTCCGCATTGTTTCCGAGGGCATTAACAACTATCAGAAAGAAACCGGTGGTGGGATCATCATGATTACCCACTACAAGCGGATCCTCAACTATGTGAAACCCGACTTCGTGCACGTGTTCGCCGACGGCAAGATTGTGACCTCCGGCGGTGCCGAATTGGCCGACGAGCTGGAAGAGCACGGATACGACCGGTTCCTCGCCTAACCCTTCCGAGAAATTATGACTAGTTTTCACAATCCGGATGGCACACTCAACGAGGCAGCTATCCGTGCAGAATTCCCCATCCTGTCCCGCACCGTCCGGGGGAATAAACCCCTGGTGTACCTCGACTCTGGGGCGACCAGCCAGCGGCCACTGCGGGTATGGCGGGCGGAGGAAGACTTCGTACTCGGCCATAACGCCCCGGTGCACCGGGGCGCATACCAGTTGGCAGAAGAAGCCACCGACGCCTACGAACAGGCCCGCGCCGACATTGCAGCGTTTGTGGGCGCGGCCGACGAGGAAATTGCGTTTACTAAAAACGCCACCGAGGCACTAAACCTGGTGGCGTACACGCTGGGCGACCAGCTCACGGCTGGGGACACCGTTGTGGTCACGGAACTGGAGCACCACGCAAACCTGGTTCCATGGCAGGAACTGTGCCGCCGCACCGGGGCGACGCTGAAATGGTATACCACCACCGAAGACGGCCGTATTGACATGGATTCCCTGGAATTGGACGACACGGTGAAAGTAGTGGCGTTCACCCATCAGTCGAATGTGACCGGGGCGGTTACGGATGTGCCAACCCTGGTGGCACGAGCCCGCGCGGTAGGCGCCCTGGTGGTGTTGGACGCCTGCCAGTCCGTACCGCACATGCCGGTGGATTTCCACGCCCTGGATGTGGATTTCGCGGCATTCTCCGGCCATAAAATGTGCGGACCCACCGGGGTGGGGGCGCTCTACGGCAAGGCGGAGCGGCTGGCGCAGCTGCCCCCGTTTTTGACCGGCGGATCCATGATCGAAATTGTGACAATGGACAAAAGCACCTTCGCGCCCCCACCGCAACGCTTTGAGGCCGGCACCCAAATGACCAGCCAGGTTGTGGGTTTGGGCGCGGCAGTTGGGTTCCTCCGGGAAATCGGCATGGCGAACATTGCCGAGCACGAGCACCGGCTGACTGCCTACGCGTTGGAAAAACTCCAGGAAATTCCCGGAGTGACGATTGTGGGACCCACTACCGCAGACGCGCGGGGTGCCGCCATTAGCTTCCTTGTCGACGGCATCCACCCGCACGACCTCGGCCAGGTTCTCGACGACCACGGCGTGAGCATCCGGGTAGGGCACCATTGCGCCTGGCCCATCCACCGGAGTTTAGGGGTGCAATCCACCGCCCGCGCATCGTTCTACTTCTACAACACTTTCCCGGAAGTGGATGCGTTAGCGTCGGCGGTGCGGGCCGCCCGGGAATTTTTCGGAGTGAATTAGGATTGGTTTGAACGTGAACCTTGAATCCATGTACCAGGAAGTTATCCTGGACCACTACAAGAACCCCACGCACGCAGGGTTGAAAGCTCCCTTTGATGCCGAAGTGCACCATGTGAACCCCTCCTGCGGCGACGAACTCACCCTCCGGATAAAGCTTTCCGACGATAAACAGACCGTGGTTGATGTGTCCTATGATGCTACCGGTTGTTCCATCTCCCAGGCATCCGTGTCCGTGATGGCGGAAGAAATCGTCGGCAAGCCCCTGCCGGAAGCACTGGATAAGTTGGCGGAATTTGAAAAAATGATCACCTCCCGCGGCCACTACGCGGGTGACGACGAAATAATCGGGGACGGCATCGCCTTCAGCGGGGTGTCGCAATACCCGGCACGTGTGAAATGCGCCCTGCTGGGCTGGAAAGCATTCCAGGCAGCGGCGGCAGAATCAATGGAGGAACAGGAATGACAGAAGAAAACGGCATCCCAACCCGCACCGACCTGGCGGACATTCCGAAACAAACCCCGGAAGACGATCGGAAGCGAGACGAAGTTAAAGAGTGCATGCGGGACGTCATCGACCCCGAATTAGGCATCAACGTTGTAGACCTGGGGTTGGTTTACAACATTTGGATCGAAAACGGTGTGGACGCACACATTGAGATGACCCTGACCAGCCCTGCCTGCCCGCTCACCGATGATCTGGAAGAACAGGCACAGCACGAAGTGTTGCGCAGTGGGGTGGTAGAAAACCTCACACTGGACTGGGTGTGGATGCCCCCATGGGGGCCGAACATGATCACCGAGGAAGGGCGGGACCAATTACGCGCCCTCGGCTTCAACGTCTAGTCCCGGAAGGAAGCCGCGTACCCTTCACCCCGCAGATATGCTAAATATCTGCGGATTCCTTTTATCGTGACCGGGTTGAGGTTATACCGCAATGGGTCCCCGGGAAACCTGCGCAGCCCCGGAACTCGGGTTGCCGGGTCGAATTCGATCCGACCGTTTTTGGGTGGTTTACTGGGGTCGTCATCGTTCTGACCGTTATGCACCGCGCATAGTGGCGCATAATTCGATAGGAGGGTGGGACCGCCCAGGGCCGCGGCCTGCACATGGTGGGCCTGGCAGGTTTTTGCCGGACGGTCACACCCGGGATAGGCGCAAATGGGGTGCTCCAGGGAACCGACAAAGCGTTGATGCTGGTTGAAGAAGCGCTGCACCCCGTAGGTCCCAATGTGCTCGTAGTCACCCCCGGTGCTTAGGGCGTAGGCGACCGCATAGCCGTAGGGTTGCAGCTTCTGGTTGACGAGGTCTTTGACGTCGACAAGCGCGCCCGTGGTGGTCATGACTTTGCCATCAGCATGGTAGCGCAGGGTGGGATCCAACACGATCACATAGCAGTTACGGTAGGGGAGGAACGGGTCGGTGGTTTTCCCGGAAGGGTGGAGGACTTTCCGCACCAGGGCGTGGAACATTGCTTCCGAGAACTTCATGCTGTCGGTGCGCAGCGCATTGGCGGTGGCTACCAGCTCGGTTTCTACCGCAGCCACCAGTTCGGCGGGCCCGGTCCCTTGGAAGTAAAGGTGATTGTTCGCGTCCGCGGTCTTATTGAAGGCAAGCCGGGGATGATTCCGATGCGCGGTAAGGTTCGCCACGGTTTGCTTCACATGCTGCTCCAGCTCGTGGGGGAGCACCTTGGCGGCCTGCTCACAGAAATCATCCACAAGTTTCACCCGATCCGTGTCGGTGCCAGTGAGTTTATTCAGCCCGGAAGCAATAATGTCGATCTCGTCGTAGCTGAGATGGCGGCTGGTAAGCTTCGTGAGCAGCACCCTACCAAGCACCTTCACAACCCAAAGCATGCGGTGGGCCCGTTTGAGGGTGATACGGCCCCACGCGGCAAGGTCGCTTGCCGACGGTTTCTCGGAAGCGATATGCAACAGGAGGGCGGAGTCTTCCGCCGCTCTGCGCTGCAAAATCTGCTGTATGGGGCTCATAACTCCCAGCTAAGCCGAAGCATTCCGGCTACGCAACCACCCCAACGAAAACCTGTGGATTGTTAAGCTCAGGCACAGAAAACTGGCCAAAGTTATCCACAGGCTGGTTTTTTATTCTGCTACCACTTGACTTTTTGTCTAAAAGGTATATCATTAACTGCCCGTCACCACAGGGTGCTAGTATTTTCGCTTGTGATCGTGACCAATGACTTTGAAGTTCGGGTGGGTGCCAGGACCCTCTTAACCGCCCCTAAACAACAGCTCCGAGTCCAACCCGGTGACCGCATTGGCCTGGTGGGTCGCAACGGCGCCGGAAAAACCACCACCATGCGCATACTGGCGGGCGAAACCGAACCCTACGGCGGCTCGGTCACCCGCTCCGGGGAGATTGGTTACCTACCCCAGGATTCCCGGGAAGGAAACCTGGAACAAACCGCCCGGGACCGGGTTCTCTCCGCCCGCGGCCTAGACACCATCATGCGGAACATGGATCGGCAGCAGGAAATCATGGAAACCACCGAGGACCCCCGCCGCCGCGACCAGGCGATCAAAAAATACGCCCGCCTGGAAGAACGTTACCATTCCCTCGGCGGCTACGAAGGCAACGCGGAAGCCGCCCAAATCTGCGACACCCTAGGGCTGCCGGCCCGGGTGCTGGACCAGCCCCTGAAAACCCTATCCGGGGGGCAGCGGCGCCGGGTGGAGCTGGCGCAAATCCTGTTCGCGGCCTCCGCCGGTTCCGGGAAATCCACCACCACCCTCCTGCTGGACGAGCCTACAAACCACC
This sequence comes from uncultured Corynebacterium sp., assembly GCA_963552855.1. GTDB lineage: Bacteria > Actinomycetota > Actinomycetes > Mycobacteriales > Mycobacteriaceae > Corynebacterium. The sequence continues at coordinate 9,556 of CAUVMZ010000033.1, read as the reverse complement.
TGGATGCGGATTCCATCATGTGGCTGCGGGAGTTTTTAGCCAAACACGAGGGTGGGTTGGTCCTCATCAGCCACGACGTGAAACTGCTCGCCGCGGTGTGCAATAAGATTTGGTTCCTGGACGCGGTGCGCGCCGAAGTGGACGTGTATAACATGGGCTACCGACGCTACCTGGAGGCCCGCGCCGCCGACGAGGCCCGCCGCCGGCGGGAGCGCGCCAACGCGGAGAAAAAAGCGGCCGCCCTGAAAGAACAGGCGGCCCGGTTCGGGGCGAAAGCCACAAAAGCGGCGGCCGCCAAACAAATGCTGGCCCGTGCCGACCGGTTGGTGGGCTCCGCGGATAAGGTTCGCCAAAAAGACCGGGTGGCCCACATTTCTTTCCCCACCCCCGCCCCCTGTGGGAAAACCCCCTTGCAGGCCACCGGGTTGACGAAAATGTACGGCTCCCTGGAGGTGTTCGCCGGGGTGGATTTAGCCGTCGATAAGCAATCCCGCGTGGTAGTGCTGGGCTTTAACGGCGCCGGAAAAACCACCCTGCTGCGACTCCTGGCGGGGGAGGAGCATACCGACGGGGCGGGCGGCATCGTGACCGGGCATGGGCTGAAAATCGGCTATTTCGCCCAGGAACACAACACCATTGACCCGAACAAAACCGTGTGGGAAAACACCATCGCCGCCTGCCCCGACGCCGGCGAACAAGACCTGCGGGGCCTGCTGGGCGCATTCCTGTTCTCCGGGGAACAACTCCAACAACCGGCCGGCACCCTATCCGGTGGGGAGAAAACCCGCCTGGCACTCGCCGCCCTGGTATCATCCCGGGCAAACGTGTTACTGCTCGACGAGCCCACAAATAACCTTGACCCCATCTCCCGGGAACAAGTACTCCAAGCCCTCCGCACCTACACCGGCGCGGTCGTCCTGGTCACCCACGACCCCGGCGCGGTGCGGGCCCTTGAACCGGAACGGGTGATTCTCCTCCCGGACGGGGATGAGGACTTATGGAACGACGACTACATGGAGATCGTGGAACTATCGTGAAAAAGATCATTATCGCAGCAGACATCACCCTCAAGCTCACCGCCTGGCATTTCCTCTACCACCGGCCAAACCGGCACAAACGCGCATGGTTTCTAGCAACACTCGTGCCGGTCATCGGGCCACTATGGTTCCTTAGTTGCGGAAACCATGCACCGGGGCGGGAATGAACCCCCCACGGCGAATAAACTCCGAATTATCCACCATGGACACCGGAATGATGGGGGCGTAGCCGAGCAACCCCCCGAAATCCACCTGGTCGCCCGGGCCCATGCCGGGAACCGGAATGACCCGCACCGCCGTGGTCTTATGGTTCATCACCCCAATCGCAGCCTCGTCCGCAATCATGCCCGCAATGAGCTCCGCCGACGTGTCCCCAGGTATGGCCACCATGTCTAACCCCACCGAACAAATAGCGGTCATGGCTTCTAGCTTATCGACGCTCATAGTGCCGGCCCGCACCGCATCGATCATGCCTTTATCCTCCGAAACCGGAATGAACGACCCCGACAACCCCCCAACCCGGGAACACGCCATCATGCCGCCCTTCTTCACCGCATCATTGAGCAACGCCAACGCCGCAGTCGTCCCATGCGTCCCCACCTGCGACAACCCCATGTGCTCCATGATGTGCGCCACCGAATCCCCCAATTCGGCGGTCGGCGCCAGGGACAAATCCACAATCCCGAACGGCACCTGAAGCCGCTGAGACGCCATGGTGCCCACCAACTGGCCGGCCCGCGTAATCTTAAACGCCGCCTTCTTAATCGCCTCCGCCACCTCATCCAGGCTAGCCCCCGCCAGGGACCCCAATGCCCGATCCACCACGCCCGGGCCGGAAACCCCCACCGACACCACACAATCCGGCTCCTCCACCCCATGGAACGCCCCCGCCATGAACGGGTTATCGCCCACCGCATTGGCGAACACCACCAGCTTGGCACACCCAATCGCCCCCTGATCCTTCGTCAATTCGGCCGCCTGCTTAATAACCTCCCCCATAGTGCGCACCGCATCCATATTGATGCCAGCCCGGGACGAACCAATATTCACCGACGAACACACCACATCCGTCGACGCCAACGCCTCCGGAATGGACGCAATCAGCCGGCTGTCACTCTCCGACATGCCCTTCTCCACCAGGGCGGAATACCCACCAATGAAATTCACCCCCACAGCCTTCGCCGCCTCATCCAGCGCGTGGGCAACCAACTCATGCTCCCGGGAAGCTATCAACGCCACCGGGGTCACCGAAATCCGCTTATTCACAATGGGAATCCCCAATTCCCGCTCAATCTTCTCACACTCCGACACCAGGTGCTCCGCCCGGCGCGTGATCGTGTCATACACCGTAGTGCAGGTGTCCTTCGTCGCGGATCGCATGCACCCCAGCAGGGAAATCCCCATGGTGACCGTGCGAATATCCAGCCGATACTTCTCGATCATCGCAATGGTGTCGAGAATATTGCCCGATGAATGATGAAAATCCATGCCACACCCCCTAAATAATGTTCATGGCATCAAAAATGGCCTGGGATTGAATGCGGATAACCAGCTTCTCCCGCTCACCCACCTCGGTCATTTTCTCCTGAATCGTGGTGATATCCACCTCCGACTCGTCAAACGCCACGTGCAGAATCATGGTGAAATAATCATCCATCAGTGTCTGGGACACGTTATGAATATTAATATTGAGTTCGGCGCAGGCCGTGGCCACGGCGGCAATAATCCCCACATGGTCAATGCTGGTAACAGTCATGATCGCAAACATGCGTCACATGCTACGCCGCCACACCTCACCTGGCATAAAGATCCCGGAAATTACGGAGAATCAGATTATCGGTCTCCAGGTTCGCGGCCGCCGCCCCCGCCACGATCGCATCATACTCATACGGCTCGTAATACCCGTTATCCGCATAAATCTGCAACCGTTGAATAAACGTCCGCAACTCCAGCTCGGGGTGAAACTGGGTCGCATACACATTCGACCCCACCTTAAACATTTGCACCGGGCAATCGGTCCCATTCACCAAACATGTTGCCTCATCAGGCAGCACCTCAACCGCCTCCACATGCCCCACCAACGTGTCAAATAATGCCGGCATCCCCGCCAGTAGGGGATCCTTCGCCCCTTCCGGCGTCAACGACGCCGTGATACACGCCGGCTTCTCCCCAAACACCCGACTGATTGTCGCCCCCACCACGGAACCAACCACCCCAATCCCATAGCACGCCCCCAAAAGCGGGAAATCCTCAGCAACCACCCGCGACACAATCGGAGTCACATACGCCTCCACCCGCCGCTGCACCACCGACTTCCGGATATCCGTGTTATTAAACGGCCCCCCACCCAAAATAATGCCCGAATAATCCGCGAAATCAAGCTCCGGCTGCTCCAGGTTCATCCGCACCTGCACCAATTCCTCGGAACGCAACCCCATGATCCGCCGAAACGAATGATGCTCCGCATGCGCGGCCTCATCCTCCGGCCGGTGACTAAGAAGCAAAAACGGCAACATCAGTGACTCTTTCACTCAAACAATACGAAATAAAATTCTGCAACACCCGATGCGCCCACCGCACATCAACCGAACCCAACGACGCCACAATCGACGCGAAATCCGCCCGGGAAAAATAACCATAGTCAATAAAAAACCGCATGCGGGCCTCCATCGCCGCCGCATCCATCTCACAATGAAACTGCGACGCCCACTTATTCCCACCCCACCGGAAAAGCTGCACCGGACACGTCGGCCCCGACGCCAACACCGTCACCCCAGGCCCCACCTCAGCAATCGACTCCGTATGCCCCGTCAACCCCATAAACCGATCCGGCAATCCCCCACACACCGGATCCGACAATGCGGCAGGCAATGACTCCACCACACTCCCCCCACTCGACTCCGCATGCGACCGATCCACCCGACCCCCGGTAGCATCCGCCAACCAGCCGGCCCCGAAACAAATGAAAAACACCGGCGTAGCAGCGTCGACAAGCAACCGCAGCTGCCGATGCACATGCACCTGATACGCATCATAAGCATCATTCGTCACATTCAACGAACTACCCCCCACAATCACCCCAGCAAACCCCGACACATCCCCCACCTCATCAGACACCTCCGCAATAATCCGATGCTCACAATCAACCACACCCGTAGCCCGCACAAAATCCGCAAACTCCGTTACCGCCACCTGATGATACAACTCACCAGCCGGCCGCAACGACACAAACAAAAACATCCCACGCATTCCCTTACTCAACCGACGACTGGCTCCGCACACTCGATTCCACCAAATGCAATACGGCCTCCAAATCATCCGTAGGCGCACCCGAAGCCAACCGAGTGATAAAACCATCAAGCACCGTTTCAAGATACGTGTGAATCACCCCAATCTCAACATCGCTACGCAACCCACCCCGCCGCGCATTCGCCGTCAACCGCGCCCGCACCGCATCATCCAACACCTTCTGATGCTCCTGCCACCGCATCCGAAACGTCGGATCCGTCCGCAGCATCTTCGTAATCTCCAACCTGGTGGCCAACCAATCATGCCGCTCGGGATGCTTCAACATGTCCCGCATCACCTCCACCAACCCATTCGCCGCCACCACCTCAGCCATCCGCGCCGCATCCTCGCGTGCCAACGCTAAAAACAAATTTTCCTTATCCCCAAAATGATGAAAAATCGCCCCCCGTGACTTCCCAATCGTCTCCTCCAACCGGCGCACCGTCGCCCCCTCATAACCATGCTCCGCAAAACAGCGCCGCGCCCCGTCCAATATCTCCTGCCGCCGCTGCGACAACTCCGACGAACTCACCACCGGCATAACCACTCCTTAAAAAACTATTGGCCCGGGAACCCCGGGCCAACTCAAACATTTACCTAGCTCTTAGCCATATTACGCAGCACATACTGCAAAATACCGCCATTACGGTAATAATCCGCCTCACCAGGAGTATCGATCCGCACCACAGCATCAAACTCCACCACATCACCCGACTCCTTCGTCGCGGTCACATGCACGGTCTCCGGCGTCACACCAGAATTCAGCTGTTCAATGCCGGTAATGTCGAACGTTTCCGTCCCATCCAACCCCAACGACTCATGGGATTCACCCGCTGGGAACTGCAATGGAATGACCCCCATACCAATCAAATTCGACCGGTGAATCCGCTCAAACGACTCGGTAATCACCGCCTTCACCCCCAACAAATTCGTGCCCTTCGCAGCCCAGTCACGAGACGAACCCGTGCCATACTCCTTACCACCGAGCACCACCAACGGAATGCCGGCAGCCTTATAGTTCTCGCATGCATCAAACACGAATGCCTGCGGGCCACCCTCCTGGGTGAAGTCCCGGGTGTAGCCACCAGCAATATCCACCAACTGGTTCTGCAACCGAATATTAGCGAACGTGCCCCGCATCATAACCTCATGGTTGCCGCGCCGGGAGCCCAGCGAGTTGTAGTCTTTGCGGGCCACACCGTTGGCATCGAGGTATTGGGCGGCTGGGGTGCCTGGTTTGATGGAGGATGCGGGGGAAATGTGGTCGGTGGTGACCGAATCGCCGAGTTTTGCCAGTACCCGGGCGCCGTGAATGTCGGTGACTGGCTGGGGCTCCATGGTCATGCCGTCAAAGTAGGGGGCTTTGCGGATGTAGGTGGAGTCTTCGTTCCAGGCGAAGGTTTTCCCGGTGGGAATGTCGAGTTCCTGCCACTGCTTGTCGCCCTTGAATACGTCGGCGTAGTCGGCCTCGTAGAGTTCGCGGGAAATGGCGGATGCCATGGTTTCTTCGATTTCTTCCGTGGATGGCCAAATGTCGGTGAGGAACACATCGTTGCCGTCTTGGTCTTGGCCGAGCGGCTGGGTGGCGAAGTCGAAGTCCATGGTGCCGGCAATGGCATAGGCGATCACCATGATGGGGGAGGCCAGGTAGTTCATCTTCACGTCGGGGGAGATGCGGCCTTCGAAGTTACGGTTGCCGGACAGTACTGCGGTGGCGGTGAGGTCGTATTCGTTGATGGCGGCCGATACCTCGTCGGGGAGGGGGCCGGAGTTGCCGATGCAGGAGGCGCAGCCGAAGCCGGACAGGTAGAAGCCCAGGGCCTCCAGGTCTTTCCACAGGTCGGCGCGCTGGTAGTAGCCGTCCACCACTTGGGAGCCGGGGGCGCAAATGGTTTTCACCCATGGCTTAGCTTTCAGGCCTTTCGCCGCGGCTTTCCGGGCGATTAGGCCGGCACCGACCATGACCGACGGGTTGGAGGTGTTGGTGCAGGAGGTGATGGAGGCGATTGCCACCATGCCGTGGTCCACCGTGTATTCGCCGCCTTGCGGGGAGGCGATCGTCACCGGGTGGGACAGGCGGCCTTCCGCGCCCTCGGCGGCGGATTCCCCACCACCGGGGCGGGAGGAGTTATAGTTTGCCTCGAATGTGCCGGTGAGGGTGGTGGCGGGCAGGGTTTCGGTGTCGTTGCAATAATTCGGCAGGTCGCGGCGGAAGGCTTCCTTGGCTTCGGACAGGAGAATCCGGTCCTGGGGGCGTTTCGGGCCGGCGATAGACGGCACCACGGTGGACAGGTCGAGTTCCAAATATTCGGAGTATTTGGCCTCGGGGGCGTCTTGCTCAAGCCATAGGCCTTGGGCTTTGGCGTAGGCTTCCACCAGGTCGATTTGTTCCTGCGGCCGGCCGGTGAGGTGCAGGTATTTGATGGTTTCTTCGTCGATGGGGAAGATGGCGCAGGTGGAGCCGAATTCCGGCGACATATTGCCGATGGTGGCCCGGTTGGCCAGCGGAATGGACTTGACCCCGTTGCCGTAGAATTCCACGAATTTTTGCACCACACCATGTTCGCGCAGCATTTCGGTGATGGTGAGCACCACATCGGTAGCGGTGGCGCCGGTGGGGATTTCGCCGGTGAGTTTGAAGCCCACCACCTTGGGGATCAGCATGGAGACGGGCTGGCCGAGCATGGCGGCTTCCGCTTCGATGCCGCCCACGCCCCAGCCGAGAATGCCGAGGCCGTTTTCCATGGTGGTGTGGGAGTCGGTGCCGATGCAGGTGTCGGGGTAGGCGAGACCTTCATTGTCGAATACGACGCGGGCTAAGTATTCAATATTGACCTGGTGGACGATGCCGGTTCCGGGGGGCACCACGCGGAAGTTAGAGAAGTTTTCCGCACCCCAGCGCAGGAATTGGTAGCGTTCCTCGTTGCGTTCGTATTCGATTTCCACGTTTTGCTTTAACGCGGTGGCGGTGCCGAACGCCTCGATGATGACGGAGTGGTCGATGACCATTTCGGCGGGGTTGAGGGGGTTGACTTTGTCCGGGTCGCCGCCGAGGGTTTTCACTGCTTCACGCATGGTGGCGAGGTCGACGACGCAGGGCACACCGGTGAAGTCCTGCATGAGGACGCGGGCGGGGGTGAATTGGATTTCGATGCTGGGTTCGGCGGTGGGGTCCCAGCCGGCAATGGCTTCAATGTGGTCTGCGGTGATATTGGCGCCGTCTTCGGTGCGGAGGAGGTTTTCCCCCAGCACTTTCAAAGAATAAGGCAGTTTCTCCATGCCGGGTACGGCGCTGAGGGCGAAATAGTCGTAGGATTTATCGCCAACCCGCAATGTACTTTTGGCATTGAAGGAGTTCTTGCTGTCAGTCACGAGGGAGCTCCAATTCTATGAGTGAGTTCAGTATGTGGCCGCTGCCTGGCTTTGTAAGCAGCGACTTTGTGCGACAGTATCGGGGTGAACGTCGCCTGACGCACATTCTAACAGTACGATCGTTCTGTTGGGTAGTTTTTGCTTCCACCTACTGGCGCCGCCCGGTTTGACTATCAAGGTTGCCCCCATAAGGGGGAGACTTTCGGTTTTGGGCCGCTCCCTATTAAATAAAAGGTATACCGTGCTATTTCCAAGGAGTGGGTCTTTATGATTCCAGAGTCCGTCAATCTTTCCGACCTGTCCGAACAATTGCTTGTCGACGGGGTGGCGTTGGAGCGGGATAATGATGCGCTCCACCGAGACCTGGTGGCGGCGAGGGACTATGCGGCATCTCGGGGGGTGGGGGAGTTGGGTATCGCGGTTTTGGAGGCGCCACCCGCCCGGTTGGCGGATATGCGCGACATCGCCCAGGAATTGGCGCGGGACACGGGGATTGCCACCATGGTGGTCAAGGTGCCGGGGACGGCCGCGGTGGTGAGCACCAAGTATTCGCGGGCGGACTTGGAAAAAGCACAACAGTCATTGGTGGTGCAGCCGGATTACGGCGTGGGGGTGCGGGGCTTTGCTGATAGTTTGGCCCATCCCCTGCCGGTGGGGTTGCTGTCGGTGCTGTTGCTGGTGGTGGTTGCGGCCGCGGTGGGAGCGAGCCTCATGCGAATCAAGGCTTCTACCTAGAGAACTCTTCAGAAAAAAGTTGTAATTTTAAGTCATAGTTAAGATAAAACGCCGAAAACCGGGAATTTGTGATGATTATCACACCCGGTTTTTCGCTTGTGTTAATCACGAGGTCATTGGGGCTAATGTTACGATCGTGACTTAAGTTAAAGTTGTAACCAAATTGAAATAAAGTGCGTTATGTTTCCTAAGTGGTTAGTGTTGCAGATGTCGACACGAGAGTCGATATTTATAACATGAAACCACTTGTTCGCATATGTGGGGAAGCATATGGCGGACCAAATCAATGTGCACCAGGAGCCATCTGTGACAAGACTAAGCCGCATAGTAGCTGGAGGGATCAGCGCAGTATGTCTCGGCATATCGACCCCCGCGGTAGTGCATGCCGCCCCCAACGCTGACGTCGTTCAGGCGCGTAATAATGTCAACGGTCTTATCGCAGCGTTGTCAAAATCGAACTCAGATATTGCCGCCCTGGAATTAAAGATGGGGCGGCTGCGGGAGGCCGTAAATAAGGCCTTGGTTGATTTCCACGCCGCCCAGGCCGACGCCACCAAGGCCAGGACCGAGGCCGATCAGGCCCGCGCCGCGCTCGATACCACCCAGGGGCAAATAACCAAGGCGCAAAAAGTCCTCGACGACATATCCAATATCGTCTACCGGGGCAGTTCCTCGTCCGCCATCAGCGGGGTGGTGAGTAAACCCAAGGCGGAAGACACCTTAGACCGCCACACGCTGTTGCGCACTAATGCCGACAAGCAACGTGACGCCATGACGGAGCTCGATAAGCTTCGCACCAAGCAGACCAATGAGGAATCCAGCCTTCGGGCCGCCCGCGACGTGGCGGAAAAACGCGAGCAGGAAACCGACAAGGCCAAGCAGGATGCCCAAAAGGCTATCGACGACGCGGCCGCCGAGCTCAAGCAACACCAGGCTGAGCATGCCGCCCTGGTCACCAGCCGGGACGCCGCCCAAAAAGAGCTCGACACCATCCAGGCGAAGCAGAAAACCACCACCAAGGCGACCACGAGTGCTGTGCCAACGCCAACAACGCCGGCCAAGCAAAAACCCGAGGCCAAGCCTACCGAGGCCACGGCCATTGCCGATTCCATCGCCAAGATCGT
>CAUVMZ010000032.1:0-19761 GCA_963552855.1 uncultured Corynebacterium sp. | reverse complement strand
CATCACCTTGCCAAGGTGAGGGTCGCGAGTTCGAGTCTCGTCATCCGCTCTGGTATTACATTTGGTACCTTTAGATGTAAGCGGGTTTCCCGTTTTAAGGTGGAATGGCCGAGTGGTGAGGCAACGGTCTGCAAAACCGTGTACACGGGTTCAATTCCCGTTTCCACCTCTAGTAAAAATATTGCGCGTTTAGCTCAGCGGGAGAGCGCTTCCCTGACACGGAAGAGGTCACTGGTTCAATCCCAGTATCGCGCACTGTGCGGATGTAGCGCAGTTGGTAGCGCATCACCTTGCCAAGGTGAGGGTCGCGAGTTCGAGTCTCGTCATCCGCTCTGGTATGCCAGTGTTGTTCCTGATGGAATAGCACTGGCGTTTTTTGATAAGTAGATATTTGACTACTAGCACAGATTCACCACATTATGGGAAATTGTGACTGTTCTCAAACACTTTGTGGTGTAATTGTTATAATGTGGTTTTACCTGCATAAATACCGGATTTTTGCGGGGTTTTCGCCATAAAGATCCGCCTTTTCTTCCCGGTAACGACTATTGTGTCAGGGATTCACGTTAAGCTTAGATGCGCGAAGTTGGTTGGATGCTGTACTTCGCATTGATGAGTGGAAAGGACAAACCAAAGGGATGGGCACAAGTGTCGCGTCGACAAATATAAAACGTCGACTAGCAGCAGTTTTGCTAGGATGCTTTTGTGCTATTACTACCACGGTTGCGCATGCCCACGATGCGGTAGTTGGGGGGTCGCCCGCTGATGGCGAAGTGCTAGCCAGCGCGCCGACAACCGTCACTCTAGAGTTTTCCGGTGAACCTAAACAGGGGTTTAACACTATGGCCATAAGCAATAGCAAAGGTGATGTGCTTGTAACCGGTGAGCCCACTGTCGACGGCCGAAACGCGACACTTGCTATTCCCGAAACCGCCACGCTTACCCCAGACGAGTACACCATAGGTTTCCAAATTACCTCCTCCGATGGACATTCCACTCGGGGAAAAACCACCTTCACCATCGCCGGAGAACGCGGGGCTAACTCTGCGGCGGCTGATACCGCCCCCGCTACTGATGCCCCCACCGATCCCACCGCGGAGTTTATGGCTGGGCCTTGGGGCAAAGCGGTCGGTGGGGTGGGGATTCTCCTTGTCCTTGCCATGATCGTCATGATCCTTACCCGCAATCGCATGGGTAAAAAATCTCAAGAAAGTGATTAACTGTTATGAACTTGCGTCGTCGTATTGGAACCGGAATTTGTATTCTCGCCGTTTCTGCGCTGGCTTTGAGCGGCTGCGTTAACTCTGAGCGGGTAGCCACCAAGTCCACCCGGTCCGCCAAGGCTTCCGCATCGGCTTCCGCTTCCGCCGCTGCCGCAGCCGCAAGCACCAATAAAACCAGCAGCAACAGCGATACCCCTGTTGCCTTCACCAGCGCTTATGTTCGCGCAGCCGACGAAGGCTCCGACAAGACCGCCATCTTCGGTACCTTAAAGAACACCACTGACAAAGACATCACCATCACCGGGTTCTCTTCCAGCGCTGATGCTGAGGGCTTTGAACTGCACGAGGTGGTTGATGGTCAAATGCGTCAGAAGGAAGGTGGCTTCGTTATTCCCGCTAACGGCACCTTGAAGCTGGAGCCTGGCCACGAGCACTTCATGCTCACGGGTTTGAAGAGCCCCGTGAAGGCGGGCGAAAAGGTGAGCGTGAAGGCTGAGCTTTCCGACGGCACCACCATTGATCTAGGTGAAATCCCCGGCCGCCAGGTTGCCGCTGGCGCTGAAAACTACTCCGGTGACAGCAGTAATGGCCAGGGTCAGGGCAGCGGTATCGCAGGCGATACCAAGTCCGATGACACCAAGAATAATGCTTCCGGGTCCACCAAGGGCGGCATCAAGGTTCCTGGCAAGGATGGCGCTGCTAAGTCCGGTGACACCAAGAGCGGCGACGCTAAGTCCGGTGACAGCAAGGCAGGCGCTGCTGCCGGTGCCGCCGGTGCTGCTGGTGCAGGCCAGGGCGATGCCAAAGCCGGTAACGCCAAGGGCGGCGACGCCGCCAAGAGTGGTGATGCTGCTAAGGGCGGCGACGCCAAGGGTGGCAGCAAGCACGGTGGTAAGCACGGCGAACAGGGTGCTGGCGGCGCTGGCACCGGCGCCGGTGCAGGTGCTGCTGGTGCCGAGCAGTCCGCCGGTATCCGCGGCTAATCCCCACAATTCATCTGACAGCCTAGCATCGGCCTTCCAACGAGAAGGCTGATTGAAGGCCATCGCGTTCATGCCCCGCCCATGCCGCATTAGCAGCCTGGGCGGGGTATAATGCATTCATCATAATTCGCACCAATATTCTAAAGCTTTGCGAAAGGTGCTTGGTCTCATGACCCCCGACAATGGTGTTGATCCCACAGCCCAGCAGCCCGACACCCCCACCAAGACCACCAATCAGCCGCACACGTTACCGCCACAGGTTTCCCGCCGCGGCTTTATTCTGGGAGCCGCCACGGCGGCTGCCGCAGCCGGCACCACCGGCCTTGTTGCCTGCGGAAACACTAACCGGAATATCGCAGCCGCCAACGATGACCCCACACAGGCTTTCCTCGCCGACGATATCGTCTCCTTCGACGGGGTTCATCAGGCTGGTATCGACACCCCCGGCCAAGCACACCTCAATATCATCGCCTTCACCCTCCGCGCCGGCACCACCATTGATGATGTGCGCCGACTCATGACCGTCTGGACCGAAGATGCCCGGCAACTCACCCGCGGCCACAACCCCATTGGCAGCCTCGAACCAGAACTCGCCACCATTCCCGCTAACCTCACCATCACCTGTGGTTTCGGCCCCCGATTCTTCGACATCATCGGCAAAACCGACCAACGCCCCGAATGGCTGAAACCCATTCCCGTGTTCTCCAAAGACAAACTCGACGACACCTGGGGCGAAGCCGACCTGGCCCTCCAAATCTGCTGCGACGACCCACTTACACTCGCATTCGCCACCCGCCACATGACCCGCGCCGGCGGCAAACTGCTCGAAACCCGGTGGATGCAACAAGGATTCCTCAACGCCCGCGGCGCCACCGAACAGGGAACCACCCCCCGAAACCTCTTCGGACAAAAAGACGGCACCGTGAACCCACAATCAACAGCCGAATACGACGACTACGTGTGGATCGACGAGAACTCCTCCGACCCACAATGGGTGCGGGGCGGCACCTGCATGGTGGTGCGCCGCATCGCAATGAACCTCGACACGTGGGAAGAACTAGACCGCACCTCCCGGGAAGTAGCCATGGGCCGCTACCTGGAATCCGGCGCCCCACTCACCGGTAAAGAAGAATTCGACACAGCCGACTTCAAAGCGAAAGACCAATTCGGCCTGCCAGTCATCGACCCCCGCAGCCACATGGCATTGGCGGCGCCACCCACGGACAACCCCAAAGAAAAAATACGCCGCCGCGCCTACAACTACCTAGAATCCCACATCCCAGGCTCCGACCACACCACAAACGTGGGATTAGTATTCATCTGCTTCCAACAAAACCCAGTCACCCAATTCACCGCAATCCAACAACGGCTCAACGACAGCGACCGACTCAACACCTGGATCACCCACATCGGTTCGGCAGTGTTCGCGGTGCCGCCAGGAACTAGCGAAGTCGGCGCTGGTCAAGACCAATATTGGGGGGCCTCCCTGCTGGAATCCTAACGATACGATTCCTCCCAGTAGTTACAACCCCAGGCTCAAGGTGAGGTAGGATAAAACCCCGAAACAGCTTGATGGTGCTTATAGGTCGTCGCAAAGCATGCTGCATTGTGGCGATCATTTGCATTTGTCGTTTCACCCGTTTTGGTTTTTACGTTGCGTCCAGGTATGACGACAACGCCCGAGCGCAGTAAGGAGCGCACATTCATGGCACAGCTGACCGACGCCCAAGCAAACCCGCACCACCCGTTTCACGTCCCGGCCGGGACCCCCGTTGGTGCGGCAATGCGCGAGCTGAACCTGCCCAACACCGGGCCGGAAGCCATCGTCGTAGTCAAAGACACCGAAGGCCACCTCAAAGACCTGTCACATGTCCCCGAGACGGATACGGAATTCCTGCCCATCCCCGCCAACACCGAGGAAGGACGTGCCGTGATCCGCCACTCCTGCACCCACGTGCTCGCGCAGGCAGTGCAGCAGGAATTCCCAGGCACGAAACTCGGCATTGGCCCGGCCATCGACAACGGGTTCTACTACGACTTCGACGTGGCGGAACCCTTCACCCCCGACGATTTGCAGCGCATCGAAAAACGCATGAAAAAAATCATCAAACAGGGGCAAAAATTCGAACGCCGCGTCTACGCCGACCAAGCCGAAGCTGCTGAGGCATTAAAAAACGAACCCTACAAGCTGGAACTCATTGCGGACAAAGGCTCCGTCGACCCCCAATCCGACGAAGCCACCGAAGTTGGCGCCGGGGAACTCACGGGCTATTACAACCTCAACCCCCGCACCAAAGCCGTGGAATGGTACGACCTATGCCGCGGCCCGCACGTGCCCACCACGAAATATATTCCCGCATTCGCCCTCACCCGCTCATCGGCAGCATACTGGCGGGGCGACCAAGCCAACGCGGGGCTGCAACGCATCTACGGCACCGCCTGGGAATCCCCAGACGCCCTGGCGGAATACCAACACAAAATGGCCGAAGCGGAAAAACGCGACCACCGGCGGCTCGGCCAAGAACTCGACCTGTTCTCCTTCCCCGACGAAATCGGCTCCGGATTCCCCGTATTCCACCCGAACGGCGGCATTGTGCGCCTCGAAATGGAAGAACACTCCCGACGCCGCCACATCGCGGCAGGCTACTCCTTCGTCAACACCCCGCACCTGACCAAAGGAGAACTGTTCGAAAAATCTGGGCACCTAGATTTCTACGCCGATGGCATGTTCCCACCCATGAAACTCGACGGGGAAGTCGACGCCGATGGCAACGTGACTAAACCCGCAGTGGACTACTACACCAAGCCCATGAACTGCCCCATGCATAACCTCATTTTTGCATCCCGGGGCCGTTCCTACCGGGAACTCCCGCTCCGACTCTTCGAATTCGGCACCGTATACCGCTACGAAAAATCCGGGGTCATCCACGGCCTGACCCGAGCCCGCGGCTTCACCCAAGACGACGCCCACATCTACTGCACGGAAGACCAACTAGAGGCAGAACTCACGTCCGTACTGGACTTTGTGATCTCGCTGCTGCGTGACTACGGCCTGGATGATTTCTACCTGGAACTGTCCACGAAAGACCCGGAAAAATTTGTTGGCTCGGACGAAATTTGGGAAAAATCAACCGCCATCCTGCAGCGAGTAGCCGACAAATCCGGCCTCGACCTCGTGCCCGACCCGGGCGGGGCAGCATTCTACGGCCCGAAGATTTCCGTGCAAGCCCGAGACGCCATCGGCCGCACCTGGCAAATGTCGACCGTGCAACTGGACTTCAACCTGCCGGACCGCTTCCACCTGGAATACACGGCCCCGGACGGCACTAAGAAACAACCAATCATGATCCACCGGGCCCTATTCGGCTCAATCGAACGATTCTTCGGGGTGCTGCTAGAACACTACGCCGGGGCGTTCCCAGCTTGGTTAGCGCCCCAACAGGTCATGGGCATCCCGGTGGCAGACACGTTCGTTCCCCACCTGGAATCCGTCATCAACGAACTCCAAGCACGCGGGGTGCGGGCAAGCGTCGACACCTCAGACGATCGCATGCAGAAAAAAATCCGCACCTACACGCAAGCAAAAGTACCATTCATGCTGCTAGCCGGCGCCCGCGACGTTGAAGCGCAGGCAGTGAGCTTCCGGTTCCTCGACGGGTCCCAACTCAACGGGGTACCAGTGGCGCAAGCAATTGAGCTTATCGACGAATGGGTTCGGTCACGCACCAACGAGCAACCCAATCACGACAATGTGGCAGAAAAACTATAGGTAACAAATCTGCGACACATCTCTATGGCTCCACACCCAAAATCACCAATTGGGGTGGAGCTTCTTAGTAGAGTTGAGAACAGCATCGAGCCGCAAAACGAATGATTCAGGGGTGAAGCAGCCATGAGCAGCACATCAAATGAGGAATATGTCGATAGAGGAGCGGGCGATCTCGACCGTCTCGAACGCCTCTGGGCGCCCTACCGCATGAACTACATCGTGGACAAAAGCGACACCAATGGTTCGGGAAACACCCACACCAACCCCTTCGTCGTAATCCCCACACTCAGCGACGAAGACGGGCTCATCGTCGCCCGCGGCACCTACGTGTACTGCGTACTCAATCTCTTCCCCTACAATTCCGGCCACATGATGGTGGTGCCCTACCGGGAAGAACCCAACCTAGAAAACCTCACCCCGGCAGAATCCGCCGAACTCATGGCATTCGCCCAAGCCGCCATCCGGGTGCTAAAAACCGCCTCCCGGCCCGACGCCTGCAACGTCGGATTCAACCTGGGCCGTTCCGCCGGCGGCTCCGTCGCCCAACACCTCCACCTGCACATCGTGCCCCGGTGGAATGGCGACAGCAACTTCATGACCGTCATCAGCGGCACAAAAGTGCTGCCGCAACTCCTGCGGGATACCCGCACCCTCCTCGCCCGCACCTGGGCTGAGCTGGCCACCGCCGACGATTCCTTCCCCGGCGTAGCCACCACGGGAGATGCTCATGCTTAGCGTCAGCGGCCGAAAACCAGCCTCCGTAGTGATCGAACCCATCGCCCGAACCCTCACCCGGTTAGGGCTCAGCCCCAACACCGTGACCGTGGCCGGCACCTGCATCACCATCGCTATCGTCGTGACATTGATACCGCTCAACCATCTGGTGTGGGCGGCCATCCTTTCCGCAATATTCAGCGCCCTCGACATGGTGGACGGCACCATGGCCCGCATGCGGGGTGCCGGCACCCAATTCGGCGCCACCCTCGACGCCACCTGTGACCGACTCACCGACGGCGCCCTCTTCGGGGCAATCACCTGGTGGCTGATCTACACCTACCACGCCCACCCCAGCCTGATCATCGCCAGCTTCGTGACGTTAGTGACCTCCCAAGTGATTTCCTACGTGAAGGCCCGCGGCGAAGCTTCCGGCTTCACCATGGTCGGCGGGCTCATCGAACGCCCCGAACGACTCATCCTCGCCCTGGGCGGCATCGGCCTCACCGGCCTGGGGATACCCTACGCCATCGATATAGCCCTATGGGTGCTCGCCGTGGGCAGCATGTACACCGTAATCCAACGACTCCTCATGGCCGCCCACAGCCAAGAAGCGACACAACCAAGCAAACCGCCCGCCGGGGCGCGAGAATTCCCCCACAGCTAAACTGAAAAACCATGCCCAATGCTTTCACCACCGAATGGTTATCTGCCCAAGCCTATCTCATGGGCTGGAAAATAGTGGGGCGACTCCCACTCCCACTCACCGCCGCCCTCTGCACCCGTGCCGCCGACTACGCCAGCAATGACGGCAAAGGAATGAACCAGCTTCGTAAAAACCTGAGCCGGGTTGTCGGCCCCGAAAACGTCACCCGCAACCTGGTGCGGGACGCCATGCGCTCCTACGCCCGCTACTGGTTGGAAGCCTTCCGGCTGCCCCAAATCACCGGCGATCCCGGCGTCGTCAAGCGCATCGACGACCGATTGGTGGGCAAAACCCATCTCGATGCCGCGGTGGCCGCCCCCACCGGAACCATCTTGGTGCTCCCGCACAGCGGAAACTGGGACATGGCCGGCATGTATTTTGCCGCCACCTACGGCACCTTCACCACCGTTGCAGAACGACTCAAACCCGAAATCTTGTTCGATGCTTTCGTGGATTTCCGCACTACCTTAGGATTTAGAGTCATTCCCCACATTCCCGCGCCGGGTTCCCCACCCATCATGGAACAGCTCGCCGACGTGCTCACCGCCGGCGGCACCATTTGTTTGCTGGGGGACAGGGATCTGAAAGGCACTGGTGTGCCCGTCACGTTCTTCGGGGAGGAAACCACCATGCCCACCGGCGCGGCCCGGCTCGCCCAAGAAACCGGGGCATCGCTGCACGTGGTGCACTCCTGGTTTGAGGGCACCATCGCTCACCCGGAATGGGGGCTAAGCGTTTCCGCACCTCTACCCACCGATGACATTGCCGCAACCGTCCGCGCGCAGGCGGCAATCATGGAGCGGAACATTGCGGCGCACCCCGCCGACTGGCATCTTTTGCAACCCTTCTGGTCGGCCGATCGCAAACCTGCGTAAAAAAATCGCTACACTGTCAAGATAGCTATAATCACCCTCACGCACTCGAAAGGCGACCATGCGCATAGGTTTGGTGTGTCCCTACTCCTTCGATGAACCCGGGGGAGTACAGGCCCACATTCTGGACCTAGCCACCCACCTCATTGGTCAAGGCCATTTTGTGCGTGTCATTGGCCCCTGCGGTGATGACACCGAGGTTCCCGATTTTGTGGTCCGCGGCGGCACAAGCGTTCCCATCTCCTATAACGGTTCCGTCGCCCGCCTTTCGTTTGGACCCCGAACCTTTACGAAGATCCGGGAGTTCATCATTGCCGGACATTTTGATGTGCTGCACATTCACGAACCGAATTCGCCCAGTTTTTCGCTCGCCGCTCTCCAGGTGGCGGAGGGGCCGATCGTGGCCACCTATCATGCGTCGGCGACCGGGTCGAAACTGCTGAAACTGGTTCTGCCGCTGCTGCGCCCCCGCCTGGAGAAAATCCGGGGCGGCATTGCCGTGAGTGAAATGGCCCGCCGCTGGCAGGTCGAACAGTTAGGTGGCGACCCAGTACTTATCCCCAACGGTGTGGACACCCAGGCGTTTGCCCGGGGTGCGGTCCTGCCGGTACCGGGGCGGCCCCCGGAGTTGGTATTTCTGGGCCGGCTGGACGAGCCCCGCAAAGGGCTGGATATTTTATTGGCTGCCCTGAGCGGGTTGGATCGTGAGGTGACGGTCACCGTTATGGGTGGCGGTAGTCCCCGAAACGTGCCCGGCGTGAATTTTGTGGGTCGCGTGAGCGATGACGAAAAGATCGCCATTTTAGACCGCGCCGACATCTATATTGCCCCCAATACCGGGGGCGAAAGTTTCGGCATTGTGCTTGTAGAGGCCATGGCCGCCCGCTGCGCCGTTGTGGCCAGCGACCTGGAGGCTTTCGCCGCCGTGTGCGATGTGGAATCCGATGATCCCGCCGGTCTGCTCTTCCGCACCGGTGATGTTGATGATTTGCGGGCGAAACTCCGGCAACTCATCGACGATCCCGGTCAGCGGGCAAAATTGGTTGAAGCCGGATCCCGGCGCGCCACACTCTATGACTGGGATCACGTGGCTGCCGAGGTAGTACGAGTGTACGAAACTGTGGCCGATGGAACCACGGTCACTGTTGACTAGTCGAAAAAGGATTCGGACATGGACCCCACCACTATTATTGCCATTATCATTGCGGTCGTTATCACCATTGCCCTGTATTGGGCGTCGAGTACCGCCAATCGGCTGCACCGGCTGCACGTGCGTACCGATGCGGCCCGGCAGTCGCTTCAGGCTTCTTTAGATCGGCGGGCCGCGGTGTTAGCCGCGTGTGAGCCGCAGTTTACGGCATTGGCGCATAGTACCGAGTCGATTCCGCTGCAGTATGAGACGTTTGCCCAGCGGGCTGAGAAGGAGCGGCAGATTTCCGCTGCCATTGCCGGTCTCACGGACCCCACCCCGGGAAGCATCGTGGATGCGGAAGCCCGGGTGCAGCTCGCACACCGGTTCTATAACGATGCGGTGTCTGACACGCGGGCGCTGCGGGTGCAACCACTTGTTCGAATTCTTCGGTTGGGTGGAACCGCCCGGCTGCCGGAATATTTTGAACTCACCACCTAGGTGTTGGCTTAAGGATTGGCTCCTGGCCGGTGGCTGATGGCCCACATGAGCGACACGACCATGGACACCACCATCAGCCCGTTTCGAATCGCCAACCCAATGACTCCCAGTGTCCCCGTGCCTGGGTGCACCACGTCGTCATAATAATAGGGGTACACGACCTGCCCTAGCACCGCCATGAGCAGCATTAACCAGGCCAGCACTAGCGGGTATTTCGACCCGTTTGTCCGCAGTAATACCACCGCCATGATGGGGCCTAGCCACAGAATATACTGCGGCGAAAACACCTTATTGGCCACGAGCAGCATGAAAATTAACGTCACCCACACGATCAACGACCCGTCCGGCGACCACGCGTCTTTTACAAACCCCCGCAGTGCCCACGCCACGGCGAATACCAAGGTGGCGAGCATGAGCACGTTGGTCACCATGATTGCGGTATCCACCCCGGGGCCGGTAATTTCGTAGCTTTTCGACGCCGCATATGCCACCGAATATTCGGCTGCTGCCCCGAATGCACCCCGAACAATCATGGGGGTTGCCGCAATCGATTCGATCTGTAGCCCCCGCACCCCCTGGTAGGTGAAGGGGGACAGTAGGCGTTCCATCCCGCTGACCATTGCCACCAGGGCCGACAATCCGATGATTGTGCCCACAAATACCGCAATGTACCAATAGGTTGCTTTCCGCCTGTAGCCGCGCACCAGGCCGATGGCTAGCACTCCCGGCCACAGTTTAATCATGGTTGCCGTTCCCAGTAGTGCCGAGCTGATTCGTGGATAGTAGAACAGCAACAGGGCGGCCACCCCCACCAGTACCGCGGGAACCAGGTCGAGTCGTTGCACTGAAACGTGCCCGGTGCACACCGCGAATACCGCCCAAAAGCCGGCAGCCAGGATTTGGGATTTCCGAGATCTGGCAGCACCACTGTTGAGCAGCAGTACGAAAAATAGGCCATCGATAACCATGCAAAACCCGCCGAACATTGCAAGATAGTGTTCGGTGCTGCGGTGGCTAAACCAAAACACCACATGTGCCGGCCAGGTGCCTACTGCCGGGTATTCTGTTAGGCCGTCGGGAAACTCGCCCCTGAGTGATGAAAAATAATAGCGGATATCTCCCTCAGGCATTTCGGTGGTGGCGAGAATCCCCAGGAGAATCAGGTGGCAGACGAACCACCACACCCACAGTCCCACTCGGTCAGCGGGGCGTAACCGCGACTGGGAGAACGCTAGCGATGATGGTGGTGGGGTAGCAGTGGGAGTCATGGTGAAATCTAACGAGCCCTTATCAATCGATCCTTGGTAGAACTTATCGTGCATATGATGCTGTTTATTGCAGTCTTGTTGCTCATCATGGTGATTAGCAACTCACACCACCCCCGATTGGTGATAATTATCACTTAATCAATGCTGCTAACACGCGTGTTATCAACATTATGAGGTGCTCAACCTCACCGCATTATATCCTTAACCCCACACAGCCCCATGCATAGCCCCGATCCCCGAGCATGAAGGAAACCCATGACCCGCCCCACCGACCATCCTGCAGGCTATCAGGACACCCACCAGCTGAAGATTGCCACCATTCTCGATATTGAACAACTTGACCGCTATGTTTTTCGCGGCCCCGTCATCCCCACCACCTTCACCCGTACCTTCGGTGGCCAGGTTGCGGCCCAAGCCCTCGCCGCTGCTATCCGCACCACCACATCGGACAAGAGTGTTCATTCCCTCCATGCATATTTTGTGCGCCCCGGCGACGCTACCACACCGGTCATATTCCAGATCGATCCCCTTAAGGAAGGCGGGTCGTTTACCTCCCGGCACGTCACCGCCATCCAGGATGGTATCCCCATTTTCAGCATGCAATGCTCCTTCCATCGTCGCGGCGATACCGGAATCGAACACTCGGACGACATGCGAGCCGTTCCTAACCCTGATGACATTCCTCCCACCGATACTGCCGCGCTGCCACCCAGTTCCCGTGCCCTGCTCGCCGAATGGACCGACTGGGATATCCGACGGGTTCCTGCCGACCGCTACGACCACAACCCCTACACCAACAGTCAGCAGCTCGTGTGGTTCAAAACGAAAAACCGGCTTCCCGACGATGAAACCACCCACCTGTGCACCCTGACCTACATGTCCGATATGACCTTGCTGTACACCGCCCTGGTGCCGCACCCTAACCATCCGGTCCAATTGGCATCCCTCGACCACGCCATATGGTTTCTACGACCGTTCCGTGCCGACGAATGGTTACTGTACGACCAAATTTCCCCCTCCGCCCACGCCGGTAGGGCGCTCACCCACGGCCGGGTTTTTAACCAGGCTGGCGACCTGGTGGCCAGTGTCACCCAGGAAGGATTGACCCGGGATTTGCGCACTGGCCAGCAGGCGGTGCCGCTGAAAAACCTCGCCCCAGGTCAGCAATAAACCCGCAGGATACGCGCGGTCGGCCCTGTACCCGACACCTAGGCCGGCGGGACGAACCCGCATTCATGCCGTATAATTTGCACATCGTACAAGAATCCATAGCCGAAATCGTAAAGGGAACAGACACATGTCAGGCCATTCAAAATGGGCAACCACAAAACACAAAAAAGCCGCAAATGATGCCAAGCGTGGCAAAGAATTTGCCCGGCTGATTAAAAACATTGAGGTTGCGGCCCGAACCGGCGGTGGGGATCCAGCGGCCAACCCCACGCTGGATGACATGATCCGCAAAGCCAAAAAAGCCTCCGTCCCCAACGACAATATTGAACGCGCCCGCAAACGCGGCTCCGGTGAAGAGGCCGGTGGCGCCGACTGGCAAACCATCATGTACGAAGGCTACGGCCCCAACGGGGTGGCCATCCTCATTGAATGCCTCACCGACAATCGCAACCGGGCCGCCACCGAAGTGCGCACCGCCATGACGAAAAATGGCGGCAACATGGCCGAATCCGGTGCCGTGAGTTACATGTTCACCCGCAAGGGTGTGGTCTCTGTGCTTCAAGGGGAATTCAGCGAAGACGATGTGCTTCTCGCCGTTCTAGAGGCCGGTGCCGAGGAAGTCAACGAAGTGGGTGACCGGTTCGAAATCGTGTCCGCCCCAGGCGACCTTGCTGCGATTAAGGCGGCACTTGTCGACGCCGGTATTGAGGTTGACGACTCCGAACAAGACTTCCGCGCCTCCGTCGAAGTTCCCCTAGAGCTTGCGGATGCGAAAAAAATCTTCCGGCTCATCGACGCCCTCGAAGAATCCGACGATGTGCAAAACGTCTACACCAACATGGATCTTTCCGCCGAAGTGTTAGCGGCCCTCGACGCCGAATAATTGTGGTGTCGCCCCCAAACCTGTCCGACCCATATGCTACCTTCGGGTGGTACGTGAAAACCGGTCATACCAGGGGGAAACCATGCCAGTGGTCTCTATCGAAGGAATGCGCGTCATGGGGATCGACCCCGGATTGACCCGCTGCGGCCTCTCCGTCGTCCAAGCCGGCAGAGGCCGCTCTGTCATTCCCGTGGCCGTCGGCGTGGTCCGTACCCCCTCCGACTCCGATATCGCCCACCGGCTCCTAGAACTCAGCGAAGCCGCCAACGACTGGCTCGACCAATACCAACCCGACGTCGTAGCAATCGAACGCATATTTGAGCGCGGGAATGTGTCTACTGTCATGAACACCGCCCACGGTGTGGGTGTTCTCATGCTTGCCGCTGCACAACGCGGTATCGATGTTCACCTCTACACTCCCAGCGAAGTCAAAAAAGCCATTAGTGGAAACGGCCGGGCGGACAAAAAACAAATGACCGCCATGATCACCCGTATCCTCGGGCTCACTGAGGCCCCCAAACCTGCCGACGCTGCCGACGCCTTGGCGCTCGCCGTTTGCCACTGCTGGCGGGCCCCACTCCTCATCACTAACCGGGAAGCCGAGGCCCGTGCCCAGGCCCAATCCCGCCACCAACGTGGAATCCTGGGTCAGGCAAAACAAGCCCACCACAGCAAACACCCCACCACCCCAGAAGAACACCTCAACCCCCGCGCCGCCTGGCGTCGATAAGCTGCAAGGAACCCCATGATCGTCTCACTACGCGGAACCGTCATCGACATCACCCCCCACCATGCTGTCATTGAATGCGCCGGCGTCGGCTATCAGGTCCTCGCCACCCCCACCACCCTGGGGCACCTCACCCGTGGTGCTGAAACGTTTATCCTCGTCACCATGGTCGTCAGGGAGGAATCCCAAACCCTCTACGGATTCCTCGATACCGCCACCCGCGACATGTTCACCACCCTCCAAACCGTCTCTGGGCTGGGCCCCAAACTCGCCCTCGCCGCCCAATCCGTCTACACCACCCCGGAACTCGCCCACGCCATCACCCACGGCGACACCAAAACCCTCCAAAAAATTCCCGGAGTGGGCAAACGCATGGCCGAAAGAATGGTTGTCGACCTCAAAGACAAAGTCGCCACCTACGTTGCCCCGGAAACCCCCGCCCCTGCCGCTGTCCCGCACACCGACACCTACGAACAAGTGCTCGAAGCACTCGCCAGCCTCGGGTTTGCCGAAAAAACCGCCGAGCCCGTCCTCACCACTGTTCTCGCCGCCGACCCCACTCTCACCACCCCGGCCGCTCTACGCGCCAGCCTGAACCTCCTCGGCAAGCAATAACGATCCACCCCCAAACCACAACGGAGCACACCCATGGCAAACGTAGAAAAAACCGAATTCAACCTGGCCGGACCCTCTGGGCCCACTGGCGGCACGCCCCCCATCGACCCCACCGTCGCCCGCAGGGGCACCATCAACCCTCACGCCCTCAACACCGAAACCGACATCGAAACCACCCTCCGGCCCCGCAGCCTTGCTGAATTCATTGGCCAACCCAAAGTGCGTGACCAACTCAACCTCGTCCTCACCGGGGCGAAAAACCGCAACGTCACCCCCGATCATGTGCTGCTCTCCGGGCCGCCCGGACTCGGCAAAACCACCATGGCCATGATTATCGCCTACGAAATGGGTACCAGCCTCCGCATGACCTCCGGGCCCGCCCTCGAACGCACCGGCGACCTTGCCGCCATGCTCTCTAACCTCATGGAAGGCGATGTCCTGTTCATCGACGAAATTCACCGCATGGCACGCCCCGCCGAAGAAATGCTCTACATGGCCATGGAAGACTTCCGCATCGACGTCATCGTTGGCAAAGGGCCCGGCGCCACCTCCATCCCCCTCGAACTTGCCCCCTTCACCCTGGTCGGCGCCACCACCCGATCCGGCATGCTCACCGGCCCCCTCCGTGACCGGTTCGGCTTCACCGCCCAAATGGAATTCTACGACACCCCCGACCTCACCCAGGTTGTGAGCCGCGCCGCCAAGATCATTGGGGTGGGCATCGATCCCGACGCCGCCGTCGAAATCGCCTCCCGCTCCCGCGGCACACCCCGTATCGCCAACCGGCTGCTCCGCCGCGTCCGCGACTACGCCGACGTTCACGGCACCGGCCACATCGACCTCCAGGCCGTCCGCGCCGCCCTCATTGTGTTCGATGTGGACGCCATGGGCCTCGACCGGCTCGACCGTGCCGTCCTCACCGCCCTCATCAAAGGCCACGGTGGCGGCCCTGTCGGGGTATCCACCCTCGCCATTGCCGTCGGCGAAGAAGCCTCCACCGTGGAAGAGGTTTGCGAACCCTACCTGGTGCGGGCCGGCATGATAACTCGCACCGGCCGGGGCCGGGTCGCCACGGCCGCCGCCTGGCGGCATCTTGGGTTCGAACCACCCGAAGGCACCATAGGAAGCTAGCCGCGGGCAGTGGTGGGGGAATGCGGGGGCTCACCCACCATGGATCGGCTTCTCACCTAACCCACATTTCTGGAATAGTTGTGCAGTATGGATCTCTCAATCATTTTGTTGATACTCATTCTCATCGTGGTGATAAGCCCCACCTTCATCATGCAACGCAAACAGCGTCGCTACCTTGATACCATCCGCCAGCTTCAAGAAAACCTCATAATCGGTGATGTGATTATCACCACTGCTGGGTTGCGTGCCACCATCCGTGGTATCACGGATACCACTGTGGAGTTGGAAACCTCGCCGGGAGTGATTTCGACATGGGAGAAACACGTTGTGATTAAGAACCTCACCCAGGAGAAGAAGGCCCAACCAGCGGCGGAGTCGGAGCCGGAGCAGCAGTCCGTGGGGGAGTTGCCGGCGGGGGAGCAGCCGGCAGCCGAGAAGCCGACCGATGATACCGATAGGTCGTCGTAAGGCTTGGGGGATATACCACATGGTGAAGAGAACCACGGGGCTTCGGTCGAAAATGTGGGATTTTACCTGAAAGTAGGTACGGCGTATGGGGCGGCCAATCGCTTTTCGTATGCCACATGCCGTAGCATATTTCGGTGTGTGTGCGTGGAAAATTTTTTCAAGCACAGGTTTTACTAAGGCGATGAGGTGAAAACCCCTGGTTGTAGCTATGTTTGCCTGGTAATACTCTAAAATACGGCACAGCTGATTTCCCTCATGAAATCACGAGGAGTCGGCGGTTACCGGCCAGTAAACACGTAAATTCAAGGAGATAGTTCATTGGCTTCGAAACGACGAAGCGGCGGGTCACGATGGGAAACATGGCCGAAGAAAGCAATCGCGGTCTTTGGCCTGTTCATCATTGTTATTTATGCTGTTATTTTCTTAACCGGCGACCGCAGTGCCACCCCAAAGCTTGGCATTGACCTGCGGGGTGGTACCCGTATCACCCTGGTGCCGCAAGGCGCCACCCCCACCCAGGACCAGCTGCAACAGGCGAAAAATATTCTCGAAAACCGCGTTAATGGCATGGGCGTGTCTGGCGCCAATGTGATTGTCGACGGCACCTCACTGGTGATTACCGTGCCCGGGGAGGACACCTCCCAGGCGCGTGCCGTGGGACAAACCTCACAGCTGCTGTTCCGGCCGGTGGTACAACCGGACGCCTCGGTGGATAACGACAGCATTATCAAGGCCATTGAAGAAATGGGCAACAGGTGGGTGACCGCCGGCGTGATGCCAGCCGATCAGGTGCAGAAGAAATTCGACGAGCTGCGGAAAAACGTTGAAAAGCAGAAGGCAGCCCAGGAAGAGCAGGCCAAAAAGCAGGGCAACGAAAACCAAGAGCTCCCGGAGATTAAGGTCCCGGACCTGAAAGTCACCGCCAAGGCCCCGGCGAAAGCCGCCGACTCCATCGCCGCCAACAAGCAGCGCACCGAACAACTGAAAATCCTCAAGGAGGACCGGCAGTCGAAGGACGCCGCGAAACAGCTGGCCGCATCCACCCTCATGGTGTGCAGCAGCGCCCCCGACCCGCTGCAGGGCTCCGACGACCCGGCGCTCCCCCTGGTGGCCTGCGACGCCGGCACCAACCAGCCGTATATTTTAGGTGAGGTGCCGCTACTGGTCGGGCAAACCGACTCGGTGCACGGCAAACGGCTCACCGGTAACGAGATCGACTCCAACCGGCCCATCACCGGTGGCTTGAACAGCCAAACCGGCCAAATGGAAATCAGCTTCGCCTTCAAGGCCGGCGATAATGAAAAAGGCTCGGAAACCTGGGCGGACCTCACCCAGAAATATTTACAGCAGCAGGTTGCCATCACCCTGGACTCGAAGATCATTTCGGCCCCACAAATCCAATCACCCACCCCGGTGGGATCAGCTACGGCCATCACCGGCAAATTCACCCAGGATGAAGCCACTGAGTTGGCGAATAACCTGCGCTACGGCGCCCTGCCGTTGAGCTTCGCCGGCGAGAACGGCGAATCCGGCGGCACAGCAATCACCGTGCCCGCATCACTGGGGTTGGCATCACTCAAGGCCGGCCTATTCGCGGGCCTGGTTGGTTTCGCACTGGTGGCACTGTTCTCCCTGTTCTTCTACCGGATTTTCGGCCTGGTCTCCTTGGTGTCGCTGGTGCTGGCCGAAGTACTGGTGTACGGTGCCCTGGTGCTGCTCGGTCGGCTCATCGGCTACTCCCTGGACCTGGCCGGTATCGCAGGTCTGATCATCGGTATTGGTGCGACCGCCGACTCGTTCGTAGTGCTGTACGAGCGCATCAAGGACGAGATCCGTCATGGGCGCACCTTCCGGTCGGCGGTGCCGCACGCGTGGGACCGTGCCAAGCAAACCATCGTGACCGGTAACTTCGTGACCCTCATTGCCTCCGTCGTGGTGTATTTCCTGGCCGTGGGCGAGGTGAAGGGTTTCGCCTTCACCCTGGGCTTGACCACCGTATTCGACCTGATTGTGACCTATTTACTCACCGCACCACTGGTGATTTTGGCATCCCGGAAACCGTGGGCTGCCAAACCCGCATTCAACGGGTTAGGGAAGGTGTTCGAGGTTGTGAAACAGCGGGGCGCGGTCAAACCAGGTGTCAGTGGGCAATCCGAGTCGGCCACGGCGGCCAGTCCCACCAAGGAGCCAGCGGAGCTGGCAGAGAGTGTGGAGGAGCGAATCATTCGCACTAGCGCGCATCTTGTTGCCCAAGACGATGATGAAGAGGAGAAGAAGTAACCATGTCTTCACCAAGCACAGCCACCCAAATCTTTACCGGTGATGGCAATATTGACTTTGTCGATAAGCGCCGCACTGCATATTGGGCCACCCTCGCTATCATTGTGGTCTGCCTACTCGGCATCACCCTCCGCGGCTTCAACCTGGGCATTGACTTTGAGGGTGGCACAAAAATGAATATGCCGGCCGCAAACCTGGAAACCTCCCAGGTAGAAGAAACCTTCACGAAGGCCACCGGAATAGAACCTGAACAGGTGCAGATCGTGGGTAGCGGGGACACCAGGATTCTGGAAATCAACTCCAAACGGCTCACCCAAGGCCAGATTGATGCGGCCCGGCAAGCACTTTTCGACGCCTATAAGCCGGTCAATAGCGCAGGCCAGCAAACACCTGATGCCATTGGCGACTCCACCGTGAGTGAATCCTGGGGCAGCACCATCACCAACCGTATGCTCATGTCCATGGGCGTGTTCCTCATTGCCGCATTCGCCTACATCGCCATCCGGCTGCAACGCGAAATGGCTGTCGCCGCCATCCTGGCCCTGTTCGTGGACCTCATCACCATTACCGGCCTATATGCCATTGCCGGCTTCGAGGTCACCCCGGCCACCGTGATCGGCCTGTTGACCGTGCTGGCATTCTCCCTCTACGACACCGTGATCGTGTTCGACAAGGTGCGGGAAAACACCGCCGGTTACCTGGGCAATAAACGAATGACCTACGGCGAACACGCCAACCTTGCCATCAACCAAACGGTGATGCGGTCAATCTCCACCACGGTGATTTCCGTGCTGCCCATCCTGGCGCTCATGATCGTGGCAGTGTGGCTCATGGGGGTGGGCACCCTCAAAGACCTGGCATTAATCCAGCTCATCGGCGTGATCTGGGGTACCGTCTCCTCGATCTT
The DNA here is from genome assembly GCA_963552855.1 of uncultured Corynebacterium sp. GTDB lineage: Bacteria > Actinomycetota > Actinomycetes > Mycobacteriales > Mycobacteriaceae > Corynebacterium. The sequence continues at coordinate 415 of CAUVMZ010000032.1, read as the reverse complement.
CCTGGCCACCCCCTTCCTGGTGAGCATCAAGAATCGCACCAAGGAATGCAAAGAACATAACGCCGAGGTTGCGGAATTTCGGGCCCGGCTGGCCAGTGGTGAAACCGCCGAGGAAGCCGAAGCGGAAGAAATTGAAAAGGAGCGCTCCCGCGCCGAAGCCGCCGCCGCACAGCGGCGGGGGGCTGGTACGGAGCGACCCGCCGGTCCCTCGGGATCCGGCACAAGTTGGCGCCCCGGCCATAACAACTAGGCGACCAACACCATCGCCACCCACCCGGTATTCATGGGTGGGCGGCGATTTTTTGTGCCCCGATGCCGAATCCGCCACCGTGAGGGCGTCGACAAGCAGGGGACAGGGTACCATTTAGCCATGGCATCGCAGACCACAACCCGTTCACTCGCCCTTATCATGGCA
>CAUVMZ010000031.1:0-19943 GCA_963552855.1 uncultured Corynebacterium sp. | reverse complement strand
GGTGGTGGCCGTGGCAGCTCCGAGCTTGCCGAGACCAGCAGCATGCTAGGCAGCAACTAAATCTTTCGGAAAAACTGATCTTTATATAAAAAGGAGAATTGGACAATGCAGCATGAAGGCTCTCTAGCTTCGCCCCTCGGTACCTGGGTCGCTCTTTCTAACGACGGCATCATCGGCACTTTCATCAAGGACCTGCTGTTGCCGCTCGCTAAGCTCGCCGGTTGGGCAGGCGACCTCGCTGGCCTGGCGAAGTAAAACGCAAATAGTGAATAAAACCCGTCTGCGCATGTTGGGAGCTGCGGACGGGTTGTTCTCATCTTTCGGCTAAGCTGGGCTAGGATGAACAGCTTGGATTTTGATCTCGAAACAGAGTGGCCCGAGTTGATGAAACTACTCACGCCACCCCAGTATTTTGCTATACGCAGAGCCATTGCGGCGGCCTGGCATGAAGGCTGGGACCCCAACCTCATGGATGTAGAGCTTCTGGTGCGCTATATCCGTAATGAGGGAGAATTACCGCTGCCCGCACCTATAGACGGGCCGGAAACAGAATATGTCTTTGACACCTGGGATTCCTACTTCCAGCTGGGTGATCTTGGCTTGCCCGTTTTTATTAACTACTACAACGAAACCAACCCGCGACTACTCCAACACAAGGAATTCCTCGCGGTGTGTGCTCGTAGTATCGAACTTGACTTGGGGCTTGCCACCATTGACCCCACCTTCGATGCCGCCCACCTTCAGACCATTCACTATTATCTCTTTGGTGACGTCTACCCGTGGGCCGGTAGGTTCCGCACGGTGAATATGAGTAAACCGGGGGGCGTGGCCTTCGCCGACTGCCAAAACGGGGAAGTCGAACGCTATCTTGATGATGTGCACCGGATTGCGGTAGAAACCCCCTGGTATCAGCTGTCTGGTCTTCAGTTCGTCGAAAAGTCCGCGGAGCTTTTCGCCTACCTCAATCAGGCCCACCCATTTCGGGAGGGCAATGGCAGGGCGGCGAAGACCTTTATGTGTGCGGTGGCCGCCGGGTCGCCATACGACTTCGACTTTATGCGGGTCAACCCCATGGTGTGGAACCAGGCCTCCGCTGGCAGTAGCCCAGAACCATTCGAATACCACCCACACCCGGAAGCGTTGGTTCCGGTGTTTGATGCTGTGACAATTAGCCGTTAAAACATACCAAATCGGGGTACTATCAATTTATGGCTGACTCTGATAACGATCTTCCCGTCATTGACCTTGCCGCAACCGAGGGGTACATCGTCGACGACACTGACGAAGACGATCCAGTGCTCCTCGCCCCGGATGGTACCCCCATTGATACGTGGCGGGAGAACTATCCATACCAAAACCGCCTCACTAGGGATGAGTATGAGCACACTAAACGTGCCCTGCAAATCGAATTACTGAAATGGCAGAATTGGACTAAAGACACTGGTCAGCGCCATATAATCCTCTTTGAAGGCCGGGATGCAGCCGGCAAAGGGGGCACTATTAAACGCTTCAATGAGCATCTCAACCCCCGGGGGGCGCGCACCGTGGCCCTGGAAAAACCCTCCCCTAGGGAGTCCACCTCCTGGTATTTCCAGCGCTATATCCAACATTTTCCCTGCGCCGGCGAGATAGTGTTTTTCGACCGCTCCTGGTACAACCGCTCTGGGGTGGAGCGGGTGATGGGGTTCTGCACCGAATCCCAGCATGCCGAGTTTCTGCGTGAGGTTCCCATGCTGGAGAACATGATCCTGGGCTCGGGGATTTCCCTCACCAAATTCTGGTTCTCAGTATCGCAGAAGGAGCAGCGCACCCGGTTTGCGATTCGCCAGGTGGATCCGGTGCGGCAGTGGAAGCTGTCCCCCATGGATTTGGCGTCGCTAGACAAGTGGGATGATTACACCCGCGCCAAAGAGGAGCAGTTCCGCTACACGGATACGGATGAGTCGCCCTGGATTACGATCCGCTCCAACGATAAGAAACGCGCCCGGCTCAATGCCATGCGGTTTATTTTGAGTAAATTCGAATACACGAATAAGGACCACGATTTGGTGGGGGAGCCAGATCCCCTGATTGTGATGCGGGGGCGCGACCAGATCGGTGATTGATTGAGGTTGGGTGACCCTGGGTGGGCGTCGTCAAGCGGGAAGCTGCTAGTCTGCCTCGGCGGCAATGATTGCGTGGGCGAGTTTGCGCAAATGCTTGAGCTGCTTCGATGTGGACTCGTACAGGGCGGAATCCTCGGCCTGATTTACTAATTTACTAAGCTCAGCCTGCTGTCGCCGCCCGCGTTTTGTGGCGCGCACAATCTGGCGTCGGCGATCCTTGGAATCCCGCTCCCGCTTCACCCAGCCCTTTTTCTCCAGGGCATCCACGAGCCGCACCATGTCGGACGCATCATACGCCAGCACCTCGCACAACGCGGATTGGCTGGTGGCGTCCGTGGACATGAGGCAGCTCAAAACCCAATACTCCCGCAAGGACACGTGTTTCGCCGAAATTTGGGACTCCACCGCGTCCCGGGTGCGCCGCCGCAGCCGTTCCAATTGAAACGACGGCGATTCCAGCAGCTCGGTGGGGATCTCTAAATCAGCCATATGTTTAATACTAGGGTACAAAACCCACCACAATAAAACCCCCACACTGTGATGGTGCTGGGGGTTTAACGAGATTTGCGGCTTGTGTGCTGCGTTTAGATGATGGATTGGGTGGATGCGATAGACACTGCGATGCTGGCTTGCTGGCCGGATACGGTTGCTTCGCTGCTGTTGCCCTTCTGGTCCTTCTTGAACAAGTCGGATAGGAATCCGAAAGGATCGCGGTGGGCATTAAAAACGCTGTTCAACGTTTACTCCTCACTTATTCTGCTGTGGTTTGTTGGCAATGGGTGCGCCAGTAATTCACCTCTTACTAAACCCTTAAAAATGACAAACCGCAACTACGAAAATTCATATATAGCATTGGGGCGATAATATGATTCCATCCCCGTGGGATATTGCTTCCTGGCCTGCGTTTTTTCCTGCTGCACTAGTGGTAACTGTGGGGTGTAGATCACTGTCTGCGTTAATGTGATTTTGATTAATATATCCTGAATTCCCCTCGCTTTTCGACGCCTAAAGTTCCCCTCCCCAACCCAGCCTGACCCTGCCCCGTTCCACCCCATTTGGGTCGGCGGCCCAGCTGCTCTGGTTGAGCATTATCTGGGACCACCTCACCTGGCTCCCCTGCTGTGTGTGCTGCGATATCTGGGAGTCTGCCCCCAAATCCTCGCTTTTCCTCAACAAAACGCAGCACACTACTGGGATTTTGACGTTGGCTCGCTGAGGGCTGCGTTTTTGAAGCATTAGTGGGGTATGGAGGGGGCTGATTTGGTTGGTCTGATGAGCACTGTGCTGCGATATCTAGATTTTTAGCCGGGTTTGGGGCCTAATTCGTGCAATATCGCAGCACACACAGGCGTGGGGGTGTGGCTTGCTGCTTGTCGACGCCTCCGCCTCCCGGCAGGGTGGTTCATGCCGTGTCGTAATGCGCACAGCGTTGTGTGCTGCGTTTTCTAGGAATGCGGGCTTGAAATGGGGCCTTAAAACCCCAATATCGCAGCACACAGGAGGGGACCCCAGGGACCCTGATGCTCCTGGGGTTCCAGGGGTCTAGGCGTTCCTGGAACTGGAGGGAAGGGTGGGGGGTGTGAGAAACCCCGCTAGACAGGGGAGTGGGTGGAAGTGAATGTCGCGTGTTCTGTGGTTCAGCTTCCTTGATAAGGTCTGATGGGCACTGTGCTGCGATATCTAGATTTTTAGCCGGGTTTGGGGCCTAATTCGTGCAATATCGCAGCACACTACTTTTGAAGCGCCAGCAGGCGTGGGCAAGTGTCAAGATGTGTGCTGCGTTTTGTGGTATTAACGCCCGGGTTCAGGGCTGAAACTTGAGATATCGCAGCACAGTACTCACCCACACATGCCGCAAACCCTGTAGTCCTGGCCCGGGGTTGTGTGCTGCGATATTGCCTGTTTTGGGCCCAGATTCGCCTCTCGGTGAGAGATATCGCAGCACACAGGACGAGGATTTTGCGGGTTTCTGAGACTTGTGTGGCTTGTGGGGCTTTTGGGGTTGCTGGTGGGGAGGGGCAGAATGTGGCAATGCAACAATGCAGTAAACCCCGCTCGACAGGGGGGGGCGGGGTGAGGTCCAGCGCGGTGCGGCAGCAGGCGAAGGTAGGCTGGCTGCGGCTACGCGGTGGGCAGGCCGGCAGCAATCCAGGCCTCGGTGCCGCCGGAGATGTTGTGGATCACAAAGCTCTGGGGCTTCAGGTGGGACTCCAAGGCCTCGGCGGCCTTAGCGCTGCGGCCACCTAATTGGCAGATCACATAGACGTCCCTGGAGGTGTCTAATTCCCCGGAGCGCTCCACCACGGAGCCGAGGGGAATATTGATGGCGCCTTGGGCGTGTCCCTGCGCATACTCGGAGGGTTCACGCACGTCAATGATATGGGCGTCTGCTGGGATTTCGGATACGGTGACGTTGTTCATCTTCGATGAGGCTTCTTTCAATGAGCGGGGTGAGAGATCAGCGCCATATGTAGGTAGCTGGCTTCTCACCCCGAGCGGTGGGCGTCGTAAAGCTTAGGACTTGTAGCGGGCGATGGCTTCGGCGTGGATCTTTTCCGCCTCAGCCTTATTGCCCCAGCCGGATCCCGTAACTTCCTTATTCGGCTCCAAGTCCTTGTAGTGCACGAAGAAATGCTCGATCTCGTCGCGCTGGAACTGGGAAACATCCTCAATATCCTGCAGGTGTGCCCAGCGGGGGTCGTCAATGACACACAGGAGCTTGTCGTCGCCGCCGGCCTCGTCGGTCATTTTGAACACGCCGAGCACACGCGCGGGCACGATCACGCCGGGCAGCACCGGCTCGGGCAGAATCACAAGAGCATCCAGCGGATCGCCGTCCTCGCCGAGGGTGCCGTCGATGAACCCGTAGTCGAGCGGATAGGCCATGGGGGTAAACAGGTAGCGGTCCAGGTAAATCTTGCCGGTTTCGTGGTCTACCTCGTATTTATTGCGGGAACCTTTGGGGATTTCGATGGTTACTTCAATGCTCATGCGGCACTCCTTTGCAGCTGTGTGGTGGGCTTTCCACCCTCGGATATTCTACCCCGCTATGCGCTGCGTTAGTCTATAAGAGATGAAAAACGCAAAATGGTGGGTGGCGACCGCAGTGGCCACCGTAGCAGTGGTAGCAACTGCGGTGACCGGTGTGATTGTGACCGAGAAAAACCGACTCTATTACGATCCAGCACCACAGCTTGTCGACGCTAAACCTGTCGCATTCCCCCTCAAAAAACCGGATGGCGAACCCAACCTCGCCAACCTCACCCCCATGCTTGACGACGCACGCCTCGGTAAAGCCTCCATCCAATTCCGGGACGTTACCACCGGCAATGTTGTGCTGGCCAAAAACCCGCAACTCCCCCTCCTGCCGGCATCCTCCACCAAGGTTTTGACCGTCAGCGCTGCGCTTCTCAAGCTCGACCTGGACGATAGAATCACCACCCGGGTCGTGCAATCCGGGTCTGATATTGCCGTCATCAAGGCCGCCGGCGACGTCTGGATGACCTACGAAACCATTAAAGACCTGGCCGAACAAATACGTAAAAACCTCCCCGGCGTGAAGCAAATCCAAATCGACACCTCCGCCTGGACCGCCCCCAGCTTTATAGAATCCTGGGGACGCGAAAACATTACCGAAGGCTTCATCGCCCCCATGGAACCCGCCATGATCTACGGCGCCCGCCTGAACGGGGCCCGCAGCGGGGATGTGCCCAGGTCAAACACCCCAGCGCTCGACGTGGCCGGCGCCGTGGCCCGGGAACTCGGCGTGACCGCGTTCTCCAAAGCCGAAGGCACCGTCCCTGCGGGTGAGGGCGTGAAGGAGCTGGCCAAGGTAGAATCCCCAACCCTGCGGGAGCGCATTGAAAAACTCATGGAGACTTCGGATAATGTCATGGCCGAGGCCGTGGGCCGGGAACTCAGCGGCAGCGATCCGGTGGGCGAAACCCTCCGCATCTTGGGGGAGCATTTCCAAATCCCCGCCGACCTGAAACTTTTCGACAACTCCGGCATGTCCAAAGCCAACCGAATCCCCGCCGAATTCCTGGACTCCCTGATGTTTGCTGCCGCCAAAGACAACCCCCGGCTCTCGGCCATCCTGGCCACACTGCCGGTGGCAGCCGGGACTGGCACCCTGGAATCACGCTACACAACCCTGCGGGGTCGCGGATATGTTCGAGCTAAAACCGGCACCCTGACTGATACATCTGCCCTGGTGGGGACGATATTATCCGAATCCGGCCGAGTGTACACCTTTGCGATTATCTCCAATGACGCCCCAATTTTGGAGGCGCGGTCGGCCATGGATGAGTTGGCCAGTGCGGTCCGATCCAGCTAGTTAGGTATTCGTAGAGGGAGGGGAGGCCAATGACATCGCGGGAGGAATTGACGCCGCGGGGGTCGGCGTTTGGTCCGGGTTTGGGGCGAGGGCCGGTGCCGGGACAGGCAGAGTCAGGGGCACCCCGGCGGCCCCAGCAGCCTTTCTGGCCGGATCGCAGCCCGGCCTTCCTGAAGCTGCGTCGAGCGGTGCGGGCATTAGCTTCTTCGGAGGATCCGGTACTGATCGGGCTGTCTGGCGGCGCGGATTCCCTCGGCCTGGTTGCGGCGGCACTGGCGGAGGGGAGGGATGTGTTGGCCCTGTGCGTCGACCACGGGTTGCAGCCAGAGTCCGCAACAGTGGCAGACCGGGCGGTGGCGACGGCCCGCAGCCTGGGGGCTGAGGCGCGGAGTGTGAAGGTGCAGGTCAAGCCGGGGAATATTGAGGCCCAGGCGCGAGAGGCCCGTTACGAGGCGCTCATGACCGCCGCCGCGGCGGAGGGTCGGTCGGTGTGGGTGGCCCACACCATGGATGACCAGGCGGAAACTTATCTGCTGGGCAGTCTTCGGGGGCGTGCGGTGGGGATGCCGGTGTCCGGCAATGTGATCCGTCCGTTTTTGAGTGTGCGCCGGGCGGACACGGTTGCGGCTTGCGCGGAGTTGGGGCTTGAGGTGTGGCACGACCCTATGAATACTGATCCGCGGTTTCGCCGCGTGCGGGTGCGCACCGAGGTCTTGCCCCTGCTTGCGGACATCCATGGTGGCGACCCGGTGCCTCCCCTGGCGGCGGCCGCGTCCCTGGCGCGTGATGATGCCGCGGCCCTGGATGTGCAGGCGAGTGCTACGTCCCAGGTGGCGGAGATTGCCGGCTTGCCTGTTGCGTTGCGTCGTCGCGCGTACCTGGCGTTGGTGGATGCGCCCTTGGGGCCGCGGCATTTGGATGCGATTGATTCCCTGGTGATGGATTGGCATGGTCAGGGCCCGGTGGCGGTGGCGGGGTTTCAGGTGTGTCGCCAGGGTGCGGAGCTCCGCGTTATTCCTCGCAGCGTATAAGCATAAGCCTGCAGGTCTGCCCGTTGCCGTGTTGTGTGCTGCGTTTTCTGGTTTTTAGGCCCGTTCCGAGCCCTGTTTCGCCTAATATCGCAGCACACAGGCCAGGTTTCGCGTCTGCCCTGGCTTGTCCGGCGGGTACTGTGCTGCGTTTTCGGGCTTTTTGGTCGGGTTTGCGCTCTGTTTTGCCCAGTATCGGGGTCCTAGCTTTATGCTTGTCGACGTTCGCCTGTCGGCATCGCACCACCCTTCACCCTTGCCTCCTCACCTGTTGCTGGTGCCTCATTCCTTCCCTGCCTGTCGCCGTCGCCGCTCTGTGTGCTGCGTTTTCTGGTTTTTCGGCTCATCCTGGGCCCTGTTTCGCCTAATATCGCAGCACACAGGTGGGGTTTCGTGTCTGCCTTGGGTCATCCGGCAGGTACTGTGCTGCGTTTTCGGGGAATTAGGAGTGTAATAGGGCCGAAAAAGCCAGATATCGCAGCACACAGACCAAGAAGGGACGCCGCGTGGATGGAGGCACAGGTGCTAGGCGCGGATGCGAGCGCCAGGGTTCGGGGTGTGTGGAGGCGCGTGGAAGCGTGGAGAAGCGGCACACAGGGTTTGGGAGAGGGGCTGTAGAAATGCTGAATGGGGCGAGGGGTGGCCGGAGAAAAAACACCCTCACCAGGGGATATGGGTAGCACATTTACTATTGATGGCAAAAATAATAACAGTTTGGGAACAGTCCATGGAAATAGTTGCCAAGTGGTGCGACACGTGGGCAATCTGGAGGTAGCCGACAACTTACCCACCCCTCATGCCCATACGTAGGTGCATTATGACCCCCATATCACGTCCCGACCCTCACCTGGAAAATGTGCTGCGGCGAATGCCGGATGCCCCAGCTGCCCGGAAGAAGGTCACCAGCAGGCCGGGGTGGTATAGGGCCAATGTGGAGGTGACCCGGCGGGTTTATGTGGATCGGGGCTGGTTCAATGGGCTGCGGAACTTTGAGCGTCGTAAAGTGAGAGCGTGGGCGGTTGCACGCAGTGTAAAAACCGCAGTGTTGTGTGGAATGTCTGCGGCGGAAATTCATGGTTTGCCTGTTCTCAACCGGAACCAGTACGAGAACGTGGAGCTGTGCCTACCCGAACACCGACGGCCGCCCAGCCGGCGGAAATGGCGAAACCACACCATCTACCGGGACAAATACCTCGCGCAGGCCGATATCGCCATGGTCAATGGGGTGTACGTCACCACCATTCCCCGCACCTACGTGGATATTCTGCTGTACCACGGCGAGCTTGAAGCCCTCGTGTTCATCGACGGCGCGCTGCACGAAAGACGCACCAGCCGCACCGAACTGCGCCGATACCTTGCGGGCAGACGCGGTCAGTGGGGGATTCGGCGGGCGCGAAATCTGCTTGACGACGCCACCGGGTTGGCTGAAAGCCCATACGAAACCGTGGCGCGCTGGCTACTGCGTGGGGTGGAAAAACAGCTCGGCATCACCGAAATCGTGCCGCAAGCCTGGTTCAGCACCCGCTCACGCCAGGGAAAACCGCAGCGGCGCCGGGTGGATTTGCTGGTCAATGGGTTTCTTGTCATTGAGATTGATGGGCTTATTAAATACGACGAACGATTTTTGCAGGAACGGGGTGTAACGTATCGGCAGGTTATGGAGGATGAGCGGTATCGGGAGCGACAAATCCAAAACCAGGGGTACCAAGTATTGCGGCTAGCTCCGGGGGAGGTGTGGCGCGATCTTATTGCTAAAGTGACGGAAATCATGAAGCAGAACCCTCAGCGAGTTTCGCCAAAGAAGCACTTTTTGCCGTGGGCGGCTTAGGCAATAAATTTGGGGCGATAAATAGGGGTGATGGGCATGGGCGAAGCATGCGCGGATTACAGGTAGTTTGCTGGTAGGACGCTGGTGGGGTGCGGGAAGCACCTGGGTGTACCTCAAGTGGTTGGTAATGGCCTTCTAAACATGGCAGACTTTGGAGTATTGCGATTTTATTACAATTCTGTGAGAGGGCCTGCGATAAGCATGACTATTCTGCAAAATGATAAAAACTTCGACGTGCCACCGAACCGCTACGGCGATGACGTGGAATCCGTCCTTATCAGCGAGGACACGCTTCAAGCCCGCATTCAGAAAATGGCCGATCAGGTTTCCGAAAAATATCGTGATTCCGAAAACGACCTGATTTTAGTGTGTGTGCTGAAAGGGGCGGTGTTCTTTATCACCGATTTCGCGCGCGCACTGACTATCCCATCGCAGGTAGAGTTTATGGCAGTGTCATCCTATGGGAATTCCACGACATCATCTGGTGTGGTGCGAATCCTCAAAGACTTGGACCGGAATATTGCGGGTCGAGATGTCCTCATTGTCGAAGATATTATCGACTCTGGTCTGACCCTCAGCTGGCTAGTGCGGAACCTCAAAAACCGTAAGCCCAAGTCCTTGGAGGTGGTGACATTGCTGCGTAAACCCGAGGCCATCACCGCCAAGGTTGAGCTCCTGGATGTTGGGTTTGATATTCCCAATGAATTCGTTGTGGGTTATGGGCTCGACTATATGGAACGCTACCGCGACCTACCTTGGGTGGGGACCCTCCAACCGCGTGTATATGCGGAGAGCTGACACGGGAACTACTGCAAGCCATGGGAACGTTAAATCGTTAAAGTATGCACGAAAGTATGAAAAACAAAGCCAATAGGTGAGTAAACGTGAAGAATAAAAAAATTATTCAAATTGGTGCTATCACGGCGATAACACTAATTTCCCTCTATCTGATTTCCCTATTGAGCTCCACCACCCGTGGTTTCGTCAATGTGGAGACCTCAGTGGCCATGACGCAATTAAAGAAGAATAACGTCACCGAGGCCAACATTGATGATCGGGAACAACGCCTCCGCCTCAAACTCAAACAGGGTATTGAGCATGATGGTAAACAGAACGTTACCGAAATCATGACGCAATATCCGGCGCGGACCTCCCCAGATATTTTTAAAAAGGTAGAGGCTTCCAAAACCGATAAATTCACCACCAATGTCACCCAAGACAGCATCCTCGTGCAGATGTTGAGCTATATCCTGCCCATGCTCATTGTCTTTGGGCTGATTTTGTGGTTCTTTAGTCGCATGCAAGGCGGGGGCATGGGTATGTTTGGGTTCGGCGGCAACCGTGCCAAAGAGCTCACCAAAGACATGCCCACCAATACCTTCGCCGATGTTGCTGGTGCCGACGAAGCTGTCGACGAGCTCCAGGAGATCAAGGACTTCCTCCAGGACCCCTCCCGCTATGAGGCCTTGGGGGCGAAAATCCCCCGCGGCGTGCTGCTTTATGGCCCGCCGGGTACCGGTAAAACCCTCCTGGCCCGCGCCGTTGCCGGGGAGGCCGGCGTGCCATTCTACTCCATTTCTGGTTCCGACTTCGTGGAAATGTTTGTTGGCGTGGGTGCTTCCCGAGTCCGGGACCTCTTCAAACAGGCTAGGGAAAACAGCCCCTGCATTATCTTTGTTGATGAGATCGACGCCGTGGGTCGTCAACGTGGCTCCGGTATGGGTGGCGGCCATGATGAGCGGGAACAAACCCTCAACCAGCTGCTTGTCGAGATGGATGGTTTCGGTGATCGTGAGGGCGTGATCCTCATGGCTGCCACCAACCGGCCCGACATTCTGGACCAAGCGCTGCTGCGGCCCGGCCGGTTCGACCGGCAGATTCCGGTCACCAATCCTGATCTCAAGGGCCGTGAGGCTATCCTCAAGGTGCACGCCGAGGGTAAGCCGTTTGCCAAGGACGTGGATTTGACCGCGCTTGCCCGCCGCACTGCCGGCATGTCCGGCGCCGACCTGGCCAACGTGCTCAACGAGGCTGCCCTCCTGACGGCACGCATTGGGGGCAATGTTATTACTGCCGACGCCCTAGAGGAGGCCACCGACCGGGTGATCGGCGGACCACGCCGTTCTTCGAAGGTCATTTCGGAGAAAGAAAAGAAAGTCACCGCATACCACGAGGGTGGCCACACTCTGGCCGCCTGGGCCCTCAAGAACATCGAACGTGTGTACAAGGTCACTATTTTGGCTCGCGGCCGCACCGGTGGGCATGCCATGACCGCCCAGGAAGACGACAAGGGCATGTATAACCGGGATGAACTCTATGCCCGGTTGGTATTTGCCATGGGTGGCAGGGCCGCCGAGGAGCTGGTGTTTGGTGAACCCACCACCGGGGCCAGTGCCGACATTGAGATGGCCACGAAGATCGCCAAGTCCATGCTGGTGGAGTACGGCATGTCCCCCTCGTTGGGCATGGTGAAATACGGCGACGAACAGGGCGACCCATTCATGGGTCGCGGCGGCCAGGGGCAGTTAGAATACTCCCAAGACACGGCGGCCCTCATCGACCGGGAAATGAAGTTCCTGCTGGACAAGGCGCATTCTGATGCCTATGAGATTTTATCTGAGTACCGGGATTATTTGGATAAGCTGGCGGAAAAGCTCCTGGAGAAAGAAACCCTGCGCCGGCCGGATCTCGAAGCGCTCTTTGATGGAATCACTCCGCGGGGAGTCGGTGAGGTGTTCCCGGGTGAAGACTATCGGTTCCCCCGCCAGGTTGGTCGGGAACCGGTGAAGACCCCCACCGAGCTGGCCATCGAACGGGGCGAAGAGCCGCCGAAGCCGTTTAGCCTGCTGGAGGCTTCCAAAGCGGCCCGCGCTAAGCGGGCAGCCGAGTTGGAGGCGATGAAGCGGAAGGAAGAAGCCGGTCTGGCTGGTGCCGGTGCCGGGGCAGGAACTGGGGCCGGTGCCGGAGCTGGCGCGGGTGTGAGCACGCCCAATGGGTTTGGTGCAAACTTTAATTCTGACGGTTCCGGCGGTCCTGGTGGCCAGGGTGGCCAGGGTGGTCCGAATGGCAGCGCTCCTCAGGGTGGACTCAATGGGCTCAACGGGCCTGGTAATGGCCCCCAGGGGGTGGGTCATAGCCCCGGGTTGCAGCCACAACAGCCACAACAGCAGCCACAGCCACAGGTGCCGCAGAACCATAATGGCCAGCAGGCCGGCTCGCATAGCGCTGGGGCTGAGATCGGGTCTGATACTGTCAATAATCAGAAGCAGAAAACATCACTGTCTCGTTCCGTGCTGGGCGCGAGCGCCCGGCGGTTGATTGAGCGGCCCAATAGCGACCGGGGTGATCGAGGCCACCGAGGTGATCGGGGCAGCCGGGGCGATGGCTTGGGTGGATCCCTAGGTGGGGCGCACGATAAGAGCCAGCAGCAATCCGTTTCCCAGAATGCGGTCGGCATGCCGCAGGGGCCGGCGTCGCAAAGCCCGCAGGTAGAGAAGCCAAGTGAGCGGCGCTATGCTGGGAGCCCGCCGCCTGCTGGTTGGACGGTGCCGGGGGATCGTGCCAATAACCCCTACGCGAATTCGGCGCAACGTCACAGCGCGCCGGTGCCGCCGGAGGAGGAGATTGGTTTCCGTCTCCCGGAGAACGAGCGCACCGAACACCCGTGGCGCGATGAGGAGCCGAAGACCGATTCGTCGCAGTCCCAATCTCAGTCGCAGCATTTCCGCAGCTGGGACAAGCAGATGCGGGATAACCAGGCAACCGATATTTTTGACCGGTTCCCTAATGATGACGACAAGAGCGAAGGAAAGCACCGTTAATGGCACAAGAGTTCGAACGGGCTGAGCCGGGTTGGGAGCAGTCGTCGGTGTCGCAGGGAGTAGACCACGAGCGGGCGGAGCGTGCCGTCCGGGAGCTCCTCTTGGCCATCGGTGAGGATCCCGACCGTGAGGGGCTGCGGGAAACCCCTGCTCGGGTGGCGCGTGCCTACGCCGAGATTTTCGCCGGCCTACACACGGACCCCACCACCGTGCTGGACCGCACTTTTAGCGAGGATCACCGGGAACTCGTGGTGGTGAAGGATATACCTATCTATTCCACCTGCGAGCATCATTTGGTGCCGTTTTTCGGTCGGGCGCATATCGGCTATATTCCGGGGGAATCCGGCAAGGTGATCGGCCTGTCCAAGCTCGCACGGGTGGTCGATCTGTTCGCTAAGCGTCCACAGGTGCAGGAACGCCTCACCCGGCAAGTAGCAGATGCGTTAGTGACTAAGCTGGAGCCGCATGGGGTGATTGTGGTGATTGAATGCGAACATTTGTGCATGGCCATGCGGGGGATTCGTAAGCCGGGGGCGGCTACGGTAACGTCAGCGGTACGTGGCGGTTTTGCGCATTCCGCGAAGTCGCGGGCCGAAGCATTGAGCTTGATTCGGGGGTAGATAAGTGTTCGAACAAGCGGGTTGCCGCACCCAGGTGATGGGGATTCTCAATGTGACCGAGGATTCCTTCTCTGATGGTGGGCGCTATATTGACTTCGACAAAGCTATCGAACACGCATTTGCGTTGCGTGATGCGGGTGCAGACCTGATTGACGTGGGGGGCGAGTCTACCCGGCCGGGGGCGGTGCGTGTGCCTGAAGCAGTCGAACATGCGCGCGTCATCCCAGTCATCACGGAGCTAAGTCGGGCGGGCATTGTCACATCTGTGGATACCATGCGGGCGAGTGTCGCATCCGCTGCCGTTGCGGCCGGGGTTTCCCTCATCAATGATGTTTCCGGTGGTCAGGCCGACCCTGACATGCTGCGGGTCATGGCTGATGCGCAGGTTCCCGTTTGTCTCATGCACTGGCAAACCGACCGCTTCGGCGATGCGTCCGGGGCACACCATGGGGAGCATATCATCGCCGATGTTCGAACACATTTACTATCGCTTGTCGACACCGCAATGCGGGCGGGAATCGACCAGTCCCGAATCTGCCTCGACCCCGGCCTGGGCTTCGCTAAGACCGCCGACAATAACTGGAGCCTATTGCACCACCTGGATGAGATTCAGGCACTGGGCTTCCCCCTCCTCATTGGCGCCAGTCGAAAACGCTTTCTCACGGAATTGGGTGGCGACCGGGACGCCGCCACCGCCGCGGTGACCGCCATCGTCGCCCACCAGGGGGTCTGGGCGGTGCGGGTGCACGACGTGGCCGGCTCCGCCATGGCCGTGCGGGTGGCAGAAAGGATACTCTCTGGTGGCCGATCGAATTGAACTGACCGGGCTGAAAGCCCGCGGCTATCACGGGGTATTCCCGGAAGAAAACCGCGATGGCCAGGACTTCCTGGTCGACCTCATCTGCTGGCTCGACGCCACCCGCGCCGTGGAGACCGACGACGTAGCAGACACCATCAACTACGCGGACTTGGCTGAGATCGCCCACCAGGTCATCACCGGTCCACCCTATAATCTTATTGAAAAAGTAGCTGGTACCATTGCCAATATCATCATGGCGCGCTATGAGCAGTTGTACGCGGTGGAGGTAACCGTGCATAAACCCCAAGCCCCGATCCCGCGGGATTTTACGGATGTGGCAGTGGTGGCCCGCAGGTCCCGGAGGCGCATATGATTCGGGCCGTGTTATCCATTGGGTCGAACATGGACGACCGCTACGCGCTGATAGAAACTGTATTCGAGGAGTTCCGGGATGAGACCATTGCTCGGTCCCCGATCTGCTCCACCCCACCTTGGGGGGTGCCAGACCAAGATGAATTTCTTAATGCAATCCTCATTATCAATGTGGCTCAAACTCCCAGGGAGTTACTGCATCGTGGGCAACGTCTAGAGGCGGCGGCGGAACGTCGGCGCACCCGCAAGTGGGGGCCCCGCACATTGGATGTAGACATTATTCAAGTGATCGACGCCAATGGTGTCGAACTGGTGTCCGAGGACCCGGAGTTGATTTTGCCGCATCCCTGGGCGCGACACCGGGCGTTTGTGCTGGTGCCCTGGCTGGCGGCCGACCCGGAGGCCCGGTTGCTGGGGGTTCCGGTGCGGAAGATCGTCGAAAAGCTCGATATTGCGGACGTAGAGGCGGTGGTTGAAGCGTGAAAACCACCTCAATAACCGCTCTCGTGGGGGTGGGCGGATTTTGCGCCGCCGCCACATTGATTGTGATACAAAACCTTTATAATGTTATGTCCACTGTTCCTATCTCTGTGGGGCTCACGCTCCTTATTATGGCCGTCTTGTGCTGCATGTTAGCCTGGCGGGTCAAAGGGCAAATCAAAGACAATCGAATCGGTTTTGATCGCAGCCAACTAGAACCCACTCGGGTGGCAACTTTTCTTATCATTGGGAAAACATCGGCATGGACGGGGGCAATTTTTTCCGGAATCTATGTGGGCATGGGAGTGTATGTCATTCCCCGAATGGGCGACCTTGTTGCCGCAGCTAACGACGCTCCCGGTGTGATTACCGCCGCCATTGGGGGCGTGGTGTTATGCGCCGCAGGACTGTGGTTAGAACGTGCTTGCGCCGCCCCGCCTCCAACAGATGGTGATAGTGTCAGGTAGCTTGGTATTTATGAGTGTGCTATCAGAAGACCATGGCTTCGCACAACAGGACGATGCCCCCGCGACCCGCGACACCGGCCAGCTCCTTTTAGTTGGCCTGGTTGTTTTAGCGCTGGCTGCCAGTGTCATCATGATGCTCACTGGCAATATCAACCTGCTGAAAGTCGCATTGCTTGCTGCATTGTGGGCCGCTGTTTTCGGCATCTTCCTTACGTATTTCTATCGCAATAAACTCAGTGAACAAAAACTAGAACACGAAAACCAGATCGAACAGGCCCGCCTGGCATTCCACGCGGAACAGGCGGCGCGAGAATTAGAATTAGAACAACGAATTACCGAAAAAACTAACGACGCTACGCAGGAGACCCTCGATAAGATCAAGGATCAATTAGACAATCTGCGGAGCCAATTAGAAATGCTCTCCGGGGTGAGCTTCGAAGAACCCACCATGATTAGGGCCGAGGCGCACCGAATCAAAGAGATTAAAGAAATCAGTGCTAGCGACGGTATGGATTACGGGCCAGTCGAATTTGGCACCACCACACCCGACCATGAAATGGCCGAAGATTACCGTGAACCTGATGAAGTTCCGGCAGAGCCCGACCAATTCAATAACGCTAGGTTTGGGACTTATCCCACCTTTACCGGCTCCGGCAGCAATGCCACCGACATGACCGACGTATTTAGCCATGTCCCGGATCCCGAACCCGAATTCGACCCCAATGCCGAATGGGATGAGTCCAAACACTTTAGCGAATTCCCGGTCGAAACTGTCACGAATAATTCCAATATGGAGGACTCTGCCGTCGACGGTGAACCCATCCCCACCGACTATGATCTTCCCAGCTATAGCTCCTGGGAAGGTAGCCGTTACGCTTCGGAAAACTCCGAAGACGCCGAGGTGGAGGAGCCCACCGGGTCATTCCCCGTCAACGCCGACGCCAACGCCGATGCTGGTTCCAGCGGCAGTGACACCCACCGTAGCGGTGGCGCCCATTCCAGCCCCGACAATTCCGGCGCATCTACCAGCGGGTATGGTGCCGATTTCAGTGCTGCCCGCCTGCAAAACATTTATGGTCGAAGTGCTACCTCCTCCCAGAATGCCCAGAGTTCCCAAGGATCCCAGGTTTCAGGAGGTCACACAAGCCACAGGGGCAGCGATTCCTTTGCGTTTGGGAATTCCAGCAATGCGGCGAACGCCAACGCCGGTGAAACCGACAATCATGGCACCACCAACGCCCGCAGCAATGACGTTAATACCCCCAATCGGGCGACCTATCCGAATTTCGCCATGCCTAGTGGCTCACAGGAAAACACCGACTATTCCGCCTCGAATCAAGATAATCGGGGTAGCCACCGCAGCGGCGGGCATTCCACAGATTCCAACCAATCCGGCTTCAGCTACTCCAACTATGGGTCTGGTGGATATTCCTCCCCCGACTATTCGGCCCCGGTTGCCGATTCGAACAGTGATTCGGCCGCCACGGTGTATGACGCCCCCAGCTCCTCGGGTTCGTCGTACGCCTCCCCGAGCTGGTCGTCGACAAGCCCGGCGGTGGGAGACTCCACAACCACTGACTCCACCGATTCTGCTGGCAGTCAGCAGGACACCGGCAGTTGGCGGCAGCGGGTGGCTGCCGGGTCGACCCCGAGTGAGGGCGGTGGGCGGCGTCGTAAGCAAAGCGAACCCGAGCCGGAGCCACAGAACCACCGGGGCTCGCACCGGCGACCCGAACAAGAAGCCGAAGACACGCGGCACGGGCGGCGGCGTCGGGACGAAGGCGGCGGGCTGAGCGTCGCGGACTTGCTGCGGCGAAATGACGGCTAATGACCCAGCAACCATACCGTAGGAGGCCGCCTAGGCTACGCATCGCACGATTCGGGGCCATATCTGATGCCTGGGATTTCATACAAGGGTTGCGGGCCCAGGGCCATGAGGTGTTTGGGCCGCATGCCGTGCCACAAGCCGACATGGTTGTATTTAGGCTGACTGCCGTGAAATCGCTGGTGTCACGTGTGCGGCCCGGACAAATTCTGATCCTGATTGATTACTGCCATTCGCTTGAGGTACTCGAATCGTTGGCAGCCCAAGGCTGTCACACAATTGTGCTCATGCCATTGGCGCCCAATCGCTATGCTTTCCTGGCGGACCAGGAAATATCGACTGTCGTCATGGAGCTCCTCACCACGGAATTAGCAAGCGTGTGTGAGCATGTTCCTGCGGAGCGGCAGCAGGAATTCATTGCCGGTTTTGTGCTCAGCCAGCTTGCCAGCGAGGTATATCAGCTCGGTGCCACGCTGCAAGACCCCAGCGGCAACTCGGTGAGCAGCATACTCGGCCCCAATTCCGAACCGGCCGAACCTACCGAACCGACCAGACAAGATTTGCCATCGTGGCTATCAATAACACCACACCAGCCCACGCCGCGGGATTCGAAAGAGCAAGAGCATCCTTTCGCCGATGCTGCCGCTCAACCCGAGCAACCGCAGAAGCACGAACGTCCGCTGCTGCCTAGGCAGCTTCTCAAGGAACACCATCTTGCCTGGTGCGCCGAGGCGCTGCCCACCGACCACGCACGTTCCGTGTTTTACACCCTGCTCCACTATGGTTTGTCGCAACACAACACCAGGCCGGAATATCTGGCGGCATGGGCAAAAGAGCAACAGGAGCGGTACGGTGGCCTTTGAGTGTCGACAAGCAAAACGCATAACCAGCGCCCGTCACATAGCAATGTTGGCGAGCGTCATGAAGAAACAGGGCACGCCCGTGGTGCTCGTCCCATTAACCACCAGCATCCACGCCGGCCATCGCGCCCTGGTCCGCGCCGCCCAACGCATTCCCGGTGCGCTAGTCATTGTTGCTATCCATCCCGATGTTGACTGCACCCCGCTTATCGACGCCCGGGTGGACGCGATCTTCACCTACACGGATGCCGAACTGTGGCCCAGCGGCCCCCGAACGCTGGTGGACAGTCCGCTCGGTCAAGCCGCCGGCGGTGCGGGCGCTGGCGTGCCGGTTACTCGGATCATGGCGTTATTGGGAATCATTGGCTCAACGGATTTGGTGTTGGGGGAGAAGAATATTCGCCAGCTGGTCCAGGTGCAGCAGGCGATCACCGACCTGCATTACCCGGTTGTGGTGCATGAGGTGCCGACGGTGCGCACCTCGGAGGGGCTGCCGGTGTCGAATCGTTACGCAGATATTCCGCCCGCGGATCACGATAAGGCGGTGGCGGTGTCGGCCAGCCTGATTGCGGGGAGGTATGCGGCGCAAGATGGTGCGGCTGCGATCCTGGTTGCGGCTCACGCAGTGTTGGCGGCGGCTGGGGTAGAGCCGGATGAGCTGGCGCTCTATTCGCTCATGCTGGGCCCGGCCCCGGAGTCAGCCCCAGAAGCAGGGGACGCCCGCCTGGTGGTGACTGCCACGGTGGGCGGGGTGCGCATTACCGACAGTGTGCGAGTGGTTCTGGGGGCCAAGCTGCACTGACCGGCCTTTGACCAGCCCTGGGTAGCTGGGCACCCCACGTCCTCACGCTCCTCATGCCTCCGACCTTGAGCCATCTGGCTCTCGCCGGCATTAGCCGCGGATCACTCGGGCAGTTGCTCCATTTCGGCCCGGGTGGGTGGGTTGGCGCCAACCCGGGTGCAGGTCACGGCGGCGGCCCGAGCGGCATAGCTGGCGATTTCCGCCCAGTCTTCGCCAGTAAACTCCATGGTCTTGCTTCGAACGTTCTTTCCCCCAGTGCGGCGGTGGATTTCGGCCAGTAAACATCCTATGACCGTGTCGCCGGCCCCGATGGTGTCGGCCACTTCGATGGTGGGGGCGGTTACTTCGATGGTTTGCCCATTGAGGTGCACAATCAACCCATCCGGCCCGCAGGTGATTACCTTGATGGGGGCTTCGGGATGGTCGAGGAACTCCTCTTCTTCGTCGGAAAGCTTGAGCAGGTCAACGGAGGGAAGAAGGGAGTACAGGAAATCGCTGTGGGCCTTGGTGGCGTAGAAGGGCCGAATATTGGGGTCGAGGGCAATGAATGTGCCGTCGCGGTGCAGGTTTTTCAAGAGGGTGGCGTAGCGGGAGGCGCCG
>CAUVMZ010000030.1:0-20752 GCA_963552855.1 uncultured Corynebacterium sp. | reverse complement strand
AATTTGCTGAGTAAAAATTGTCGGCTCTTCCCCTACAAGTATAGTAGATGTGCCATATTGTCATTCTGCCCCAATCCAGAATTTAGAGCATTTGATACAGTCCGATTATGTCAATAATCGGTGATTTAGGCCTGCGGCTTCGGGCGTCGTCAAGCATTAATAATGCATAATTACCACATTTATGCAGATAAATATGTTACGCGGGATGTAATCACTCCATATGCTTCGGTTACTAACACCACAATGAGCGTCATCAGCAAGGTGACAAAAAACGCCACATGCGAGTAAAACTCCAGGTCACGGATTAACACAAGCACCAAGAACACCACAATGACCTTCATCAGCCACGTGCCAAGCACCACCGCCCCCGTAGTTGTTGGCGTGGTTGATGCAGTAAACAACATGCTCACCACCGTCACTAGGAGGAATCCCCCGGCCATGGCGGCACCAATGAGCACCCCCCATATTCCTGGCAACCCTTGGTAACCGCCCCAACTCATGAGCGAGACGATGGTCACCACCAGCAGGGCGAATGAACCCAGCCGTAATGCACGTACTAGTGGACGTCGGTGATCATGCTGGTCACGTTCTTGTAGCCCTAAATCATTTTTGCTAGTCACAAACGGCAATCCTACCCAACCCCAGGGTATTCGTTGAAACCGATCGTGCCCCACCATAATTTCTACGGGGTTTCCGGGGCCTCATCTAAGGTTTCCTCGCCACCCGGCATATTGCGGTTCGACTTGTCATAATGTGGTGCATCATGGTTAGTCACCCTATGCGTCACACTGGGCCGCGTCACCTCGCGGTTTGCTGTCTCACTCGCTGCCGCGGCATGGTTTCCTGCCTCGGAATCTGCCACCTCGTGAGCCGCCGGGACCGTTGGGACCTCCGGGGGTGGTTTCTCCCGGTGAAGTATGCGGGGTCGGTGGCTAATCACCCGCCTCGGCCGTGGCGGCAGCTCCGCCCTGGCCCGCTTCACAGGCCCCCGGGTGGCCAAGGTGGCAAAAATCAGCGCCACCACAAGGCCGGTGGTGGCCCACAGCGGTGGAACCATGGAATACGCAACCGCCCCCACAGCCACCACAAACACCCACGTGTACAGCAGTAATACCACATTCCGGTGCGAATGCCCCAACGTTAAAAGCCGATGGTGCAGGTGTTTTTTATCCGCACTAAACGGCGACTGCCCTTTCCGTACCCGACGCACCACCGCCATCACCAGGTCCAGCAGCGGCACCGCCACCGCCGCTAACACCACGATGATGGGCGATAATAACGCCACCATGTCCACCGCCCCATACAGCCCCATGTTGATTTTGCCGCTCGCCGATGTTGACGCCGCAGCCAGCAGAAACCCGATGAGCATGGATCCGGAATCACCCATGAAAATCCGGGACGGCTCAAAATTATGCGGCAGAAAACCGGCACACATCCCCACCAATCCTGCCGCAATGATTGCCGGCGGGTATGCGGACACCATGCCACCCTGATCGTGCAAAATCGTGAGCGAAAACAGGAGAATCGACCCGCCGGCAATCATGCCCAGGCCGGCCGCTAACCCATCGAGTCCGTCCACGAAGTTAATAGCATTAATCAAGGTCACGGTAAACAGCACCGTAATCACCACCGACCAGAACTGGTCAAGCAGCACCGTGGTACCGTCGCCGAAGGGTATATAAAGCAGCGTCCAGTTCAGCCCCAGCATGCTCATAATGAGCGCGCCTAAGAGTTGTCCAATGATTTTCGTGAGGGCGTCGAGCTCCCACAGGTCGTCGATGGCGCCCAGCATAACGATGATGACCGCACCACCAACCACCGCGTTCATTTCTGGGGTGATGGGTTGAAAACCGCGGGTGAGGGCGGGCAACTGGTCGGCCAGAAACACTGCCCCAATGAACCCAGTAAACATGGCTACCCCGCCCATGCGGGGCTTGGGGATGGTGTGGACGTCACGGTCACGGATTTCGGTCATCCAATTTGACCGGACCATGAGATGCCTAATGATCCCGGTGGTGAGATACGCCAGCGACAAGGCCACCAGCAGCACAAGTCCGAGTTCCCGGAGGGGGACGCCTGCACCCGCACCCATTTAGCGCGAATTCTCCGGCGTGCAGGCTGCTGGGGTGAGGGTTTCCGGGGCGATACCGAGCACATCAGCGATGCGGGTGGCAGGGATGGCGCCTTCGCGCAAGAGCCGCGGTTGGTCGCCGGAAACATCAATAATGGAGGACGCCACTCCCACCGAGGCATCCCCGCCGTCAAGGTAGACATTGACTTTATCGCCCAGTTGTTCCTCTGCCATGGCCGCGGTTGTTGCCGGGGGTTGGCCGGAAATGTTCGCGCTAGACACCGCCATGGGACCGGTTTCACGCAATAATTCGATGGCGACAGGGTGGAGCGGCATGCGCAGCATAACCGTGCCGCGGGTATCCCCCAAGTTCCACGTCAGCGAGGGGGCTTGCGGCACCACGATTGAGAGGCCACCGGGCCAGAAGGCCTCAATGAGGGTGCGAAGCTGGTCATTATAGGAATGCACCAAGCCCCGGGCGGTATCCCAGCTGCCGACCAACACCGGCACGGGCATATCCGGACCCCGCCCCTTGGCTGCCAACAGACGGGCCACCGCATCGTTGTCGAAGGCGTCACACCCTAACCCATAGAGAGTATCGGTGGGGAGTACCACGAGGCGGCCAGATTTCACGGCGCCCACGGCAGCCTTAATGCCCAGGCTACGAATTTCTCCGGTATCAGTGCAGCTATAGATCCTGCTCACAGTAGGTTTCCTTCAGTCACATCGTGGTGGTTATGGTCTTCGCTTTCGCGGCTATAATTCTCACAGCTTAGTCCGTGCTGTCACAAATCGCCGTCACAAACCGGGGTTGCCCCGCCCAATCCTGGTGCTGCGTCACCTGGTGCAGCCCTGCCGCTGCCACGAGCTTTACGACGTCCGGCCCGGTGGTGTCGTCGTGTTCGCAAGCGAACACTCCCCCCGGCGCGAGGAGGCGCCGGGCTGTGGGAATGAGCCGGGTGATGACGTCCATTCCGGTGTCGCCGCCGAAGACCGCCATGGGCGGGTCTGCATACACCTCTGGCTGGAGGTCGGTGGTGTGGGGTACGTAGGGCGGGTTGGTGACTACCGCTGTCGCCTTTCCGTTCAGGTGTTCGAGTAGGGTGGGGTTGGTGGCGTCACCGGCTACGATGGTGACGCCGAGGGGGTCGAGGTTGGTGTGGGTGTAGGTGAGTGCTTCCGGGGAAAGTTCTACCGCGTAAATGTCGGCGTCGGGGCGGGCGTGGGCGAGGTAGCCGGCGATGGCACCAGAGCCGGTGCAGAGGTCGATGATGAGTGGGTTTGGGGTGTTGCTAAGAGAGGTGGCGACCCAGTCGGCGAGTTGTTCGGTTTCGGGTCGGGGGATGAATACTCCGGGGCCGACGGTGAGGGTGAGGGGGCCGAAGGGGGCGGTACCGAGGATGTGTTGGAGGGGTTCTCGGTGGGCGCGGCGGGTGATGAGTTCGGCGTAGTCGTGGTGAAAGGTGGCGGGGAGGTCGGTTGGTGACATGAGCCGCACGGTGAGTGGGTCGGTGCCGATGAGGTGGGCGGCAAGTGTGTAAGCGTCGTGACGTGGGGAGGCCACGCCGGCTGCTGCCAGGGTGGCCTCCGCTACGCGCAGTATTTCGTGCACGTGTGGAAACCTGTTCTTATTCGGCTTCGAGTCGGGCGGCACGTTCCGCGGTTCGAAGCGCGGTGAAGAGATCTTCCATGTCGCCGTTGAGCACGGAGTCGAGGTTGTTTGCCTTGAATCCGATGCGGTGATCGGAGATCCGGTTTTCCGGCCAGTTGTAGGTGCGGATTCGTTCGGATCGGTCGAGGGTGCGGATTTGGGCGGCTCGGCCTTGGGCGGCTTCAGCTTCGGCTTGTTCTTCCGCTAGTGCCTGGAGCCTGGCGGCCAGCACTTGCAAGGCGCGGGCCTTGTTTTGGATCTGGGATCGCTCTTTTTGGCAGGTGACGACGATGCCGGTTGGTAGGTGAGTGATGCGGACCGCGGAATCGGTGGTGTTGACGCCTTGGCCGCCTTTGCCGGAGGATCGGTAGACGTCGACACGGATGTCTTTGTCGTCGATTTCGACGGCGGCGATTTCGTCGGGTTCGGGGTAGACGAGAACACCGGCGGCGGAGGTTTGGATTCGGCCTTGGGATTCGGTGACGGGTACGCGTTGGACTCGGTGTACGCCGCCTTCGAATTTGAAGACGCTCCAGGCGCCGTCGCGGGACGGTTGTTTGGAGCGGATGGATAAGGTCATGTCTTTGACCCCGCCCAGGTCGGATTCGGACAGACCAAGCACTTCGGTGCTGAATCCGTGTTTGTCGGCGTAGCGTTGGTACATGCGTACGAGTTCACCGGCAAAGAGGGCTGCTTCTTCCCCGCCGGCACCGGCTTTGATTTCCATGACGATATCGTCACCGTCGTGGGGGTCGCGGGGGGCGAGGAGGTCGGCGAGTTTTTCTTCGAGTTCGACTACTTCGCCGGCGAGGCGGTCGGCTTCGGGGGCGAATTCGGAGTCTTCGTAGGCCATTTCTTTGGCGTCGGCAAGATCGGCGCGGGCCTGTTCCAGGGCAGTGTTCACCTTCATGATGGGCTGCAGTTCCGAATACCGTTTCGATAGTTTTCGAAACAGTGCTTGGTCCCCCACGGTTTCCGGATCGGACATTTGGGCTTCGATGCCTTGGTATTCCGAAACGATGTCGTCTACTGCCGAAACCTGATGAGATTGGCTAGCCATCGTGTTTTTTAGTCCTCCCCATTGCTCATGAAGGCTCGCTGCGCCGCCACTTGGGCGAGGAATTCCCCGTTGGTCTTGTACTTTTTGAGCTGCGCGATCAATGTGTCGATAGCTTGTTGGTTATCAAGCACGGACAGGATGCCGCGGAGTTTGTGCATGACCCGGGCTTCTTCGGGGGCGAGCAGTAGTTCGTCTTTGCGGGTGCCGGATGGTCCGATGTCTACTGCGGGGAAGACACGCCGTTCCGCGATTTTGCGGTCGAGTTTGAGTTCGGCGTTGCCGGTGCCTTTGAATTCTTCGAAGATCACGGTGTCACCGGCGGAGCCGGTTTCGACCATGGCGGTGGCGATGATTGTGAGCGATCCACCGTTTTCGATGTTTCGGGCGGCACCGAGGAATCGTTTCGGCGGGTAGAGAGCGTTGGAGTCGACGCCGCCGGAGAGGATTCGGCCGGATGCGGGGGACGAGTTGTTGTAGGCGCGGCCCAATCGGGTGATGGAGTCGAGGAGCACTACTACGTCTTGTCCTTGTTCCACCAGGCGTTTTGCTCGTTCGATGGCGAGTTCGGCCACAGCGGTGTGTTCTGCCGGCGGGCGGTCAAATGTGGAGGCGATGACTTCGCCTTTGACGCTGCGCTGCATGTCGGTGACTTCTTCGGGTCGTTCGTCGACAAGCACAACCATGAGGTAGCATTCGGGCCGGTTGGTGGCGATGGCGTTGGCAATGTTTTGCAAAATTGTGGTTTTGCCGGCCTTCGGGGGGGAGACGATGAGTGCGCGTTGGCCTTTGCCGATGGGCATAATGAGGTCGATTACGCGGGTGGTGAGGATGCCGGGTTCAGTTTCCAGCCGGATGCGTTGGTTGGGGTAAAGCGGGGTGAGTTTGTTGAACTCGGGCCGGTTTTTGGCTTCTTCGACGGTCATGCCGTTGACGGAGTCGACTCGTGCCAGGGGGTTGTATTTTTGCCGGTTGCGGCCCCGATTGTTGTTGTACCGGTCGTTGGTGTCGGTCATGCGTACGGAGCCGGTGATGGCATCCCCGGAGCGGAGGCCGAGGCGGCGCACCATTTGACTATTGACATAAACGTCGGCGGGGCCAGCATGGTAGCCGGAGGTGCGGACGAATGCCACATTATTGTCGACCACGTCGAGGATGCCGGCGACGACTTGGAGTTGGTCGTCGCGGTTGTCCCGGCCGTTTTGGTTCTCCCGGTTGTCGTTACGATTATCGTTATCGTAGTTGTCGTTATCCCGGTCGCGGCCGCGACGACCCCGACGGCCGCGGCGACCCCGACGATCATCATCCCGATCGTTGCGATCGTTTCGGTCGGAGCGGTCATAACGTTGGTTTCGCTCATTGCGATCTGTCCGGTCGTTACCCCGGTCGAAACGGTCATGGCTATCGCCGGAATCGGCCTCGGTGTCGGCATCACCGCTGGTAGCTGCGCTGTCACCAGTGTGGCCGTCATCAAGGTCGGTTCGGGAATGTTGCCGCCGTTCGTTGCGATCGCCCCGGTTTTCGCGTTCTTCCCGGCGGGCCCGGTTGCGGCGGGCCCGGCGTTGGGCGGAGCGGGATTCGTAGCGGGTCTCCCCTTCGGTGTCACCGTCATGGGTGGCTTCCGATGTGGTGTCGGCGTCTGCCGTGTCGTCGACGGTCCGGCCATCACCTGGGTGTTCGGTTCGGACGACGCGGCGTCGGCGGGGTTTATAGTCTTCCGATCCTTCTGTCGCGTTGTCCGCTTCTGCCGCTGGGGCGTCGTCGACAGGCTTGATGTCTTTCCGACGTGGGGTGCGGGTTTGTCGGGGCTTTGCGGCGTTAGTGTCGGCCGCCGGTGCGGGACTGTCGCCGGAAGCGTTGGTGATAGCAGCGATGAGTGCCCCTTTACGCAGGGCGGATACGCCTTTAAGTCCAAGGTCAGCTGCGAGTTTGCGCAGCTCGGGTAGACGCATTGCAGCGAGATTTCGCGGTGCGCCGTTATCTGTTGTGGTCACAGATGTCCTTTCATTTGCTTAACCAGCTGGTTTGGTGCGCTGTATCGTCGAAGAGTGGCGGCAGTGTTTGTTTTAGGGCGTGCCAGTAACGATGTGGCTAAAGCTGGAAGCTCCCATGTGTATTTTTAGGTCATTGGTCGTGTGGGTACACGGCCGTCCGCGGCTTGAGGTAGAAAAGTGTTTCCACCCAAGCGTCATGAACTTCCTGGGTTTTCCGGTGGCCCGGTGAGCGGTTGGCTGGCGCCGTCGTGTCGGCTGGTGGGCAGGTGGGCGCTCACCAGCAGGGTACGCAGAAAACTTTTGTGAACGCGTTGTCGTTCTTTTTCACGGACTTTCTCCACCGGGCGGCGGACCGCTTTTATCATCAAGCGGGTTGCTGGGGCGGAGCGGGATTATGTCGAGCATACGCCGTATGTGTAATTAAAGAACGGCAAGTGATTGCGTAGGAACGTTCTGGCTAATAGTGTAGCGCACCTTAAACCGCAGGTAAAAAGTGCCTGGTTTTCGTTGGGGTATTTTCAGTATTTATACTGTGCTAGCGGCGAGTTTGGCTGGTGGTCACGTTGTAGTTATTGGGATTTTTACTAGAGTTTGTAGCATGCTTTCGACGATGCAGGATTTACCGCTGAATCTTTCGCGGATTCTCACTTATGGCGCCACGGTGTTTGCCGATTGCAAGGTGACCACGTGGGAGTCAGGGGCGATACAGGAAACAACGTTTGCGGAAATTGCAGCGCGAGCTGCGGCATTGGCGCATGCGTTGGATGGGTTAGGGATCACCGGCGACCAACGGGTAGCAACGTTCATGTTTAACTGTGCGGAACATGTGGAGGCGTTCTTCGCGGTGGCATGCAAAGGGGCAGTGTTTAACCCGCTGAATAAGCAATTAATGAACGACCAGATTGCGCACATTATCAACCATGCGGAAGACGAAGTGATTATTTGCGACCAGCGGTTAGCGAAACAATTGGGGGCGATTTTAGCGCTGGGCTGTCCGACGGTAAACACCGTGGTATTTATTGGGCGGGCCGATATTTCCGCCGCGGCGCAGTTCATTCCGGACCCGATCACCTGCGTGTCATACGAAACGCTCCTTGACGGGCAGTCAACGATCTACCATTGGCCAGTGCTGGAGGAAACCACGGCGGCGGCATTATGCTATTCGACGGGCACCACCGGCGCACCCAAGGGGGTGGCGTATTCGCACCGGTCCATATATTTACAGGTGTTAAACCTACGAACCACGGACTCCATGGCGATTGAGACTGGCCAGTCGTTTCTTTGCTGTGTGCCGATTTATCACGTGTTGAGCTGGTTTGTGCCCATTGCCGCATTCATGTCGGGGGCGCCCCTGGTGTTTCCCGGCGCGGACGTGTCCCCGGAGGGGTTGGCGAGTCTGATTGCGGCGTGCCACCCGCGGGTGGCCCATGGGGTGCCGACGATTTGGATTCAGCTCATGGTGCACTATATGCGCACTCCCCCGGAACGCATGAGTTTGCAGGAGATTTTTTCAGGCGGTTCGGCGGTACCGCCCATTCTCATGAAACTGTGGGAGGAGCGTTATGGTGTGGATATTGTGCATGTGTGGGGCATGACGGAGACATCTGCGGTGGGTACGGTGGCGCGTCCCCCGGCGGGTGCGTCAGGGAAGACGCGCCGGGCCTACCAGATTAGCCAGGGTCGGTTTCCGGCTTCGATGGAGTATCGGGTGGTCAATGATGGTGAGGTTGTGGCGCAGTCGGACCGGAACCAGGGGGAAATCCAGGTGCGGGGTAATTGGGTGACCGGGTCGTATTATCATTCGCCAGCACAGGATGGTGCGGGCGCGGCGGCGATGTTTCGGGGCGCCGAGATGAGTAGTGATGAGGAGGTTACTGAGGAGCATTTCGCGGCGGATGGGTGGCTACACACCGGGGATGTGGGGTCGGTGTCAGCGGACGGATTTTTGACGATTCATGACCGGGCCCGGGATGTGATTCGGTCGGGTGGGGAGTGGATTTATTCGGCGTTGTTAGAGAATGAGATCATGGCGGCGAAGCCGGTGGTGGAGTGCGCGGTTATTGGTTATCCCGATAAGAAATGGGGTGAGCGCCCATTGGCGGTGACGGTGGTGGCGGATGGTGTGCCACGTGATCGGGACATGGCGGAGCAATTGCGGGATCATTTGCGGGAGAGTTTTCCGTCGTGGATGTTGCCGGAGTATTGGACGTTTGTGGATTCGATTGATAAAACGTCGGTGGGTAAGTTTGACAAAGTTGATTTGCGTCAGCATTTAGCGGATGGCGAGTATTCGGTGATTGCGCTGGTGGGGCCGGGGCAGTCGACGTAAACTCGTCGATAAGCACCTCAATTCGTTAATGTTGAAGTATTATGCGCAGTCGACTTCCATTTCCTATGTTACGGGCCGCACCCACCGAATTTTTTGAAGAAAAAAGCGATGATATTGGGGGGTGGCGGCTTCAGGATACTTTCGGCCGGGTTGCCCGTGACCTCAGGGTATCACTCACTGATCGGTGTAATCTTCGCTGTACTTATTGCATGCCTGCCGACGGTCTGGAATGGATTCCCCGCCCCGACACGCTTGACGACGACGAAACGATTCGACTCATCACCCTTGCGGTGACCATGCTTGGGATCCGGCAGGTGCGGTTCACCGGTGGGGAACCATTGCTCCGGCGGGGTCTGGAATCTATTGTTGCCGCCACCGCCGCGCTCACCACCGACACTGGTGAGCCTGTGATGACCGCGCTCACCACGAATGGTTTGGGCCTGGATAAACGTGCTGCCAAGTTGAAGGCGGCTGGGCTGCATCGGGTCAATATTTCCCTTGATACTCTCGACGCTAACCAGTATGCCGCCCTCACCCGGCGGGATCGGCACCGTGATGTGTTAGCTGGCATCGACGCCGCCCTTGCAGCCGGGTTGACGCCGGTGAAAATCAATGCGGTCATTATGCCTGGTGTGAACGAGACCGCCATCATTCCGTTGGCCGAATATTGTCTCGACCGGGGGCTACAGCTGCGGTTTATCGAGCACATGCCGTTGGGGCCGCGGGATAGTTGGGATCGGAAGAACCTGGTCACTGCCGAGGACATCATCCACCGGCTCCGGGACAGGTTTACGCTGGTTGCGTCGTCGAAGCCGCGGGGGGCGGCGCCGGCCCAACTGTGGGATGTGACTGGGACTATCGCATCCGGGCCGGTGAGTGGGCAGATTGGGGTGATTGCCGCGGTCACGCACCCGTTCTGCGGGGATTGCGACCGTACCCGGCTCACCACAGATGGGATGATTCGGAGCTGCTTGTTTTCGCACGAGGAGACATCGTTGCGGGATATGATGCGTGCGGGGGCGTCGGATGCGGAGCTTGCTGCCGCTTGGGTGCGCGCAATGTGGCGAAAAAAGGCTGGTCATGGCATTAATGATCCACGGTTTGTACAGCCGAGTCGCACCATGTCCGCCATTGGTGGCTAACATCAAAAAAGAGTAATCATCAACCCGGTGGTTGGAACGTCTACCACCAACCACCCCACACCATATGTTATAGGAAGATTTTATGTCACAGAATCATTCGTGCGACCATCATGGTATTCCATTTCGGAGTCTGTCCGACCACCTAGCGGCGGTGCTTGCGGTAGGGAAGCCCACCGCCAGCCGGACCGTGACGACCGAGGAGTCCGCGGGGTTGGTTCTTGCCGCGGATGCCCGGGCGAATCTGCCGGTGCCGCCGTTTTCCAACTCGGCCATGGACGGGTTTTTAGTGC
This sequence comes from uncultured Corynebacterium sp., assembly GCA_963552855.1. Classification (GTDB taxonomy): domain Bacteria; phylum Actinomycetota; class Actinomycetes; order Mycobacteriales; family Mycobacteriaceae; genus Corynebacterium. The sequence goes on along the minus strand of CAUVMZ010000030.1, from coordinate 10,218 downwards.
GGGCGGCCGACCTGCCGGTAGGTAGCGGTCCGTGGGAGTTGCCAGTTAGTGGGGACATTCCCGCGGGTCAGGTTCCGGTTGATGTGGCGCCGGGGACTGCGGTACGCATCATGACAGGCGCCCCCACACCGGTAGACACGGAGGGGCTCATGGTGGTGCCGGTGGAGGACACCAATGTGCCAGCCGGCGCGGTAGCCCTACCGGATCGGATCGTGATAACCACAGCACACCATGATCGCACACATATTCGACACCAGGGGGAGAATTGTCAGGTGGGCGACATCATTGCCCACGCCGGGACGGTGATCGACGCAGGGGTGATCGCATCCCTGCTGTCCACCGGGGTGACCTCGGTGGAAGCCTATGATCGACCGACGGTTGCGGTGATTTCCGCGGGCGACGAACTGGTGTCGCCGGTTGATTCGGTGGATCAGTTGCGCCCGGGAACGATCCCGGATTCGAACCGGCCGATGCTGGCGGAGCTACTGCGGGAGCAGGGGGTTGCAAAAGTTCGGTCGGTGGTGGTGGACGATAATGCGGCCACGTTCCACAAGGAGCTTGACGCACTGAGTCGGGAATGCGACCTGGTGGTGACGTCGGGTGGGGTGTCGGCGGGCGCGTTCGACGTGGTGAAGGAGGCGCTAACAAAACCCGCCGCCGCGGGGGCAACGGACATGTGGTTTGGGCCGGTGCAAATCCAACCGGGGAAACCGCAGGGCCTGGGCCGGGTGAATGGCACACCGGTGATCTGCCTGCCGGGAAACCCGGTGAGCTCGTTCGTGTGTTTCTACCTTTTTGTCATGCCCCTGGTCCGGGTGCTGTCGGGTATAGCCCCGCAGGTGGCGGCGCAGCAGGCTCGACTCATGCTGCCCTCCCACGACTACATTAAAGCACCTAAGGGGCGGGACCTGTTTATTCCTTGCGCGATCAACTGGGCGGATGGTGATGTGCACCCGGTCATCCCCGGCGGCATGGGGTCGCATTTTGTCGCATCACTGGTGGGGATTTCCGCCATCATTCACCTGCCGCTGGACCATGGGAAAACCCAGCCTGGCGACCTGGTCCCCGTAATATTATTGAAGGTTTAACTCATGAAGTTTACGCATTTGACCGAGTCCGGTGCCGCCCACATGGTGGATGTGTCGGCGAAGCAGCCCACGGTACGCACGGCAACCGCCCGCGGGGAGGTGGCGTGTTCCCCCCAGGTGTTGGCCGCACTGCGGGATGGAACGGTTCCCAAAGGAGACGTGCTGGCAGTAGCCCGGGTGGCGGGCATTGCCGCGGCAAAAAAGGTGCCGGACCTGCTGCCGTTAGCGCACACCATTGGGGTGCACGGCTGCCAGGTTGACCTGGAGATTTGCGAGGATCATGTGGCTATTAGCGCCACGGTCACCACGGCGGATCGCACCGGCGTGGAGATGGAGGCGCTGACTGCGGTGACGGTGGCCGCGCTAACGGTCATTGACATGGTCAAGGGTGTGGACCGGTCGGCGGTGATTCGTCGCTGCGGCATCACGGCGAAATCGGGGGGCCGGTCGGGCGACTGGTCCCGGGAGCTGCCCTAACCAATGGGTAAGGTAATGCCGAAACTTGCGGCCATCGTGTTGGCGGGCGGCCGGAGCACCCGCATGGGCCGCGACAAGGCGCGGGTGGTGGCGCATGGGGAGCGCCTGATTGACCGGCTGCTACGCCAACTGCCCCCACAGGTGGTGCCGGTGGTAGTCAGCCCGGCCGCGCTGGGGGTTTCCTGCTCGGTGGTGTGCGAGGACCCGCCGCATTCGGGCCCGGTGGCGGGTGTGGCCACTGGTGTTGCGTGGATTGCGCACACTCATCCCACAATCTCGCTCGTGGCGGTGCTGGCGGTGGATGCCCCGGATTCGCCGCTCCTCATTCCGCAGCTTGCCGACGCCCTCCGGGGGGCTGGCCCACAGGTGGATGCGGTGACGGTGCTGGCAGACGGCTATGTCCAGCCCTTGGGGGTGTTGTGGCGGCTCGCCTCCCTCCAGGCAGCATTAGCACGGGCGGGCGATCTCACCAAGACACCACTGAAGCGACTCCTGCGGGGGGCAAACGTCATCACCATCACCCCCGCAGGCGGGATTGAGCGAGACTATGACACCCCCGAAGAGCTCCAAAACCTACCCCCGGCCATGCCGATCGTACCCACCAGCAAGGCTCAGTAGCCCGGTGATGCCGGCATCGGTGAGAATGATCCACGCGCGCTGAGACCGCACCCCGGACTGGCAGAAGAGGATCGCCCCGTCGGGAACCCCGGCCGTGCGGCTGCTGGCCTCCAGGTCCGAAAGGGGAACGTTGATCGCCCCCGGCAGGGTGCCGCGCCGGTATTCATCCGCCTCCCGCACGTCGATAAGCACCCCGGTGGGTGTGTCGGTGGTGGGCACCCGCAGGCTGTGGCGGGGCAGTTCGGCGGCAACGCGGGCAGCAACATCGGGGTCAGCGACGAGGGGAATATATTCCCACCTGCCGGAAAGCCCATCATAATAGCCGATGGTGCCACGCAGAGGGTCGCCAATGCCGGCAATGAGTTTCAGGGTTTCCATGGCCATGGCGCTGCCCACCACCCCCACGATGGGCCCGAGCACCCCGGCGTGGGCGCAAGACGGCACGGCGCCGGGGAGCGGCGGGGTGGGAAACGCATCCTCGTAGATGGGCCCATGACCTGCGTGGAACACGGAGAGTTGCGCCTCATATCCGAGGATGGACGCCCACACGTGGGGAATCCCCAGCCGGGCGCAGCGGGCAGAGATCACGTACCGGATGTCGGTGGTGTCGGTACCATCAATCACCACATCCACGCCGGCGAACAGGCGTTCGGATTCTTCCCAGGTGAGCCGGCCATTATGGGTACGAATGCGCACCTCGGGGTTCAGGTCGGTTAGCACCTGGCGGGCGGATTCCACCTTGGGGCGGCCCACCTGGCTGGTGGTGTGAATGACTTGGCGGTGCAGATTGCTCACGTCCACGGTGTCGTCGTCGATAATGGTGATGGCACCCACCCCGGCAGCAGCTAGATAAAGCAGGGCTGGGGAGCCCAGGCCGCCGGCACCGACGCAGCACACGTGGGCGCCAGCAAGCCGTTGCTGCTGTTCCAGCCCGAAACCAGGGAGGCTGAGCTGGCGAACATACCGGGCAGACTGGTGCGGGGTCGGCATTTAATCCACACCCACCCACTGGATGCTGCCATCCGTTAGCTCTTGTTCTTTCCATAACGGCACGGTGGCCTTCACCAGGTCGGCGAGGTCTGCGGCGGCGGCGAAGGCGTCCTGGCGGTGGGCGGCGGCGGCAATGACGACGAAGGCAATGTCTCCGATGGTCAGCGGCCCCACTCGGTGCGCAACCCATACCCGGGCTCGCTCGTGTTTTTGAATTATTTTTGTTGCGGCCTCTCGAATGGCGTCGGCCGCAGTGGGGTGCGCGGTATAGGTGAGGCTGCGCACCTGCTGGCCGCCATCATGGTTGCGCACTACCCCATCGAAAGTAACGACCGCCCCCATGGCATCGGTGCTGACCTGGGACCGGGCCGATGCCGCCAGATCTTCGAGGGGCGTTTCGGTAATGATGGCGTCAATAACCACACCCGTGTGGGCGGCAACATAGTCGGGGTCCGGCGATGCGTTAATGGACATGGGTTCCTTCCAGCATTCCAACGAGTGAATCAATGATGGGGTCGAGCACTTTAATGCCATCCCGGCAGGCAGACACGGAGCCGGGCAGCGCCATCACAAATGTGCGCCCCACCGTGCCGGCGATAGCCCGGGAGCACACGGCGAGCGGGGTGGCATGCAGCCCGGTCTGCCAGAATTGCATGGCGATGCCGGGCAATTGTTTGGTGAGGTATTTGGCGAGTTCATCCACGGTGATATCGTCCTCACTGAGGCCCGTGCCGCCGGTGGTGAGCACGACTTGCGGCAACAACGCAATATCACCGAACAGTTGTGCGAAATGGTTGGGAATGTCGGCGTCCGCCACGATCACGGGTTCCGGAGTGTCGAAGCCCCGGCTGGTCAGCCATGTGGCCAGCGTTTTTCCCGACTCGTCTTCGTAGACGCCTTGGGCCGCGCGGGTAGATGCCACAACGACTAGTCCCCGGCGCGGCGTGGTAGCCAGGTCATGGTAGTCGTCGTAGTCGTTATGGTCGTCGGGGTGGTCGTGTTTGCCCATGATGGTTATCTTTCTTCAGTTGTGGATGATTGGTGCGAAGATTAGTTATACACCAGGGTTACGCATATGGTGTTGCATAATAAGTGCCATGGATATTCATTATTTCGCTGCGGCGCGGGCAGCCCGCGGGTTGGCGCACGAACGCATTACCACTACGGCCACGACACTTGCCGAGCTTGTCGACGAATTGGGGCGCTTGCCGGACGCAGGCACGACAGATTCGGGGTTATCGTTGGCCCAGGTATTGTCCCGGTGTAGTTTTTTGGTGGATGGCCGGCACACCGATATGGATGCCGTAATTAGTGCGGCCGGGCGGGTAGATGTGTTGCCGCCCTTCGCCGGCGGTTAATAGCTAAAACCTCTTTGCCAATTTTGTACAATCGGAGTAAAACCTATCGAGCCAGCCCTTCCCACACATTATCCAAGAGAGGGCAGATGACGTCCAGAACGTCGGTAACTCCGCCAACGGAACTAGGGGCGTTAATAATGAGGGTGGCGTCGGCATTTCGACTGGTGAGGCCAACATAGCCGCGGGAAAGGCCGGCAAGTTTGGTGGATTGCAGCCCCTGGACCAGGATGTGGCGTTCGAGGCCTTCTAGACGGGTGTCGATAAATTCCAGGGCCGCCTCTGGTGTGCGGTTTCGGGGTTTGAGCCCGGTTCCACCAGCGGTGAGGATCACGCGGGCCCCATCAGCTAGGGCCTGACGAATCGCTTCGGAGACCGTGTCGAAACCTTCGGGGATGGTTATAGCACTTGCTACCGGCGCGCCGGCCGCCGCCAACCTTTCCCCCACAATAGGGGTGACCTTATCTTGCTTTTCGCCGTTTGCTACACGGTCGGACACCAAAATGAACGCACTATGCATTGCTGCACTCCTGTTACTTTCTATAATATTTGAGCAATTCCATATTTCATGAGCCCTGCTTAACGAGTTTTTTGCCCATAATTGGTTCATGATAATGGAAAAATATCATTGTGGTTGAATGACCCAAATTTTACCATGAAGAAATTACCGAAAAAACAGACTTTCTAGCTTTTACACGGTAAAATCTACAGAAAAGACGAGGCGTCACATGACACCTTCGTGTTTTACACCATTCACAAGCTATGATATATCCCCCTTAATCACTATTTGAGTCTTGATAAGAACACCCTACAACCACCTACAAGGAGCGTTACATGACTTCCCTTGATACATCTGGGAAGGTTATTCAGGGCTGGGATCCCGAAACCCCAGAAAACTGGGACAAAAAAATAGCCTGGCAGACCCTAATCATCACCACCGCGATCTTATTCTTGGCGTTCGCTACATGGTATCTTGTGTCAGCCATTGCCCCCATGCTAAATCGCATTGGTTTCCATTTCTCCAAGGGGCAGCTATATTGGATCGCCTCAATCTCTGGGCTTTCCGGCGGGCTTTTCCGTCTCCTCTACATGTTCTTGCCACCTATCGTTGGCACCCGAAAACTTGTTTCCATTTCTTCTTTCTTGTTTGTCATCCCCATGCTGGGATGGTTCGTTGCCGTGCAAGACACCAGCACCCCGTTCTGGTGGTTCATGGTCCTTTCCTTCATCGGCGGTATCGGCGGCGGCGTATTCTCCGGGTTCATGCCATCTACCGGGTATTTCTTCCCGAAGCGTATGGCTGGCACCGCCCTGGGTATCCAGGCTGGTATCGGTAACTTTGGCGTCTCCTTTATTCAATTGGTTGCCCCCATGATTATGGGCGTCAGCCTTTTGGGTTTGGGCGCCTTCGCCCCCCAGAAAACCAGCGAAGGTCTGGTGTGGGTGCATTCCGTTGCCGCGGTCCTCATCCCATGGGCTATCGTCTTGGGTATCGTTGGCTGGATCATGCTCAAGGATGTGCCCATTAAGGCGAATTTCCGGCAGCAAATCGACATCTTTGGCAATAAAAACACCTGGATTCTGACCATTATCTACCTCATGACTTTTGGTGCGTTCTCCGGGTTTGCCGCCCAGCTTGCCCTGCTGATTAACAATACTTTCGGTATGGATTCCCCATTCAAGGATGATTACATTAATCTTCCCCGCGGCGCAGCCTACGCGTTCTTGGGCCCGCTGATTTCGGCACTGGTCCGGGCCGCCTGGGGCCCATTATGTGACAAGTTTGGTGGGGCAATCTGGACGTTTATTTCCGGGGTGGGCATGACCGTCTTTACCGCCATTGCCGCACTGTTCCTCAAGCCATCCGACCCGAATGAGTTCAACTGGTTCTTGGCCGCTATGCTTATCATGTTCTTCTTCACTGGCATAGGGAACGCAGGCACATTCAAGCAAATGCCCATGATTCTCCCCCGTCGACAAGCGGGTGGCGTGATCGGCTGGACCAGTGCAATCGCCGCTTTCGGCCCATTCATTGTCGGCGTGCTACTCTCTGCCATGGCCCCCACCACGTTCTTCTGGGGTTGCGTCGTGTTCTTTGCCTTCGCTACCGCACTGACCTGGATTTATTACGCCCGGCCCGGTGCGCCATTCCCCGGTTAATCTCTGGTTATCACAGCAAGCCATTCATCAGCCCAGTGCTGGCCGGTTCCCGGCCGGCACGCTGACGATAACCAGCTTTTAACTTCATAGTCGTTATAACAGAAAGGTCAACGTACCGTGACAATGACTGACTCACCACGCACGGACAACGTCAATCCCTTATTTAAGCTCGGTAGTTTTGTGCGCCGCGGCACCACCGGTAAGGAAGGTCAGCAGATTTTCCTTCAGGGTGGCCGGCAGGCGGACGTGTTTTACCGGGATCGTTGGGCGTTCGACAAAGTAGTGCGATCCACCCACGGCGTGAACTGTACTGGCTCGTGTTCCTGGAAGGTGTACGTCAAAGACGGCGTCATCACCTGGGAATCGCAGGCGGTGGATTATCCCACGACCGGTCCGGACATGCCCGATTATGAGCCCCGTGGCTGCCCCCGCGGCGCATCATTCTCCTGGTATACCTACTCCCCCACCCGGATTCGGTACCCCTATGCTCGTGGTGTACTGGTGGACATGTTCCGGGAGGCCAAAAAGCGCTTGGGCGACCCGGTGCTGGCCTGGCGGGACATTGTGGAGGACCCGAAGAAACGCAACGCCTACGTGTCGCAGCGCGGCAAGGGCGGGTTGATTCGGATCACCTACGAGGAGGCCATCGAAATGGCGGCGGCGGCACACGTGTATACGCTGCGCCAATACGGCCCGGATCGTATCGCCGGATTCACCGTGATTCCCGCCATGTCGCAGGTTTCCTACGGCGCGGGCACGCGGTTCCTGCAGCTCATTGGTGGTGTGGCTCTGTCCTTCTATGACTGGTATGCGGACCTGCCGCCGTCATCGCCACAAACGTTCGGTGACCAAACCGATGTGCCGGAGTCCGGTGACTGGTTTAACTCTTCATATCTGATTATGTGGGGTTCGAACATTCCGGTGACCCGTACCCCGGATGCCCACTTCATGGCGGAGTCTCGCTACAGTGGTACGAAGGTTGTGGTGGTGTCCCCGGACTTTGCGGACAACACCAAGTTTGCCGATGAGTGGTGCCGCCTGGCCCCCGGCACCGATGGGGCGCTGGCCATGGCCATGGGGCATGTGATCCTGTCGAAATTCCATGTGGGCAAGAAGGAACCGTTCTTCTTGGACTATATGCGGCGATTCACGGATGCCCCGTTCCTCGTTACCTTGGATGACCGGGGAGACGGCACCTACACCCCGGGCAAGTTCCTCACCGCGTCGAACGTTTCCGACCCGGCGCTGAAGAACAGCCCCAATGCCACGCACCGGCTGCTGATGATGCAGAAAGATGGCACGATTGTGGATCCGGGCGGCACCCTGGCCGACCGCTACGGTGAAGAGGGTGTGGGCAAGTGGAACCTGAACCTGGACAATGTGGACCCGATCATGTCTGTGGCCGAGGCCGGGGCGGAGGAATCCGTGGAATTACTCTTGCCGCGGTTCGACCTGGCGGACTATAAGGGCAACCAGGAAGGCTCCGTGGGGGCTGGGATCGTACACCGTGGTGTGCCGATCATGCACTACGATGGGCACCTGGTCACCACAGTGTTCGACGTGATGCTAGCCCACTACGGGGTGAACCGGGAGGAGTTAAACCTGCCAGGCTCCTGGCCGAAAGACTTCAACGATCCTGACGAGGTGGGCACGCCGGCCTGGCAGGAAGAGTTGACTGGGGTGCCGTCGGCGCAGGCCATCCGTATCGCCACGGAATTCGCCCAGAACGCCATTGATTCGAAGGGCCGTTCGCAGATCATCATGGGTGCGGGCGTGAACCACTATTTCCACGCGGACTCCACCTACCGGACGTTCTTGGCATTGACCAATATGTGCGGCACCCAGGGGGTGAATGGTGGCGGCTGGGCCCATTATGTGGGCCAGGAGAAGTTGCGGGCCATAAACGGTTGGGGGCAGTACGCGTTCGCCACGGACTGGTCGCGGCCGCCGCGGCAAATGATTAGCACCGGATTCTATTATCTCACCACGGACCAGTGGCGGTACGATAATACGAAGGCTGCCCGCATGGCCAGCCCGTTGGCAAATCGCGGCACCGTGGGGAATAAGTCCACGGCGGATACCCTGATTGAGGCCATGAAGCGGGGCTGGATGCCGAGCTTCCCACAGTTCGACCGTAACCCATTGGTCATCGCGCAAGAAGCAAAAGACAAGGGTGTTCCGGTTGCAGAATACATTGTGGATGAGTTAACGAATGGTAATTTGCATTTTGCCTGCGAGGACCCAGATAATCCGGTTAACTATCCCCGGATCTTATTGAACTGGCGTACGAACCTGTTGGGGTCGTCGGCGAAGGGCACGGAGTTTTTCCTCCGCCATATGCTCGGCATTGATTCCGATGCGACGACAGACGAGATCAAGCCTGAGGAGCGCCCGGAGTCGATCAAGTGGCGTGACGAGGCACCCCAGGGCAAGCTGGATTTGATGCTCACCACGGATTTCCGTAACACGTCGACAACATTGAGTTCAGATATTGTGCTGCCCGCAGCAACCTGGTACGAGAAGCACGACATGTCGTCGACCGACATGCACCCCTACCTGCACTCATTCAATGCGGCGATTAATCCGCCGTGGGAGGCCCGCACCGATTTTGAGGTGTTCCGGGACCTGTCGGCAAAGCTGTCGGAGCTGGCCGTCACGTGGCTGGGCACCCAGCAGGATGTGGTGGCCGCGCCGCTGGGGCATGATTCCCCGGACGAGTTGAACATGCCGAACGGTATTGTGCCGAACCTGGACGAGACCGGGCTCATCCCGGGTAAGACCATGGCGAAACTGGTGCCGGTGGAGCGGGATTACACGAAGGTGTATGAAAAGTGGATGCACCTCGGTCCGCTGTCGGCGAAGCTGGGCACGGGGGTGCACGGCACACCGTTTAACGTCGAAAAGCAGGTGGAGGAGCTGCGGAGCATCAATGGGGAGTCCATGACGGAGTCCGCCGGGATGCGGCCAAACCTGGATACGGCGACGAAGGCGATCGACATGATTTTGCGCATGTCGGGCGTGTCTAACGGTGAGGTTGCGGTCAATGGGTTCGCCAACCAGGCGAAACGTACCGGCAACGAGAAGCTGTTAGAGCTTGTCGACGACGTTGAGGGCGTACACATCAACTGGGACATGATTAAGGAACGCCCCGCCGAGGTCATCACCTCCCCCGAGTGGACCGGCATTAAGAAAGGCGGGCGACGCTACACCGCGTTCTCGCTCAATATTGAATATAATCGGCCGTTTAACACGCTTTCCGGCCGCATGCACTATTACTTGGATCACGACTGGTTCATGGATTATGGCGAATCGTTGCCCGTATTCCGGCCACCGTTCGACCATTTCCATATCAATGGGGAGCATGCCCCGGGGTTAACCCTGCAAGGCCAAGACGGCAACCCAGAAGTGACCGTGCGGTATTTGACCACGCATAATAAGTGGTCAATCCACTCGCAGTACTATGACAACCTGCATGTGCTTTCCATTTCCCGCGGCGGCCAGGTGATTTGGATGTCCGACAAGGATGCCAA
>CAUVMZ010000029.1:0-20854 GCA_963552855.1 uncultured Corynebacterium sp. | reverse complement strand
GTGTATTTGGTGCCGGAGTTTGGCAAATATTTTACCGATAAAACAGTTATGGAAATAAGTAATAAGACAGTGGTGACCCAGTGTAAGGCCCCGAAGTCATCAACATAAGGGGTAGTTTCGATAATTACTGCGGCAACCAGTCATCGAACATAAGTTCGCTTATTTATTGATATATCACGTTTGCTGCATACCTGTTCGAATATGGTATCAATCTTGATATTACTGGCGTGATGCGCCCTATAGGTCGGATGTCTTGAAGAATCAAATCTGATAAGGCTTTAATGGGGATGTATCCAATGATAGGTAATAGAGAGGATATGTCATGCGCAATATAGTATCTAAGCGATTAATCTTGGTGGCGCTTATGACAATGCCGCTGTTGGTTGGTTGCAATATGCAGTTGTTACTCAATAACGCTATGGAGAACACCCCCATATCCGAGTCGGTAGCTACTAAGAATCTTACTTCTAGCACTACTACGTCACGTAGCTCAATAACTACCACTACAACGGCTAAAACCAGCACATCACGATCCAACATTGAAGGCAATGGTTCAAACATAACTTCGAAAGAGAATATCCCGGAGGGGGTTGTGGTATCAGGTAGCGAATACATATTCAATACCTGCGACAGCAAATTCCCTAATGGTTTCCCCTCGGGGGCTGAACACTTTGCTGAACTTCGCGGAGGTTCTATCGCACAACTTGAGGATAATCGTGCCCGACTAGACCTGAACATCCGGTGGCTTTTCCCTGCTAACCCACCGGTAACCTTGCGTATTAACCCTAAAGATCGCGGCATTCCTTATGTGGTGAAAATCGAGTTTAATGGCACCAAGATTTCTTCCGTGGATTTTTCGGTGGAACATCAAGAGGACCTTGACAAGGTTCCCACCAATCGCCACCTTGACATAAGCATTAATCAGGAAAAAGAGGACGGCAATGGGGCACTCAAAATTTACCTGAACCCTGATATTGCTGATGATTTTGGGGAGAAATCTACAGTCCAAATGGCCAGTGAACAAATAGACACTGTGTGTAAGGGAGCTTGAGACCCCACGGTCATTATTTCCAATCTACGTTTGACCGTAATGCGGCCAATAATTTCCGTACTGCTATGACCCGCCTTCCAGTAGGGGAATCGACATCGAATGAATCTAGGTGGCATTCCGGGTCAGTTGGTGGTCCGGCATGAGTGCAACCACGTGGGCAATCATGCACTGCTTCAGCCAAATCTTCGAACACCCCCACAACTGTATCTGCATTCACATGGGCCAACCCAAAAGATCGGATTCCTGGGGTATCAATGATCCAGCCATCGGTAGGTAACCGTAGTGCCACCGTTTGCGTGGAAGTGTGTCGTCCTTTCCCTACCCCGGAAACCTCACCAGTTTCCCGCTGAGCGTGCGGAATAATGCGATTAACGAGAGTAGATTTCCCCACCCCGGAGTGCCCAATCAAGGCAGTAATATGACCACTCACAATGTCGAGGATGGGTTCTAGGCGATCGTTGATTCCACATATCACTACCGGCACATTCAACGCATCAAACTCGGTGGCGAATTGGGTGGGATCCGCTAAATCGGATTTGGTTAAACAAATAATTGGTTGCAGGTTTCCCACAAACGCAGCAACTAGGGCGCGTTCCACAAACCCAGTTCGGGGTGGTGGATCAGCTACGGCGCAAACGATTAAAAGCTGTTCGGCATTGGCCACCACAATGCGTTCATATGGGTCGGTGTCATCGGCGGTGCGACGTAGTACGGATTGTCGTTCAGCTAGTTTGACGATTCGCGCTAAAGTATCTTTTCGTCCAGACGTATCGCCAACTATTCCTACCCGGTCACCAACCTCTATGGGGGTGCGGCCAAGCTCCCGAGCGCGCATACATACTATGGGGTTGTCTTTGGCGTTCTGACCGTCTAAAACTACCCCCCACCGGCCCCGATCCTTGGTTATCACCATGCCAAATTTGGCATCATCGTGTTTGGGGCGGTCTTTAGTTCGGGGGCGGGAACGTTTAGACGGGCGGATCTTGACATCGGATTCATCCCAGGAACGTGTCATGGCATACTCATTTCTTGCACCATGTCTATCCACATGCGGTCGAATCCTGGCAGAGTTTTGGTTGTTGTCTCGATATTTTCCACTTCGATTCCGGGGGTGACGAGTCCGATGATGGCACCAGTGGTCGCCATGCGGTGGTCGTCGTAAGTAGACCAATGCGCTCCATGAAGACTGCCTGACGGTTTGATAACTAACCCATCAGACAGCTCGGAGCACTGACCACCAATTTTAGTAATCTCCGTGGCTAGCGCTTTAAGCCTGTCTGTCTCATGGCCATGTAAATGCGCGATTCCCGTCAATGTTGATGGTGAATTTGCGACGGTCGCCATTGCCGCGACTGTGGGGGTCAATTCACCAATGTCCGACATATCAAGTTCTATTCCCTGAAGTGATCCGCGCTTCGGACCTGTCACAGTGAGATCACCATCAGTGAGTGAAACCGTACATCCCATGCGTTCCAAAATATTTCGGATCGCGTCACCTGGTTGGGTGGTGGTTGTTGGCCAATCCTTCACTCGTATGGTGCTGCCAGTAACTGCAGCAGCTGCTAAAAATGGTGTGGCATTTGATAAATCCGGTTCCACCCGTACCACCCCACCTCGAATTGGGCCGGGTGCTACGGACCATTGATATGCCGTTGTGGTGTCCACGCTAGCTCCGGCCTGTCGCAGCATGTGAACAGTCATTTCGATATGCGGCATACTTGGTAGCGTCTCACCTATGTGGCGTACAGTTATCCCTTGGGTAAATCGTGGTGCTGCCAGCAATAAGCCAGAGACAAATTGGGATGATGCTGAGGCATCGATTTCTACCGTGCCTCCCGTGGGAGAGCTATTACCTGAAACTTTAAATGGAAGGCCATCTCCCCGAACTGAAATCCCTAGTGCACGTAATCCATCTAAAATCCCCTTCATGGGTCGTTGGCGGGCATGCTCATCACCATCAAAAAACACGTCACCATCGGCTAACGCGGCCAACGGCGGAACAAATCTCATCACAGTTCCTGCTAGTCCACAGTCCACTGTGCCGCCGGTAAACCCAGTTGGCTCCACAAAAATTGTAGCGTTGGCAGGGGAGTCAGGATCCGGCTCCGCCTGGACATCCACGCCGATACGTTTGAGAGCTTGCGCCATGAGTTGGGTGTCACGGGACCATAGGGCGCCGGTGATGGTGGTGGGATTTTCGGCAATGGCAGCTAAAACTAAAGCCCGATTGGTGATTGATTTCGATCCTGGTACTCGCACCGTTGCTTTGGGAGGATTATGAAGTAGGGGTGCAAGGGGAGCTTCCCAATATTTAAATGGGCGAGGTTTTTCTGTCATGTGAACCATGATAAAGGGATGCATGGATGATTGGGGGCTTTGGTAATCTCCACAGGACCGAATTATTCATCGGAAGTTAGAACGAAAGCTCCTATTCTAATCTAAAACCCGGAATAACAAGTTCAGACATAAAGAAAGTGGAGCTTTAATACATTTCGACAATATGAGCTAGGCGGGATGTCAAGCAGGATCAAGCTCCCCTTCTGCATGAAAAGCACCAAAAACTCGGTCTCTTAGTCGAAAGTGGAGCTTTGTAATGAACAGCATTGGGCAGGGAAGTTATTGAACGTCATGATCTGCAAAGAAAATCGGGTTATTTATGAGATGCGCGAAAAAATGAGGGATAGAAAGCGCAGGATGAGGTTATAAACTCACGACAAATTTCATGAGACAAACAACAATGGACAGGGACAGGTTTAGGTGAAAGATGCCCAAAGCGGCGGATTATTTAAATCAGGAACAGTATGTTTCTCTGGACTATGCCGGTGAGGATTTTGATTAAGAACCACCGCAATCGTGGGAATAAGTTTGTCAATAAGTTCTGATGGATGAAATCGTAAGATATGGTACCCCATGCTGAGAATGGCGGTTTCTCGGGCCCGTTCTTCAAATAAGACTCGGGCCGAGTCAGTGCCACCATATTTAATCCGACCATCAATTTCCACCACAAGCCAGCCAAATAACAGCAGGTCAACCCGGATTCTAGAATATAAACCGCCAGGCTTTTTTATGCTCATTTGGGCTTGCGCCTCGATAGACGTCCGTGGATAAACCTGGGCAGCTAAATAATAGGCAAGAGTTTCACTAGGAGAATCAATACCATAGCGAGCCAGGGCAAGTACCTTTCGGGCTTTGGTGATTCCCCATTCACCTCGCCGGTCATCAAGATATTTCTGAAAAGTATCTTTTCGATATCCTGCACGTAGTGCAGCTTCAATGAAAGCCAACCCCTCTAATTCACCATCAATGGCACAAATGTCGGTGAATGTTCGTTCAGGTGTGGTGATTCGATACCCACAGACCTCTTCCCAATCCGAGTCAGGGAGACTGGCGCGCCGATAGTGAGCTATGACTGGCCATTGATTATGAGATGGTGTGTGTGGTTTGCCCGGCAATGTTAATGTGACTCGGGTATCGTGCTGGAGATTGAGAATAGGAATGCCCCGGATGGCAGCGGCTGCTTTCCCACAAATCACTGCAGCCCGGGTGCTTCTTCGGAGAGCCTCAGCATGAAGGAGGAGCTTCTCAAAATAAGGGAGGCAATCGTATTCTTTGGTAGCAACCCACTGAGTTTTAGTTAGAGATGTATGCCGACCGTACCATCGATCATGAACATTGCGTGATGGAGTGATCAGGGAGATCATAACTTAAGAAATACACAATGAAACAAACGGTGTAAATACCTTAAAATGTGGATTTGAACACTGGTTATGCTAGCAAATCTGCGAAATTTGCACCTGTCACGTTTGCTAAGTCTTGTGGTGTGATTTCAATGTCGAGCCCACGACGGCCCCCAGAGACAAAAATAGAGTCCCATAACTGTGCTGACTCATCAACAACCGTAGGTAATTGATGTTTTTGACCAATGGGTGAGATCCCACCGGGGATGTAGCCCGATGACTTTTCGGCATCATGTGGATCCGCCATGATGGCTTTTGCAACACCATGAGCTACGGCTGCCTTTTTCAGCGATAATTGGTATGTTACCGGTAAGCAGCACACTGCTAACTGGCGTTTGGGTCCTTTCCCAGCGCTGAGATCGATAATGAGTGTTTTAAATACTCGCTCTGGATCTGTTCCCAATTCTGCGACAGCGTGTTCGCCAAAATGATCGCTGCCAGCAGAAAAAGTATGCACCTCATGGGAAATTCCGGCATCTTCTAAAATTTTCAGCGCAGGTGTTGCCGAATGTGGTTTCTTCTTGGACATAAAACCAAGAATAGGCGTAGTGCTTATCGCCCAGTAAACTAGGGGGCAGACGACAAGGAAGGTAGACCCAATCCCTGATGGTTGCAACTACACCGGAACTGCAAGAGCGATTTGAAGCCGAAGCCCTGCCACTTATTGATCAACTCTATGGTGGTGCGCTTCGTATGACCCGCAATCCGGCAGATGCCGAAGATCTGGTACAGGAAACCTATATTAAGGCATTTCAGGCCTTTGAATCCTTTACTCCAGGTACCAATCTTAAGGCGTGGCTGTACCGGATTATGACCAATGCCTACATTAATTCTT
This sequence comes from uncultured Corynebacterium sp., assembly GCA_963552855.1. Classification (GTDB taxonomy): domain Bacteria; phylum Actinomycetota; class Actinomycetes; order Mycobacteriales; family Mycobacteriaceae; genus Corynebacterium. The sequence continues at coordinate 15,231 of CAUVMZ010000029.1, read as the reverse complement.
ATCGTAAGAAACAGCGGCAACCACTGCAGTCTTCAGCAGAAGATGTTACTGACTATCAATTGCTTGATTCGTCCACTCATACGGCGGTGGGTTTGGAATCTGCCGAGGTGGCGGCATTGAAACGTTTACCTGACCAAACGATTTCCAATGCTATGAATGATTTGGCTGAAGATTATCGCATGGTGGTGTATTACGCCGATGTGGAGGGATTATCGTATAAAGAGATTGCGGAAATTATGGGCACACCGGTAGGTACAGTCATGAGTCGACTCCACCGGGGAAGAAAACAGTTGCGAGAAACGTTAAAAGATGTAGCGCATGAATACGGCATCGATGTAAGTGCCGTCGAAAAGCAATAAGGAAGGTTACATCATGCACGAAACCGAATGGGCAGCCTCGCGCCCGCACGTCTCTAGCGAATGTAATTGCCATGACTTGCATATATTTCTTTATGAATTGGTAGATAACGAACTTACCGACGAGGATTGCAGTCGACTGAAACGCCATATTAGTGAATGCCCAGCTTGTGCCGAAAAAGTGGCTGCTGAAACTGCCTTAAGGGAAATTCTTCACTGTTGTGCTTGCGATGCGCCGAAATCACTGCGGGATAAGATCCGAGGGGAGTTTTCGTTTAGGAATGAGTAATAACCGTGACCTTTTGCTAGCCTACAATGTATGTCTCGTAAACATATGTGTGCGTTAGCCCTCACTATGGCTATCTCTACCAGCGTTATTGTAGTGCCTAACGCGAGTGCTCAAAGCTCTGATCTGTCGTCTAGCAGCTCTAGCAGCTCCAGCGATTCCAAGAAGTCCAGCGGGTCCAGCGGATCCTCTGATTTGTGGGAAAGAATCCTCAAACTCCTTGGTCGCTCCAAAATTGTCCCACTCATCATGCAAGTAAGCCCCGGAATCATCACCAAAAAAATGGGAGACATCCTAGGACGTGGCATCTCAGACCATGTGGGAGCCATGGCGGGTGATCTTGGCATCATGGTGCCCATCAACAAAAACAAAGAATTCGCCATTATCTTTGGCGACTCTTTCAGCGGTGATGGCTTTGGCCAAGGCAATTGGATGAGCCCCATTGGCGCCATCGCTACCTATGATGATAACGGTCAGATTGTCGTCAAACGGCCCCTGAATAAGGGCGATAGAATTGAGCAATTGCTCAAGTATAATCACGACAATAATCTGACTCTCATTCCTTCGGATGTCATCAACCTTGATGGAACTCTCTATATGCAAGGTATGTGGAATGAGGGACTTGGTAATGTTCGCGGCACCCAAATCTGGAAGTCAACCGACCAGGGCAAAACCTGGTCGTCTGTCGCTACTACCAGTAAACATTTCATGAATGGTTTTGGTGATCTTCTCACCTGGGAGCGTGGTGACGATGGCTACGTCTATGTCATGTCCAGCCGTTTCAACCGCAATGATGGCGTCTATCTCAGTCGTTTCCGGCCCGAACAAATCGGGGACCGCAATACCTGGGAGCACTATATCAATGGGGGTTGGGAAGCCAATGGGGGCAGGAACATCAGTCCCATCATCAAGGATGATATGAAAGCCGGCGAAATGTCCCTTCGCCGTATCGAAGACCATTGGGTACTGTGCATGTTCAATGAAAAAACTGCATCTATCGAGGTTCGCATTTCTGACCGTATCGACACTAATTGGAACGAGATTAAACCTGCTCACGTTGTTGTTGCAGGTAATGGTGGATGGGGTGCTGCTCAAACTCCCAATAACTTCACCCAACTTTACGGTGGTTACATTGCGCCAGGATCCACGATTGCCGATATGAATATCGTGGTTTCCCAATGGAACACCAGCAACAATAGTCGGTACATGTCCACGCAGTTTAACGTGAAAGGCCTGGACAAATTCTTCGGGATCACCGCCAAGGCCGAGGAAACCGCCGCCAACGATGCTCAGGCGAAACCCGAATTGCAGAATGCGCCGGCACCCGCCAGCCATGACGGAAGTGATAACCAGGGATCTGGCGTGGGTGATGACCACCAGATTGAGGTTCGGGAATCGCCGGTCGATCCCGAGGTCAGCGGTCAGCTTACTGAAGAGAAAGCTGCCGAAGCTGCTGCCGATGTTACAGTGGTCCCCCTGGATGAAGAACATCAGTAACACATCAGATCAAGGGAACCTTTGGCCAGATTTGGTTGAACGCCAATCTGCCACATCAATGTAGGCCATTGTTGATGCCCCACTAGTCACAATTATGACTGGTGGGGTTAAATCTATTCTGCAGCATGGTAGAGAGAGCGATGCAGAAGGCATAGTGGGGGCTCAAGGAAGATCGCGAGTACATCAAAACCCAGTGAATGTGGTGAAGCTCTCACAGCGCAGGTATTTATGGCAGCTTTATGGTGGCTTGCGGCGTTTTGACGGTGATGTGGCTTACATTATTCGCGGTAGGGCCTGTAGTACCTTGCGGAGTAAATGTCTTAAAGCTCCACTTTCCAACGAGGGCTTCATGGTTTTCCATAATCTGTTGGAAAGTGGAGCTTTGATGTTATGCCAGGAGCTCCCGCGAACTAATCAGACGATGATTGCGTGCTGTTCGAGGTGAGATCCGATGGTGTGGCGAGGCTAAAAGCTCCCCTTTCACATCAGCATGGTGGGGTACGTCGCCAACTATTGCAGAAAGGGAGCTTTTGTCTAGGAGCGGTTTGCGGCAAACAATATGCTTCGCCTCGGCCACGTCAGTCTCCGTCCTGATGTGATCCAGTTCAGCCATTTTTGAAGCCCCACATGAGGCTATCCGCGCGACTATTCATGAGGCCAGCCAGTAATTCGCAACTAAGTTCGAATTAAGGGAGTGGTTATGTCTCACGACCTCGCTATACTCGCGGTAAAACCATGGCATGATGCATCACAATGCAGTTACAACTGCGACGAGGCCCCAATAGGAGGAAAATGAATCTGAAAATACCCCCTCGCCAATAAGCCTGTCCAACGTGACCAGATCTGAGTATAAAGGGTTAACGTTAGTCCATTTCGCCTTACTCTCGCTCCGCCCCCCAATGTTTGTAATACTGGGATGCGGAATACTTCATCGCAAGGAAGATCCGTGAATATTGTTGCTATCGGTCAAGATCGATCGAAGAAAACTACCCCACTCAATGCCATGGAATTTATAGGGCCAACAGGGAATGTGGTCGTGAAACTTGTGCCTAATGCGCTGGTCAAAGCAGAAACCATTGCCATGAAGGCGGCAGGATTATCACCAACTAAAAAACAAAAGGTAGGTTATGTGCCGCCTGCCTCAACCGGTTTCCCAGCGGCAGCACTCGCGGCAGATCCTCAAGGTGTCCAGTATGTTCTGGATCTGATTCCTATGATGGAATGGGCCAGGCGCGTTGCTGACACGGATGCTTCAGCTGTACGGACTAGATTCGATGCGCTGGACGATACACTGTTTGAAGCTGCGCCGCGGGTGATTCCACCGATTTTTGACGAACTAGCACGTATTTTCGCTAGGGTGGAGAAAAATACTTATGCCAGGCACTATTACGTCAAGGCGCGGCAGGTTGAACGGGATTATGATCTTCCCATCGATGTGTCGCAGCGGGCGGCTACTTTTGTCGAGTTTTTCAATCTGGGTGTTGTGGGCATGCGGGAGCTACGCGATCAGGTGCGTGCCGATTCACGGTCCGCCGCGCAGATGATGATTGCGGTCATGCGTGCCGGGGTAGGAGCGTATGCGGGGGTGTTGCAGGATATTCCCGGGGATAAGCATCAATATTTTCTTGAGATGATTCTGGAATCGTCAGGTTTTCGCAGGTCGGAGGCAGACTTTTTCCGAGAGGCTCACGAGTTGTTGCTGACGTTGATATTAAAAAACCCTGATTACCAGGCAGTTTTGCGTAGTTCCAGGCCGGTGCATCTTACAGCGGCGGAATTTTTATCGCTACTCCATGATTGTGGTGCTATGCCAGCTCTAGCGGCGGATTTGGTTCATTGGTTGCGAGAGGTGGGGCCCAGGGAAGTGTTACCGCCTGACCATCGGTTGGTTGATGCGGTGCGGAGCATGTCGTTGTCGGGCTTGTCGCTTGCGCCCCGATTTTCGGTTTTTCCCATTGACCTCGTGGATGCATTGTGCACAAGTGGTATTGAGTGGGTTGGTGATTTTGGTGAGGAATTGCGCTGGTCAGAGTGGGCGAGTACCTCGGATCGGTGTGACTTGGCGGGGATTTGCTCCCATAAGCGACTGCGTGGGTGGCTTGCCACAAACCTGAACATTAGAACTATTGCGAACAATTTTGATGCGTTTGCGGCGTCGAAGCCTGCTCGGCGACTGGTAAGTCTTGTACTAAACCGCTTGGTGAAGACAAAGCAGCAACTTGCCGGCTCTGGGCCGGAATGGGATGTTTTCCAGACCCGGCAGTTAGCATATGTGTTCGATAAGAGGTTTGCGTCGATGAATTCTAAAGCGGTGACGCAGCTTCAAGATTTTGATCCAGTGGCAGAATTGCGATTACGTATTAGTCGTGGGGTTATGAGCGAATTGGCCTGGCCAATGCTTGAGCAGGTTTGTAAGAGCCATAAGAGTTTTGAGCTTTATGATGCTTACCCCGCAGTTGCGGTACGGAGCGGGCAAAGCATTGAGATGGTTGATGGCGATGCCATCGTGGCACGTGGCCGGTTGCCCAAAGATTGTTGCACCCTCGATTCGGCTTGGTTGGTGGGGGAGCGAATCGCGGTGCGTTATGACGATGCGCAGGGTACTTGCCATTGTCGACTCCTGGGGGCCCGCACCCGCAATGACGGTGAGCTACTTTCCCCTTGGGGGTCGCAGGAATGCAACGGCAAGGTCGTGGGTACCGGGCCGCATTATGTGCTTGTCGACGACGTTGCAACGGTGTGGGAAACCGGGGAGATCGTCGACATGGAATATTTTTCACCACTTAAGCGTGGTACCAGTGTGCCTGGTATAAAGATTACTGGGTTGCGACGCACTAGAATTCCCGCCGACCATGAGTTTCTTATGTCGGATTCGCTCGTGGTTTCGGCCCACTCTACCACGGAGGATAGTCCTTGTGGAGTAAGCAATGGTGCGCATATCGCATTATCTTTTGGTCCTCGTGGCGGCACCGGTGATTATCGATTGGTCACGCCATTAGGAAGTTTTCGGGCATCAGTTCCCCTGCGCGCGGCACTGAATCGTCCTGGCGGTGGGACATGGCTTTTGAGTCGGGATCGGATGCTTATTGATGCCGACTCTGGGCTTCCTATCGCTCAGCTTTCCGATGGTATTGGTGGGCTGCCGGTGAGGGCTTTCAACCAGCTTCGACCCCGGGATCTCAATATGAGTACTGCGCTGCGGGCTGTTACCACGGAGCAGGCCGAAGAGTTATGGGAGAACCCAGAACTGGCAACGATCGAAAAATTATTCGGTTCCAATTCGGTGATTGCGGAATCGCTATTGTCCCTGGTTTCTCAGGTACGGCAGCTCCATAATTGGTTTAGCGCGGCCGATTATTCTGAGACGGATGATATGAGTGAGGCGGCATTATCACTGTTGTTTACGATGACTGGTCGCACTGGTCGGGGCTCCCGAAGTGTGAATCCGTATCATGAGGCCACCAAACTTTGGGAGGTGCTCAACCGCCTTGATTCGGATCCGATGCCGGCCACCACAATGACATTCCGCTGGTTGGACTATATTGGTCGGGAGAAGACGCTTGTGGCGGGATTGGCTGGCCGGCATTTGGATCCCGATGTTGTTGCAGAGGTGTGCCGTTTCCTATTGTGGGCTACGGAGCTGGGAATATTTGGTTCCGGGTGGCAGAGTCAAGATGCACATACCGGTCACTATGACAGTGACTGGTATTGGCGGTATAACCGTAACCGAGTTTTGGTGTATCAGCCTGATTCGACTGATTCCCACTTAGCAGATCTCTCGCTCACCCGTTCGGAATTCGTCTATTATCTGGGGGTGATTCTGGCTTGGTCTCAGCGCCAGAATCGGCCAGATCGGTCGGCGCAGCTTGCAGCCCGCACCATTCTTACCCCGGAGACATGCACATATATGTTGGGCGGCCTTGTGGTAAGTCCCGGCGAAGGCGTGCCCGTGCCGGCGGTGCGAAACCGGTACGGGTTGAGTCAGCCGGACATGCATGTCGCCATTGTCCAATTGCGGGGCTTGACACGGATTGATTACGTGCTCGGCGCTGGGGTGAATGCAGATTTTTCCGAGACCGGGCTGGACATCGCTGCCATGGCAGCGCAATTAAATGCAAATACCGGCAAGCCCATTATGCACATCACCGCTGCCCAGTTTCAGCAGGCAATGCCCCAGTTTGATGATCTTTCCTGGCTCACTAACGTTGCCTTATCCGAGGCCACAGGGGTGCCGGTTGGTTTGGATGAGTATTCTGCTGGTGATTATCTGGCGACATTGCTGCACCTTATCGGTAACACGAGCCTTGACGATCCCGCACGCGGAGTGTTTCGGGAGAAATTACAGAACCTGAAAACCTATGGGCAGCAGCAATTGGATGCCGGGGAGTGGGAGGTCGGAACAATCGATATTGTGGGGGCGGCTGATTATCGGAAGCTTGACTATTTTACCCGGAATACCATGCCTATTCGGGTGCTGTTAGAAGGGCATCTTGATGAATTGCTGATGGATTTGGGTCGTACCGGTGGGCCGGCGGGGGATCCTCATGATCCATTGGTGTCCGCCCCGGAGATTGTGGCGGAGGTGGCGAACCGGTTTGCGGTTTCTACGGATAGCGCCAGGTATTTTCTGCAGGTTTTGGCGTTGGCCGATCCTACTGATGCTCACGTGCGTTCCTGGAATGGGTGGCGAAAGTCGCAGCTTGATAAGGCTGCTGCGCCACTTATAGCGCAGGGACTCCTGGTGCGGGGTGAGTATCCTAGCGCCGGACGCGGCTGGTTCCTGCCCGGTGCTTGGCAGGACGGAATAGAGGCTAGCAAGGCTGTTCGATATTTGGTGTGTGCGGGCATGGGGCCGATTCTCACGAAATGCCCACCGTTATGGTCCATGGATCGACTTTTCGCTGCGGCCTGGCGTGATTATGTCGAATAGCTGGGTTGCGCACAAGTATTCGACCGGGTGGCATGGTGCATGTCAGGTTCGGATGGTGGTGCGGGAGGACTGGCAATGGGGCAAACCAGGGGTTGCAGTGCACAGATTGTTTTGAGTGATTTTTTTCACATTGAAACCTACGGGGAAGTAACCTACGCTTCCGTAAAGGTATTGCTGTTATTTTTGGCAACCCAATCGAAAACCTAAGTGAAGGAATGTGGAATGAACCTTTCCCCCTTGCATGCAATCACTAATGTTGGTGTGCTTCTCGGAGGTCAAGCCTCGGCATGGCAAAAGAACCTGGCAGCATTTGGCACGGACTCATATATCCGCACCCAATTGGAAAACCTCATTGATGCTGCGCAGCTCAAGATTGCTCCCGTCGTGCGGGAAGTATCTCAGATTGTGCCAGGCGGTTTGACCCGGCTACGCCAGATCATTGCCGCAGAATCCGCAGATGATATCAAGCCGGAAGAAATTGATGCCGAACCGGCAGTATCGGTGCCGGGGATTCTGCTGGGGGAAATTGCCGCCGTAACCCAACTCGGTCAACTGGGTTTCACCCCAGAAAAATACACCGCGTACGGCCACTCCCAGGGCGTTCTGGGGGTGGAATGCCTCACCGAACTACCTGGTGATAATTGGGTTGATGACGAGAAACTTGTCAACTATGTGGCCTTTGCTTTCCTCCTCGGTGCAGCCGCATCCCAAGCCACCTTCGGCAGGATGATGTCCGTTCAAGGCGTACCAGTAGAGTTGCTGCCCATTGCCCCTGGCGTGATCAACAGCCCCGTTCGGGCAGTCTATTCCGGGGACAGCGCCGAATTGGCGGCAGTCAAGCGTGCGGTGACGGCAGCCGTCGACAAGTATAATGCCACCATCGACACCCACGAGCGCGGCGGGGAACATGTGGATGTCACCTTCGCCGACCTGGGAGTGAAAGCTGCATTCCACCATGAACACAACCGTGAGGCTGTTGCACAGGCGGTCGAATGGTCGGAGAAATGTGGCCTTAATGCGGTGGATGCCCAACGGCTTGGTGACTACATTCTCGTCGACCCATATGAGTGGAAAGTTGGTGAGCACGACTACCTGCTCACCCTTGACAAGGCGCTAGGCCAGATCACCTCCGAACAAACCGACGCCATCATTCTCGATGGCTCCACCCCAGCCAAGCGTGATGATCTCGCCACCCCTGGCACCGAACTGCCTAAGCTCATCAACTTCGATGATTTCGCGCCGCGCGTCATCGAGCTCCCCACCGGGGAGCGCAAGGTTCAAACTGCCTTTAGCCGGCTCACTGGCCTGTCACCCATCATCCTGGCCGGCATGACCCCCACCACCGTGGACGCCGATATTGTTGCTGCCGCAGCTAACGCCGGCCACTGGGCGGAAATGGCAGGCGGTGGCCAATATTCGGAGGAAGTCTTCAATTTCAATAACGATAATCTCCAAGCCCAATTGGAGCCCGGCCGCAGCGCTCAATTTAACTCCATGTTCTTCGACCGGTACATGTGGAATCTCCAATTCGGTCAGCAACGCATCGTCTCCAAGGCTCGTGCCGCAGGTTCTGCCATCAACGGCGTCACCATTTCCGCCGGCATTCCCGAACTGGAGGAAGCCAACCAGCTCATCGCTGACCTGCACGCCGACGGCTACCCATACATTGCCTTCAAACCGGGCACTGTTGCCCAAATCCGCAGTGTTTTGGAAATCGCCGACGCTAATCCCGATGCTGACATCATCGTGCAAATTGAAGACGGGCACGCTGGCGGTCACCACTCCTGGGTCGACCTTGACGACCTGCTGCTTGCCACCTACAAAGAGCTGCGGCAACGCCCCAACGTGGTCATCGTTGCCGGCGGCGGCATTGGCACTCCCGACAAGGCCGCACAATATATTTCCGGTGACTGGTCGCTGAAGCACGGCCGCAAACGCATGCCTATCGACGGCATCCTCGTCGGAACCGCGGCCATGGCTACTAAGGAAGCCAAAACCACCGACGAGGTGAAACAAGCCCTTGTCAACACCCCCGGCATTAAAGAAGGCTGGGTGGGCCGCCTCAAGTCCGATGGTGGCATGACCTCGGGGCAATCACATCTGCTTGCCGACCTGTATGAGATCGACAATGATTTCGCCCGGGCCTCCCGACTCATTACCTCACTTGATCCCGATACCTACGCGGATCACGCTTCAGAAATCATCGAGGCAATCAACAAAACCGCGAAACCCTACTTCGGCGATGTCGAACTGATGACCTATGCCCAATGGGTCGAACGCTTTGTCGAATTGGCGTATCCCTTCACCGACCCCACCTGGGATGACCGATTCTTCGATCTGCTGCACCGCATCGAGGCCCGCCTCAACCCTGTGGACCATGGGGAAGTGGAAACACTCTTCCCCGAGATTGCCGACATTGCGGACGCACCTGCGGCCGTCGATAAGCTCCTGGCTGCATACCCGCAGGCCCGCGATATTACCGTGCAACCCAGCGACGCCGCCTGGTTCATCACGCTCAACCGCAAACACCACAAACCCATGCCCTGGGTGCCCATTATTGACGGCGACCTCAAACGGTGGTTTGGCCTGGACTCCCTGTGGCAAGCCCACGATGATCGCTACCCGGCACGCGCAGTGCGGGTCATCCCCGGCCCCATCTCCGTTGGCGGCATCACCCAGGTAGACGAGCCTGTCGCCGACCTGTTGGGTCGTTTTGAAGCCGCATGCGTAGACAAAATCGCCACCGAAACCGGCGAAGTTGAACCGGCCTTCTCCCGGCTCGCCGACACCCCGGCGGAGACCATCTTGAAGTCCCGCACCATTTCCTGGCACGGCCACCTGATTGACAATCCGGCCTACCACCTGCCGGAAACCGCCTTCGACCTCATCGAAGAAGACGATAACCAATTCATTCTGCGCATCAACGCCGACTCCACCTGGGAGCACCTCCCCGAGGACAGCCGCCCCTACCACGTCAAACATGTCGACATTCCGCTGGAGTTGCCGGAATCCGTTGCTACCGGGGCCAGCCCGGTCGTGTCCCACGACCGCCTCCCTGATGCAGTATTCGCCCTGCTCGCAGGTGTTGCCGGCGTAGGCTCCGTCTCCGCAGCTGGCGACACCATCACCGGCCTGCCCGAAGTTGATAACCACGGTGACGTCCACGACAGCTTCCACCTGCCGGCCAAACTGCCCCGCACCCATGCTGGTGTGGCTGGCGGCAACCCTGCCGAAATCACCCCGGACGTGCTTGTCGGTCCCTGTTGGCCCGCAATCTACACTGCCCTAGGTACCGGAAAACTGGCTGACGGATACCCAGTTATCGAAGGTTTGCTCAATGCTGTCCACCTCGACCATGTGATCGATTTGAAGGCGGACCTTGCCGAGCTTGCCGATGGCCGCCGCATTGACGTCACAAGTCGCTGCGCCTCCATCGCCGAATCCGCCTCTGGGCGCATTGTCACCGTGGAGCTGGAACTGTATTCGAACGGTGAGCAAGTAGCCACCATGATGGAACGCTTCGCCATTCGCGGTCGCCAATCCGGCACTAACACCCCCGTGCCGGCTCCCGCCTATGGTGGCGTCACCGGGGAAATTGTCGACACCCCTCGGTCCTTCGTCGACCGTGCCGTGGTTACCGCGCCCGCCGACATGACTCCATTCGCCACCGTCACCGGTGACTATAACCCCATCCACACCTCTTATAACGCCTCCCAGCTCGTGGGCCTGCCCGCACCACTCGTGCACGGCATGTGGCTGTCCGCCACCGCACAACAAGTCGCCGGTCGCCACGGCGCGGTTCAAAGCTGGACCTACTCCATGTACGGCATGGTGCAGCTCAACGATGAGGTCGAAATCACCGTCGAACGCGTTGGACGCATCGGGCTGCAACCCGCATTGGAAATCACCTGCCGTATCGGTGGGGAAGTGGTTTCCCGCGGTCAGGCTATTCTTGCCGAACCCATCATCGCCTACGTCTACCCCGGCCAAGGCATTCAGGCTAAAGGCATGGGGCAAGGCGATCGGCAAGCCTGCCCCGCCGCCCGCGAGGCCTGGGAGCGCGCCGACAAGCACACCCGGAAGTCTCTGGGTTTCTCCATCATTGACGTGATCGACAATAATCCCACCAAACTGGTGGTGGGGGACACCACATTCCGGCATCCCAAGGGCGTGCTCAACCTCACACAATTTACCCAGGTGGCCCTGGCCGTTGTTGCTTACGGGCAGACGGAACGTCTCCGGGTAGCTGGCGCCCTGTCATCACAAAACATGTATGCAGGCCACTCCCTGGGCGAATACACCGCCCTGGCATCCCTCGCAAACATTTTCGATCTGGAAGCCGTCATTGACATTGTGTACTCTCGCGGCTCCGCCATGCACTCCCTGGTGCCCCGCGATGAACAAGGCCGCTCCAACTACGGTTTGGGCGCCCTGCGGCCCAACATGATCGGTGTTGCAGCCGAAGACGTCAACGACTACGTGCAACGCGTCGCCGAAGAATCCGGCGAATACCTGGAGATCGTGAACTACAACATCGCAGGTCAACAGTATGCTGTTGCCGGTACCCTCGCCGGGTTGGCGGCACTCAAAGACGCCACCAATCACCCCAAGGCCTTCGTCATGATCCCCGGTATTGATGTGCCCTTCCACTCCGCAGTGCTGCGGCCCGGTGTGCCGGCATTTGCCGAAAAACTCGACGAACTCTTGCCGCAAGAGATCGACAAGGACGCTTTGGTGGGCAAATACGTTCCCAACCTGGTCGCACGCCCATTCGAACTCACGCAGGACTTCATCGACGCCATCCTGGCGGTCGTCCCCTCCACCCGACTAGCCAAATGGGACCTCGACAACGCCGACGAAAACAGCCTGGTTCGTACTCTCATGATCGAACTCCTCAGTTGGCAGTTCGCATCCCCGGTGCGATGGATCGAAACCCAGGAACTGCTCATCAATAACGTTGATGAAATCGTCGAAATCGGCCTCGCGGCATCCCCAACCCTGACCAACTTGGCACTACGCAGCATGGATGTTCTGGGCGTACACGTGCCAGTGTTCAACGTGGAACGCGACCAAGACGTGGTCATGTTGAACGACGTCGCCCAGGCGCCGGTCTTCGAAGAACCCGAAGAGGAACCCGCAGCCGAAGAAACCGCACCGGCAGCCCCAGCGGCACCCGCTACTGAGGCTCTGGCCGCGGCGCCAACCGCTGCGCCTGCCGCCCCGGCAGCAGCTGCCGGTCCGGCACCGGAACTCAACTTCACCGCCGCCGATGCCATCAACGTGCTGTTCGCCTTCCAAAACAAGATCCGCGTTGACCAAATCGCCGGCAGCGATACCACCGAAATCCTCACCGGTGGCGTCTCCTCCCGCCGCAACCAGCTGCTCATGGACCTGTCTGCCGAGCTGGGGGTGGCCGCCATTGATGGTGCTGCCGACGCCGAAATCACCGTGCTGCACCAGCGCGTCAACATCGCAGCCCCCACCTACAAGCCCTATGGCCCGGTACTCACCGATGCCCTCACCGCTACCCTGCGGCAACTCTTTGGCTCTGCCGGTGTCAAACCAGCTTATGTCGGTGAACGCGTTACCGGTCCCTGGGCCCTGCCTCAAAGCTGGGTCCCCTGGGTTGAAGCGGAAGTGCTCTTAGGTACCCGCGAAGGTGAATCCGTCCGCGGTGGTGCCCTCGGAGAACTGCTGAACAAGGTTGCGAATAAGTCCGAGGCTGATGCCCTCATCGACGAAGCCATTCAGGCGGTCGCGCGCCGGGAAGGCGTGAGCGTGTCCCTCGGTTCTGCCGGTGGCGGTGCCGGAGTGGCGGTGGACTCTGCAGCCTTGGATGAGTTCGCCGAAAAGATCATCGGCTACCACGGAATCCTGGCCGAAAACGCCCGCACCATTCTGGCGGAGTTGGGTCACCTCCCCGACCCTGAGGTGCAGAACCTCGATGACGACGACGTGTTTGTCGCCTTGGATGCCGAACTGGGTACCGGCTGGTTACAGGATGTGCAGCCAGTCTTCGATGAGCGTCGAGCTGTCCTATTTAACGACCGGTGGGCCATCGCTCGTGAAGAGTTGGCCCGGGTGGCTTTGGGCGAGATCACCGCTGAGCCAGGCCGTTTCGCTGGTTTGGGTGACGTGATTGCTGGCCAGGCCCGGTGGTGGGCCGAGCGGCAGCCGGAACAGGCCGAGGTGTTGGAGCGGATTGCCGCCGAGGCCGCGGGTGAGGCCGAAGAACCGTATCGGAATGACGTGGCTATTGTGACCGGTGCATCTCCGGATTCGATCGCCAGTTCGATCGTCGAAAAGCTGCTGGCGGGCGGGGCAACCGTTATCATGACCGCTTCGCGGGTCGATCAGGCGCGGAAAGAATTTGCCCGCATCATGTTTGCCAAGCACGCATCGGTCAGCGCCAGCCTGTGGTTAGTGCCCGCTAACCTGTCCAGCTTCCGGGACACGGACGCCCTGGTTGCGTGGGCCGGCACCGAACAAAAAGCCTCGGTGGGCGGTACCACCCAAGTGACCAAGCCGGCGTTGATCCCCACGCTGCTCTTCCCCTTCGCGGCCCCCAAGGTGTATGGTTTGCTGACCGATGCCGGTCCCGCGCAGGAAAACCAAACTCGGCTACTGCTTTGGAGCCTGCAACGCCTCATCGCCGGTGCCGCTGAGCTGCAGGAAGACAGCACTGTGCATGTGGTGCTGCCGGGTTCGCCCAACCGCGGTACCTTCGGTGGCGATGGTGCGTACGGTGAAGTGAAGGCCGCGCTTGATGCCGTGGTCAACAAGTGGAAGGTGGAGAAGGGCTGGCCGGAAAAGGTCACCCTGGCGCACGCCCACATTGGGTGGGTCGCCGGCACCAACCTCATGGGCGGCAACGACGCCCTGGTACCCATCGCCGAAGCCGAGGGCATCCACGTCTACCATCCGAACGAAATTGCGGATGAGTTGCTGACCCTGGTTACTCGCCAATCGCGCATCCACGCTAAGGTTGCGCCGCTGGATGCGGACTTCACCGGCGGGCTTGCCGACGCCAAGATCTCGCTGCCGGAGCTGGCCGCACGTCTCGAACGTGCCAGCGAATCGACGGATGAGGAAGACAAGCCAGCAACCATCAAGGCCCTGCCTACCCCCGTCTGGCATGAGCAGCCGGCTGCCATCGACACCAATGACATTACCCAAGACCTGGATGACATGGTGGTCATCGTTGGTGTGGGCGAGGTCAGCTCCTGGGGCTCTGGGCGCACCCGCTACGAGGCCGAATTTGGCATCAACCGCGATGGTTCCGTCGACTTGACCGCCGCCGGTGTGCTCGAACTTGCCTGGATGATGGGCCTGCTCACCTGGAAGGAAGACCCAGCCCCCGCCTGGTATGATGCCGATAACCAGGCCGTTGCCGAGGAAGACATTTACGATCGTTTCCGTGACGAAGTAATTGCCCGCGCCGGCATTCGGGAACTCACCGATAAGTACTTCCTCACTGGTCAGGGCTCTATCGACGTTGCCACGGTCTTCCTGGATCGGGAGATTGAATTCGTGGTGGATACCGAGGCGGAGGCCCGCGACTATGTGGCGGCCGATGAAGAAGGCACCCGCATTTACCGCAATGAAGACGGTGAATGGGTAGTCCGCAAGCTGAAGGGGGCCATTGCCCGGGTGCCGCGCAAGGCTACCCTGACCCGTACGGTTGCCGGCCAGATGCCGGATGGTTTCGACCCGGCTCGGTGGGGGATTCCGCCGGCAATGCTCGATGGTCTTGACCGAATTGCCGTGTGGAACCTGGTGACCGCTGTCGACGCCTTCTTGACCGCCGGCTTCAGCCCCGCCGAATTGCTGCAAGCCGTGCATCCGGGTGATGTGTCCTCCACCCAAGGCACCGGTATCGGTGGCATGGAAAGCCTGCACAAGGTGTTTGTCACCCGCTTCCTGGGTGAAGCCCGCCCCAGCGATATTCTGCAAGAAGCCTTGCCCAACGTGGTTGCGGCCCATGTGATGCAGTCTTATGTGGGTGGCTACGGCCAGATGATCCACCCAGTTGCCGCCTGCGCTACCGCCGCGGTGTCCGTGGAAGAGGGTGTGGACAAGATTCGCCTGGGCAAGTCCGATGTTGTGATTGCCGGTGGCATTGATGACGTGCAGGTTGAATCCCTGACCGGCTTCGGTGACAT
>CAUVMZ010000028.1:0-20961 GCA_963552855.1 uncultured Corynebacterium sp. | reverse complement strand
TAGGGGTAGTTTCGCCAATACCCGTCGTGCCTCCCACCGCACAACGGGTATTTTTTAATAACCTTGTTTTATGAGAAAGATGCTAGGCACCCTCGCCCCCCTGTCGATTTTTGCTGTCTGGGTCATGGTTGTCGAGCTCTACACAGTACCAAAGCTCCTGACCGTCTTCCTGATAGAACCGGTGGATTTCCACATTTATCGCCTGGCCGGAGAAGCGCTCAACCATGGCCGCAACCTCTATAGCGGCGATTTCCTCCCAGGCCTGCCCTTCACCTACCCGCCATTCGCCGGAACATTATTTCGAATATTGCCGCTCATAAGCCCCCTGGAGGGCACTGTAATATGGCAAGGACTCAACGCCCTGGGGCTCCTTATAGTCCTATGGCTCATCTATAAGGAATTCCTTCCAGCACTGTTTTTGACCATAGGATCACTCGGTTTCGACGCCATCCACGGCAGCTTCTTCTATGGGCAAATCAACCTCATCCTCATGTTCCTCGTGGCCCTCGACTTCCTGCCAAAAAACCGAAACCGATGGGCCGGAGTTGGGGTGGGACTGGCTGCCGGGCTGAAACTCACACCAGCGTTTTTCATTATCATCTTCATCATCGAACGCCGCTGGCGGGCCGTGGCTACCACCATCGGCACCTTCCTACTCACCGTGTTTATCGGCTGGTTATTCGTGCCAGACGCCACCCGCTTCTGGACCTGGGCCATTAAAGACTCCTCCCGGGTCGGGATCCACACCAACCCCGGCGCCCAATCGCTCCGCTCCGTCATGGAGCGAGTCCTCCACATTCCACAATGGTGGCTGGTGGCCGTGATTATAGTGTTTGTACTGGTCATCCTGGCTATCTGGTTAGCGGTACGCCGCAACGATATGGGGTGGGCCATGGTGTTAGGCGGCCTCGGGGCCTGCCTTGTGTCCCCGTTCTCCTGGTTCCACCACTGGGTGTGGATCATCCCCCTGTTCGCGCTGCTCACCCGGAATCTCGGCCGAAGCAACCTGCAGCAATTTGCCACCACCATCGCATCATTCGCACTATTAACACCGCACATGACGTATTTTGCGAGCCCCCACACCGCAACCAGCCTGGATCCGAATAATGTTTGGTACTTGGGAACCGGCCTGATGATTATCGTCGGCTACTGTGTGTACGGCATCTTTGGCCTATACGGCCGGCGCCGCACGGAAACGCGTCGACAAGCAGGGGAAACGGACCAAGCGGTCAGCGATACATCTCCGCAATTGTCGCATCCACAGCCGGATACCACGAACCATGCTGCTGAAACAGCTCCCGCTGACGTTGATAGCCAGCACCTGTGCCGATGATCTCCAACACCAATTGGAGCTCATCGTAGCAACCAAGTTCGCGGGCCAACGGTGACAACTCCACCACCAAATCCCGCAACTCGTCCGTCACCAACCGTTCCTCGGTCGCCCGCGACGTAATCACCAGCGCATCTAACCCATAGCGGGCCGCCCGCCATTTATTCTCCGCCACATGCCAATCCTGCAAACTCGGCAGCTCCTTACCCTGATCCAGCATGCGGTCATAGTGCACCACCAAACAATGCGTTAACGCCACCGCTGCTGCTAACTCCCGCAGATTCGAAGTGGAGTCACAAATCCGCACCTCAATGGTCCCCCACTTTCCCGCCGGGCGAATATCAAAATGCATGCTGCCAGTATGATTAATCACCCCGGAACGATCCTGGTCACGCATGTAATCCTCCCACTCCGACCAGGACTGAAACTGGTACGGCAACCCGGCGGTCGGCAACTGCTGATACAGCATCGTCCGATTCGACGCATAACCAGTATCAATCCCTTCCCATCCCGGGGAGCTGGCCGTCAACGCCAATAAATGCGGAAACTTCGTCAATAACGCATTGATGATGGGCCACACCCGCTCCTTATCGGAAATACCCACATGGGTGTGAATCCCCCAAATCAGCATTTGATTGCCCCAATAGCGGGTGCGCTCAATAATCTCCGAATAATGGCCCTTATCGCTGGTAGGTTGCGTGCGGAAGTCACAAAACGGGTGCGAACCTGAACCCCACAGTTTCAACCCCAACGAATCCGCCGCCGCCTTCACCGCATTCAACGCAACCCGCAGCGACGCCACCGCCTCCGGCACCGTGTGGCACACCGGCGTCACCAACTCCACCGTGTTAGCGAGAAACTCCCGCTCCAAATGAATCTCGGGATGCTCGGCCTGCACCAAAGCCACTACATCGGCGGCACGGGAAACCAGGTCACGGGTGACAGGATCAATCAAGGCCACCTCCCATTCCACCCCAAGGGTCGGCTGCGTGGAGGCGTGAAACTCTTGCATAAAAACCTTATCTTTAATTAAAACTCGTGGCTAAAACCACAACAAGGGAACCCGGCCCAGCCGTCTCCGCCGGTAAATCCGCCGGACGCTGCTGCGCAACCCCACCGACCTTCTCGGCAAGCTCGCGGGCTTGTTGCTCATTATCAGTGTAATAAACCGTGTTCTGTGGCACTACCGAGCGTGAATAATTTCCCACCTGCCCGACCCGATAGCCCTGGCGGCTCAGCTGTTCCTTCGCCTTCGCCGCCAACCCCTGGATGGTGGAATTATTCAAAACGTGCACGGTCACCGCTGATTTATCGCCCGCGCTTGTCGACGCCCCCGCAGCGCCGGCAGCACCAGCAGTCCCGGCAGTGCCTGCACCACCCGGGGCACCAAGGGCGGCACCCGAAGCCGGGGCCGGCGCTGGAGCCTCCGAACTCGGAGCCGGTACACCGGGAGCACTAGTAGCAGGACCAACCGGGGCGGCCGGCTGAATAGACACGGCACTAGCCGCAGCACTATCAGTACTGGCGGCATTATGCACCTTGGCGGACTTCCCACCAGTCATGGAATAAATTCCCCACATCGCCAAGAGCAAAGCGACGGATATCAAAATCATGGCGACTCCCCGCAAGGGCAGTTCACGCTGGGGTTGTATATCAGGCATAGTCAGTTTCCTTACTTAAGCCGGTTGTGCGCTCAGTGGCGCGCTGGTCACGGATGCGCCGTAGCCGCGCAGTGAGCTGGGGATATTGTGCCATAACCTCGGGTAGATCAATGGCTATATTAAGGCGCTGATAATAGCGTACCGGGCTCAACCCCAACTGAGTGCGAATGGCATCCTCCTTTGCCCCAATACTTTTTGGAGCGGTTTCTTCAAAGGCAAGCAGATCTATCGGCTCAAGCATGTTTACACTGTATGACATGACTGTACGTCCTATCGTTATTTACGGTAATCCCGTCTTACATCAACCAACTGCGATTGTGACAGAACCGATCGACACCCTCCGCGAACTCATCGACGATATGTTCGAGACCATGGAGAAAGCCCATGGTGTGGGCCTGGCTGCCAACCAAATCGGGGTGGGAAAACGCATTTTCGTCTACAACTGCCCCGATGATGAGGGTGTCATCCACCGCGGCTGCTTCATCAACCCAGTCCTCGAAACCTCAGACATACCCGAGGGCATGCCCGCCGCTGACGGCTCCGATGATGAAGGCTGTCTCTCCCTCCCCGGCCTCAGCTTCCCCACCGGCCGCGCCACCTGGGCAAAAGTCACCGGGCTCAACGAAAACGGGGAAGAAGTATCGGAGGAAGGCACCGGTTTTCTCGCCCGCTGCTTCCAACACGAGGTCGGTCACCTCGACGGATTCGTCTACGCCGATGTGCTCCAAGGCCGGTGGAAACGCGCCGGAAAAAAGGCCATCAAACGCGAAGGATGGACCCCCGATGCCGGCCTCACCTGGATGCCAGGTGTCGACCCCGACCCGTTTGGACACGACGATGTCTAGGATTTTCCGCAGCGACGAGGTTCAACCAGGCGACCGGGTAGTGCTGCGCCGCATCGCCCCCGAGATGAAAGATAAATTCTCCGACATCATCGGCCATATTGTGAGCATCACCCCCACCGAAACCGTTATCCGACCCCAAGACATTGGGGGTATGCCCTCATTCAAGGATGGCATTGTGGTACCAACGGCGGATATTAAGATCGTGAAAAAGCTCAGCCCCCGCACGATCCGCAACTCCGATATCCGCAAATTAGAGGTGGCGTATTCGAAAGCATTTCCGGGTATCGAACACCAGCAGGTGGGCCAGTGGTTATTGCGCGCCGGGGATGGCATTACCGAACGATCGAATTCGGCGGCGCCGTTGGGGCCATCGGCCCTGTTTGATCCGGTGCCGGTGGCGGAGATTCATGAGTTTTATTCCCGCCATGGGTTGCCGCCACTGGTGTTGATCCCGGAGCGCATTGGCCGGGTCGTCGAAAAGCTGGTCGGACGGCTGGGCCCGGAGATTATTGTGATGGCGCGGAAGTTGGACGACGAGGTGAGCGTCGAAAAGCATGCCGAGTTCCGCATTGACACCCAACCCGACGATGATTGGTTGCAGCTCTACCATTTTCGGGGCAAACCGCTCCCCCGCCGGGCGCTGGAATTATTGCGTACCCAAATTGATGGGGAGATGGGGTTTGGGCGATTGCTTATCGACGGGCGAACCGTGGCGATTACACGCGGGACTATCACCGACGGCTATCTGGGTTATTCGGCGGTGGAGGTAGCGGCGGCATATCGGCGGCAAGGACTGGGCACCCAGTTGGGAAACCATATGCTGAATTGGGGACTTGCGCACGGGGCCCACACCGCATATTTACAGGTTATTGCTTCGAATACGGCGGGAATTAATCTGTATACTAAACTTGGATTTCTGGAACATCACCGACATCGTTACGGCCTGCTGAAAAACCCGGAGACTTCTTAGTAATGTAGCAAGCATGCGCATTGCTAACTGGAACGTAAACTCCGTCCGCACCCGCGTGGATCGAATAGCGGCGGCCCTCGCTCGCCTTGATATTGATGTGCTATTGGTGCAAGAAACCAAGTGTAAGGACAACCAGTTTCCATTCGATGCGTTCCCCGGCTATGAAATTGCGCACCATGGCCTCAACCAGTGGAATGGGGTGGCCATCCTCTCCCGGGTGGGGCTTGCCGACGTTCACACGTCTTTTCCCCACCAGCCGGGTTTTGCTAAAGACCCCAAGAAACCGCAAAACCTGGAGGCCCGGGCCATTTCCGCGGACTGCGGCGGGGTGCGAGTCTGGTCCCTCTACGTCCCGAACGGACGTGCGATAGCAGATCGGCATTACGACTATAAGCTCCGGTGGCTTGATGCCCTGGCCCGGCATGTGGAAGACCAGGCGGGCGACCCGGAGCAGCCAAGCAGCCAGCCACTGGTATTGGGGGGTGATTTCAATATTGCCCCCACCGACGCCAATGTGTGGGACATCACAGCTTTCATTGACCACACCCATGTCACCGAGGCGGAGCGGCAGGCGTTTGCCGGGCTCATCGAGGCCGGCTTGACGGTCACCTCCCCCACCAGCGGTTATAGCTACTGGGATTATAAGGCTGGCCGGTTCCCCAAGAATGAGGGCATGCTCATCGACTTCCAATTGGCCCGCAGCCTGCACGCAACCGATAGTTTCATTGATGTGGCGGAGCGTTCCGGGGCGGGTGCATCGGATCACGCGCCGGTGGTGGTGGATTACGACTACGACGCGCCCATCGTCACAGCTGGTGCGGCGGCGGACGCGGCGAAAAGCCCGGACCCGGACTCCCCGACGGATTCCCCGACGGAAACCGGTGGTGATATCGCATGAACATCAATATCGAACTAGGTCAATGGCAAACAATTGGTCTCATCATTGATTACAGCATCAAGCTGGTGGCCATTGGGTTTGTGCCGGAAAACCGGCGGCCATCATCGTCGAATGCGTGGCTCTTGGTGATTCTAGCCCTACCATACCTGGGATTGCCCCTGTTTTTATCGATGGGTTCTCCCTATATTAATCAGCGGCGGCACCGGGTGCAGGAGGCAGCGACACAGCAGATTATTAACGTGCACAAGAATGTGCCGGACTACCCGGAGGGGGTGGTGAACCTCAACCCGGAGTTGGCGTCTGTCATTAAGCTCAACCGCACCCTCACCGCCATGCCGGCGGTCACGGGGACGAACCATGGCGTGCATTCCAACTATAAAGAAACCATTGCCGCAATGGCCCAGGCCGTGGACAAGGCCAAACACTATGTGCATGTGGAAATTTACATCGTGGCCTGGGATAACACGACCGATGTGTTTTTCCGGGCGCTGGCCCGGGCGGTGCAGCGGGGTGTGAAGGTTCGGCTGCTCCTGGACCATATTGGGTCCCGAAAATACCCGGGGTTTCATAAGTTAGGCCGCCGGCTGAATGCCATTGGGGTGGAGTGGTATTTGATGCTGCCCCTATTGCCGCTGCGATGGCGGTTCCGCCGCCCAGACCTGCGCAATCACCGGAAAATGCTGATTATTGATGGGGAGCGGGGGTTCCTGGGTTCCCTCAATATGATTGATTCTTCCTATCTTATGCCCAAGAATATCCGGGAGGGGCGGCATTGGGTTGATGTGATGGTGGAGCTGTCGGGCCCGGTTATTGCCAGCATGAATACGATCTTTGCGGTGGATTGGCTCATGGAGTCAGATGAGCGTTTAGAAATCGTGGACCAGGCGCATCCCGAAATCGACCACGATCAGGTCAATGTGGTGCAATTGGTGCCGTCGGGGCCGGGGTATTCGACGGAGCCGAACCTACGCATGTTTAATTCCATCATTCACCATGCCAAGGAGCGGTTGGTGATGTGCTCGCCGTATTTCATCCCCGACGAATCCATGCTGGAGGCGGTGACGTCGGCCTGCTACCGCGGGGTGCGGGTAGAGCTTTTGGTGAGCGAACAGGCGGACCAGTTTGCAGTTGGCCATGCCCAATCCTCCTACTACCAGGTATTATTAGAGGCCGGGGTGCGTATCTATCTGTATAAGGCGCCCTATGTTTTGCATTCGAAGTATGTGCTGGCGGACCCGGATTCACCGGATGCGGTGGGGGTGGTTGGGTCGTCAAACATGGACATGCGTAGTTTTGGTTTAAATTACGAGGTCTCGCTCATGATGACCCGCGGCAATATTATTGCGCAGCTCGACGATTTAACCACTGAATACCTGCGCAATTCAACCGAGTTGACGCTGGATGAGTGGAATAACCGCAGCTATGCCCGCCGCTATGTGGACAACATTATGCGGCTCACGTCGGCGCTGCAATAAGCTTGTCGACGCCACCCTTTCGGGGGTAGATGGTCGAGTGGCGATAGTTCTTCTGAATTAACCACAGGCCATTACCAAAAACGTTGGTTTACCCTTACCTTCTTTTCCATGACGTCCCACTCACTTTGGTAACAAAATATTATAGGGGAGTTTTTAGTGTCTTGATAAGCAACCTTAGATAACATTATTCTGACCTCTTAAAGCTTTCACCTCATGACATGTCTGTTGTTGCGCGATTGTTCCCGCAACAGTACAAGGAATAGAACCTATGAGCGAGAACAATAATTCTAGACAACTCACCATCCTCACAATCGCGGCCGTAGTGATGTCGGTGGCCTCACTCATCACCGCCGTGGCGGCCCTCTACACCCTCAAATACGGCAATGAACGTGACGAGGCCCGGATAGCGCGGCTTGCTGCCGTGATGGAAGAAAACGCGGCAAAGAAAACCACCACCACGGCGGCCACCAGTACCCGGAAGACCGGTGCCTCCACTAGCGCGTCCGCCACCAGTTCGCGGACAGCTACGTCGTCAAGCGCGTCGACAAGCCGCGCTCAGGCCAGTGCGCTCGCCCGCACCCCGGAGCCCACGGCCCGCGCCGGCCAAGCCCAGGGAACGGCAACCCAATCCCAACCGCAACAAGCCACAGGTCAGGCCGCGGGGGCGGGGCAGGCTGCTGCACAAACCCGGCAAACCACCGTCGCCACCGAGGAACAATTGCTCGACACCATTGGCGCCGCCACTGACCCCGGCGCCAGCCCAGTAGACCGCGCCGAATGGGCGGCAGACGGCAAAACCGCCCGCACCACCCTCAGCGAGATAGTCCGCATGCGAAACACCACCGGGCAGCCCAGCCTCGACGTCACCGACATTGTGCAAACCGGCGATCACGCCACCGCCACCATCACTGTCGCATTCCCCGGCAACTGGGGCTCGTGGACCTTCCCCAACTCCGGCTTCCAGTACGTGGATGGCAAATGGAAGCTGCAAAAATCCGCGGTGTGCAGCCTGGCCCAAGCCTCCCTCACGAAATGCTATTAGTCGACGCGGCGGGCTAGCACAAACATCATCACCGCCACCACGGCGGCCCCCACCATGCAAACCCCCATGCCCACGGCCTGGCTGCCGCCGATCCTGCCCACGAGTGGGGACACCAGTCCGGCCAGGAGAAACTGCCCAAACCCCATTACTGATGAGGCCGACCCGGCGCGGGTTCGCACCGCTGCTACCGCCAGGGCGGTGGCGTTTCCCATGACCAAGGATAGCGGCATGACGGCGAAGAAGAGAGCGAGGAAGAATGGGATGCGGGGCAGGCCGGTCAGGGCGCAAACCAGCACTATGGTGGCTGCCACCGTCATGATGATGAGGGCGATTTTCAGGATGGCGGCGGCGGAGAACCGGTCTAATAGGCGAGTGTTGAGGGCGCCGCCCATCATGAGCCCCAACGCATTGGTTCCGAACACGAGCGCGAAAATTTGGGGGCTGAGTCCCATGATTTCCTGCATCACAAAGGAGGATGCGGATATGTAGGCGAACATGGATGCGAATCCGAAACCGACGACCAGTGCGTAGCGGATAAACACGGGTTCCTTCATGACGGCGGTGAACGATCCAAAGCTTAACGGGGTACGATCGGCCGGCGGCCGGGTTTCCGGGATGACGAAGAGTGCCACGAGGAGTTGGGCGGCGGCGATGCCGGCGAGCACGTAGAAGATGCCGCGCCAGCCCAGGGTGGACACCAGCAGGGAGCCCAGGACGGGTGCGGCGGCGGGGGCGATGCCGCTGATGATGCCCATCCAGCTAAATGCTTTCGCAGCCGTAACACCGCTGGTGATATCGGGGATGATTGAGCGGGCGAGGACCACGCAGGCGCCGGATCCGAGCCCCTGGAGGAAGCGTGCGGCAATGAGGATGCCAATATTTGGGGCGATGGCGCACAGTAGGGATGTGATGAGGGCCAGGGCGGCACCGCCGACGATGAAGCGTTTCCGGCCGAAAGTGTCGGAGAGTACGCCGATGATGAGCTGGCCGGCGGCCATGCCGATCATGAACCCGCTGAGGGTGAGTTGGGCGTTGGTGGTGGCCAGGTCGCGGCCGAGCTGCGGCAGCCCGGGCAGGTACATGTCGATAGAAAACGGCCCTGCGGCGGAGAGCAGGGCCAGGCCGGCCAGGAGGCCACCAGTGAGTGTGATAGGTTTTTCAGACATAGCGGGCGTTATTGTACCCTGGGGCGTCGAAAAGCTCTAAGCGTCGCGTTGCCTCACGACGATCGCCCCGGCGATAAAGATGACTACCGCCCACACGCCGAAATACGCAATGGAGCCATTGTAATCCCATTGGATGTCATCAATGGAGGTTTTGGTGAGGAAGGCGTTGAAGTTATTAATGGGCCCATATTTGACGATGTATTTGCCTATTTTGGGCAGGAGGCCCAGGAGGTTTTCCAGGGTGAAGAACCACAGGCCCATGATGGATATCGCGCCGGCGGTTTGGCGCAGCAGCCACGACACACCCTGGGTGAAGGTGACGAGCAGCACAGCGGCCACCGGGTAGCCCCACAGGACGTGGATGGCGCCTTCGTCGGACCACACCGGCAGGGTGGAGGAGAGCTCACCGGACACTTGTTTGGTCATGTAGAGGCTGGCCAGGACGGTGACGAAGGTGAGGATGGCAATGAAGATGGAGTAGAGGAACCACTTGGCCATGACCACTTTGAGCCGGTTGGGGGTGGCCATGAAGCTTACGGACTGGTAGTTGTGACGGTATTCGCTGGTGACCACCATGGTGGCCTGCACAATGGTCACGAAGAAACTGAGGGCAGCCACGGCGGCCACGACGGAGGTTGCTTTAATAATGCGGATATCCATGCCGGTCCAAAGTTTGACCATGGGGTCGGCCGGCACATCCATGCCGTACACCGCGGCGAACCCGACGCCGAAGAACAGGAAGAGTCCGGTGGTCCAGTAGATGGCCTTGGTGGACACGAGTTTGGTCCATTCGGAAAGAAAAGTATTCATGGGGTTAGTTTCCTTCCTTGGCTTGGTATTGGACGGCATGGCCGGTGATTTCCATGAATGCCTCCTCCAGGGAGGCGTGGCGTTCACCCAGGAGTTGCAGTTCGATCTTATTCACGAAGGCGATGTGGCCAATGTGGGCCGGGTCTTGTTCGGGGATGTGGAGGGTGGGCCGGTTTTCTTCGTCCACTTCTTTGGTGAATTCAATGCCGGCCGCGGTGAGCACTTCGGCCATGCGATTGTTGTCAACATCGGCGGTGCGGACCAGGATGGTGGTGGCCGAGTGTTTTTTAATGAAGTCGTAGGTGGAGCTGTCGGCCACGAGTTTGCCGCGACCAATGACGATGAGATGGTCGGCGGTTTGCGACATTTCGCTGAGCAGGTGAGAGCTGACCAGCACGGTGCGGCCCTGGGTGGCTAGGGCACGCAGAAGTTCCCGCACCCAGCGGATACCCTCCGGGTCGAGGCCATTGACGGGTTCGTCGAGGATGAGGATTTCCGGGTCGCCGAGCAGTGCAGAGGCTAGGCCGAGTCGTTGTCCCATGCCGAGGGAGAAACCACCAGCCTTTTTCTTGGCAACCCCGGTGAGTCCCACCATGTCGAGGACTTCCATAACCCTAGATTTGGGTATGCCATTGGATTGGGCGATCCAGGTGAGGTGGTCGAAGGCGCTACGGTTGGGGTGGACGGCTTTCGCATCCAGCAGGGCCCCCACTTTGTGGAGGGGTTTTTTAATACTGGTGTAGTGGACCCCGTCGATAAGCGCGGTGCCCGATGTGGGGGTGTCCAGCCCGAGGATCATGCGCATGGTGGTCGATTTACCGGCGCCGTTGGGCCCAAGGAATCCTGTGACAATGCCTGATTGTACGGTGAAGGATAGGTCGTCAACGGCGCGGACATGCCCATATTGTTTGGATAAGCCTTGCACTTGAATCATATCAGCAATTCTTGCACACATCTATGCAGTTCGGGCCATGCAGCAGCAAATCCGGGTAAAAGATCATAGGTGTCTACTTCGTTTATGGGTACCCACCGGTGTTCGTGTGCTTCCGCATTCCCCTCCCCTATTAAAGGATTTTTTATGAAGCCGATCACGGTCGTGTAGTGCCAGGGCCCAGCCACGGCCGTGGTTTTTTGCTTGTCGACGCGCACCCCTGCCGGCGGGATCCCCGCCTCCTCCCAGGCCTCGCGCAGGGCCGCCTGGGTCGGGGTTTCGTGGCTGTCCCGGGCACCACCGGGTAGCGCCCACGTGTCCCCCTGCGCTACCCACGTCGCCCGGTGTTGTAGCAGAATCACGGTCTCCCCCACATTATTCACGGAATACAGCAGTAATCCGGCGGCACCATACCGTCCCCACCTGGGGCCAATGGGGGTTTTGACCCAACCGTCACCGTCGCCGCGCACAACACCACCTCGCACCCGTAAGCCATTTGGTTTTGCATATCCTCTATCCTTTAAACAAATACCAATTCAAACTGTTGAGGCCCAAGATGACTCCACCACGCTCTGTCACCCAGGACCAGTGGTTAGACCAGGTGACTCGGCGGCGCACGATCGCACGCCGCTTGTGGTACGGGTATGTGCGCTATCCCCGCCGGTGGGCGAAACAGTTTATCCGGTTTCTGCTCACCACACCCGGCAAAATGACCACCATGGTGGTGCTGCTCAGCGTGATTATTACTTCGGCAGGCTGGTCCATGTCGACCATGGCGGCGGAGCGGCGTGCCAGTTTTGACACGCTCATTAATAACACGGAGCCGGTGAACTATGTGGCGCAAAGCCTGTACGCGAACCTGTCGGCAGCGGACACTGCCGCTTCATCCAGTTTCGTGCTGGTGGGGGATGCTTCCTCCCAATCCCGGTCGGATTATGCACGGTCCTATCAGCGGGCGGGGAAGGCGATTGCCCAGGCGGCCACGGGCTTTAATACGGGGGACCCGGAGCTCGCCCTATTAGAGAACTTGTCCCAGAAACTGCCGGTGTATACGGGGCTGGTGGAGACAGCGTGGGCGAATAATCGACAGGGGAATCCGGTGGGGGTGGCCTACATGTCGGAGGCGTCGACGCTGATGCGGGAGGATTTGTTGCCGGCGGCCTCCCAGTTGAATGTTTTAACTGGACAGAACGTCGACAAGCAACAAAAAGCGCTGACCGAACCATTGTGGGTGCCGCTGACTGGGCTGGTTGTGGCGCTCATAGCGTTGCTTATGGGGCAGATTTGGTTGGCCGGCATCACGAACCGGCGCCTTAATAGGGGGATGCTGTGTGCGTCGGTGCTCATGGTGGTGGCCACGTTGTGGGGTGGGACGGCGAACGCAATCACGTGGCGCACCGGATCCTTGGGCTACGAGCGGGCCGCGGCGCCACTAAACGCCCTCACGGACGCGCGGGTGATGGCGCAGCAGGCCCGCACGCAGGAGATGCTGGCCTTGGTGTGGCGGCAATCATTAGAGGATTCCACGAACACGTTCGAGGCCGCCGCCCACAGTGTGGAAAAAACCTTGGCCGGGTTTTCCGGACCCACCGCTGACGCCGCCCGGGTCGCGTTGGGCCGGTGGGTGGATGCGCATAACCACATTATTGCCGCCCTCGACGCCGGTGATTACGAGCGCGCCCAACGCCTGGCCCTGCAAACCAATGAGGAAAGTTCCTACCCCAAGCTTGATAGCACGCTCGCCACGCTTATCGACGCCACCCGCGGCACGATGCGTTCCTACATCAACCAGGGCATTGCCGCATCCACCTTTGTCTCCACCATGGTCCTCATGCTGTCCCTCCTCTCGGTATTTTGCCTCTGGTTGGGCATCCGACCCCGATTGCAGGAATACCTCTAATGACCAACCGCATCCTCCTCACCTGCCTGCTGCTCATCGTCAGTCTCACCGCCGGCTGTGCCCGCACCCCCGAAACCAGCACCGCCACCGCCCCCACCAGCGACTCCCCCCCTTTCGTGCCCCTCCCCCAGGGAGCCACCATTGAGCGGGCCGGCGCCGAACCCCCCAATAAGATCATCACCACCAACCTATTAGGGAGTTTAGCCCCGGACGATCGGCCACCGGGGGAGCGAGTACCGGAGATCATCAGCCGGGGCCGCCTCATTGTTGGTATCGACCAGTCCCAAAACCTCTTATCCTTCCGCAACACCATCACCGGGGAACTCCAAGGATTCGAAGTGGACATTGCGAAGGAAATCGCCGCCGATATTTTTGGCGACCCCACCAAAATCGAATTCCGCTATGTGGACTCCGCCAATTGGATCGACAGCCTCGAATCCCACCAAATCGACATGGCCATCCGCACGCTCTCCATCACCCGTGACCGCCAAGACCAAGTATTCTTCTCGACCCCCTACCTCAAAGGCTCCACAAAAATCCTGGTCCACAAATCCTCCGCTATTAAAGGAATTTCCGAAATCGGCGGCCGCCCGGTGTGCGTCACTAGCCAATCCACCGGCATCCACTACGCCCGCAATTTAGCACCCACCAGTGACCTCGTCGTCGTCCGCTCGTCGGCAGACTGCCTCATTGTCATGCAGCAAAACCAGGCCAGTGCAGTCATTACTGACGACGTTATCCTGTCCGGCATGTCCGCCCAAGACCCCTTCACCACCATCGAGGGTGGTTCGCTCAGCAACGAAAACTACGGCATTGCCACCGCCAAACCCGGCTACCGACACCATACCGACGGCCTCATTAGGCAAATCAACGCCACCCTGGAACGCATCTATGGTGATGGCACCTGGCAAAAATATTATAATCACTGGTTCAGCGCCTATCTTCCTGGCCAAACCCCACCGGCCACCCACTACCGCAAAGAAACCCCACAACGCCCATGACCGACACTGACCACACCCAGCCACACAGCACAGCCGACCACACCCAACCGCAAACCGCCGCGGTCCCTTTCAACCCCTTCGACGACGATGACGATACCTTTAATACGGCGGCTGTGCCCTTCAATCCCTTCGACGATGACGATGATGACCCCCTCCCCGACCCATCCGCCAGGTCCCGCACCGAAGCATTAAACACGTTCCGTTCCCGGCGCAGCACCACCCGGGAGGGCAGGTCAGTTGCAAATGGCATGGTTCGGCTCCCCTTCGTCCCTATTAAAGAAACCGGCCTCATGGATCCGGCCACCACGAACCTGGAACCTCCCTTATTAAAGGAGGGCGATATTGTTGCTAACCAGTACAAGATTCTAGGGGTGGTTGCCCATGGTGGCATGGGCTGGATTTATCTTGCGCAGGATCAGAATGTGTCCGGCCGGGTTGTGGTTCTCAAAGGTTTAATAGGGTCGGGGAATCCGCATGATATTGGGGCGGCCATTGCGGAACGCGAGTTTTTGGCCGACATCACCCACCCGGTGATTGTGAAGGCCTATAATTTTATTGATGATCCCCGGGTGGCGGCCGGTTTTATTGTCATGGAGTATGTGCCGGGTCCGTCGTTGCGTAAGCGTCGTCAAGAGCAACCTGGCGGGGTGTTCGCCATCGACATTGCCATCGGATATATTTTGGAAACCTTGCCGGCACTGGAGTATTTGCATGCGCGCGGCGTGGTATACAACGATTTCAAACCGGACAACATTATTGTGACGGAAGATCAGGTCAAGCTGATCGACTTGGGGGCGGTCACCGGCATTGGGGCGTTTGGTTATATTTTCGGCACGAAGGGGTTTCAGGCCCCGGAGGTGTCCACCGAGGGCCCCAGCGTGGCCAGCGATATTTACACCGTCGGCCGCACCCTGGCCGCCATGACCATTAATATGCCGAAGAAGGATGGAGCATACGCGCCGGGGTTGCCTGGCCCAGATGAGGAGCCGCTGTTTGCGCAGTATTTATCGTACTACCGCCTATTAAGGCGAGCCACGGACCCGGATCCGAAGCAGCGATTTTCCACGGTGCAGGAGTTGACGACCCAGTTGTATGGGGTGTTGCGGGAATATCTTGCGGTGCATGATGGTCGGCAGTTTCCGGCGCAGCATTCGTTGTTTTCGCCGCAGCGTTCCACTTTTGGCACGAAGCATATTGTGTTCAAGACGGATCAGCTTATTGATGGTATTGAGCGGAGTGTGCGCATTACCCCGCCGGAGGTGGTGGCTGCCCTGCATGTGCCCCTATTAGACCGTAATGATCCGGGCGCAGCAATGATCGCGGGCTCTAGTTACACCGAGCCGTCGGAGGCGTTGGAGACGATGCGGGAGGCCATGGCGCGGGAGAAATTTGCGCAGAGCAAGGAAATCCCGTTGGGCATTATTCGCTCCCTATTAGATCTTGGGTTTACCACGGAGAGCAAGGATTGGTTGAAAAAGCTAGAGTCGTCGCTGGGCGATGATTGGCGGTATCAATGGTATTCGGGGATCACCAGTTTGCTTCTCGACGATTTCCTCCCGGCCCAAGATGCCTTTAATAAGGTGTTTAATATTTTGCCGGGGGAGGCGGCCCCAAAATTGGCCCGGGCAGCGGTGTGCGAGTTGATCCTGCAATCAAAGGGCATGGATAATAAACCATTATTGCAGCCGGCTACAGCTATTGAGGTGGCATCATTAAAGGGTGAGATTGTGAATGAACTGGCTGGGTTGTGGACTCATTTGACCCAGGACCCAGCGGTGTTGCGGTATAAGGCGATTTATCTTTATTCGCTTGTGTGGGCGACGAATCCGGCAACGGTGAGTTCGGGGTTTGGCCTAGCGCGACAGTTAATGGCGGAGCGGCAGGTGGATGTGGCGGTGCAGGCGTTGGATAGGGTGCCGGCGTCGTCAATGCATCGGCGTATGGCAGAGTTGACGAGCGTGTTGTATCTGGTGTCGGATGCGCCTAATGAGCAGCGGATTCGTCGGGCCGCCCGCAGGTTGGAGGAAATTCCCACGAATGAGCCACGGTTTTTACAGGTACAGATCGCGGTCCTTAATGCGGCGTTGCATTGGTTACGGTTGGAGGGTCTTGATGCTGCGGCGAGCCGGAATGATTTGTTTGATTATCCGTTTACCCAGTTAGGGTTGCGGCGGGGGTTGGAGCGGGCATTGCGGTTGCAGGCGCGGAGCGCTCCGACGGCGGCTCACCGGTATCAGCTGGTGGATACGAGCAATAAGATTCGGCCTCGGACATGGTTTTAGGGCCGACAACCCTGTTGGCCACGGCCTATTAAAGGAATGGTTTTGGCTGCTTATTCTCGGGGTGGCCTGGGTGGCATCCATCCGGGCCGGTGGAGTTCGGTGAGTGCTTCTTTGCACATGCGGGCGCAGTAGGCGCTGAGGCCGCGTTCGTTGCTGCGGGCTCGGTTGCGACGGATCCGCCCGTCGGGCATTTCGTACCAGGTGAGCCCGGTTTTGGGGTCATTAAAGACGCGCCCGTGCCGGTTTTCGTCGGGTTTGTCGTCGTTGAGGAGGTTGTGGACGCGGCAGAGGGGGCACAGGTTTTCCGGGGTGGTGGGCCCGCCGGAAGCGAAGGACTGGATGTGGTGGATTTCGCAGCGCACAGCAGGCACCCGGCAGTCAGGATGCTGGCAGACAAGGTGCGACAGGATGCTGATGAACCGGTCGTCGGCGTCGGCGAGTCGTTTAATGGGGAGGACGTCGTGGGGCCGCATAACGCCGTTGGCGTCATTATAGACGGTGACTGCGAACCCATATTTAGCTATTCGACGGTCAACTAAGTCTTTAATAGGGATGACAACACCATTGGTGTCGACAACGGTTCCATCAATGTGGGCGGTGTGCTCCCAGTCGGGAATAATGATGCAGGGACGTTGCCGGAGATCTCGGGGATTGTTGGGGTCTTCCCAGTCTTCGACGTGTTCGAGTCTGGTGAGGTCGTAGCCGTGGAGTACCCGTCGTATTAAAGCTTTTGCGTGGCCTTCGGCTTCGTCGACTGCGGCGCCTTGCTGCACGAGGGTTCGGGCTTCGGGGGTGAGTGAGGTGCGTAGTTGTTCGGCTTGTTCCGCGGGCATCTTCATGAGCATGTGGCTCATGCCGTCGGGATCAGCGGTGGCGGCGTAGCGTAGGTGCCATTTGCGCGCACGGTTATACCCTTTGTTTAATGCTGCTAGCTTGTCGACGATGTGTTCTTTGAGCTCATCAACACTGAGCTCATGGGCGGCTTCTATGAGGTCGTTTCGGAATTGTTCCCGATTAATGTCAGGGTTGGCGATCTTCTTGCCACTGGTGGCGATGATGCGGAATTTTTCAAAGCTGAGTCCAGCCCCCTGACCGAGTTCTTCTGGGGTGAAAGCTTTAGATACGGAGATCATGAGGCTGGCGGTGACACTGGACACGTCAAGTCGAGCGGCCAGCTCGATCTTGTTGATGCCGATTTCTTTAATAGTGAGCAGGAGCTCGCTAGCGCGGGGCGCTAGTCGGGCGTAGGCATCAATGAGGCTGCTCATGCCATTAAAGGTACACCCAGCCACCAGGGAACTTAGGTGATTTTCAGGCTGTTTTTGCCCTTATCCCAGTTTGGGAATTTTAGGTAAATTTTTGGTCAAGATTTCCGAATTTTTTGACCAAAAATCTTGTTTCGCCCAGTCCTATTATTCTTATGGGGGTTTGTTCGACGGGGGCACCCACCTGATTTTTTCTCATACTGCCCCCGTCGTAAAGCGGCCGATTAGGCGAATGCTTTGGCGTAGCGGGCGATGGCTAGTTCCTCATTGGTGGGCACCACCCATACCTTAATCACCGAGTCGTCGGTAGAGATCAGCCGCGGCCCCGTGTTGGGCAGGGCATTGCGTTCGGGATCGATCTTGATGCCATACATTTCCAGGTTGGCCAGGGCATCGGCACGCACAAAATTATCGTTTTCGCCCACACCGGCTGTGAAAGTGATGGCGTCGACCCGACCCAGGGAGATCATGTAGGACCCAATGTAGCGGCGCAGCTGGTGGATGTAGATACTGTATGCCAGCAACGCATCTTTGTTTCCTTCCTCGATCATGTGGCGGAGTTCGCGGAAGTCATTGACTCCGGCGATACCTTTCACCCCAGATTTTTTGTTTAATAGTTCGTCGATGTCGTCGATGGGCATGTCCGCGGTGCGGTGCAGGTGGAAGATGATACCCGGGTCAATATCGCCGGACCGGGTGCCCATGACCAGCCCGGCGAGGGGGGTCATGCCCATGGAGGTGTCGATGGGCTGTTCGCCTTTAATAGCGGCGCAGGATGCCCCGTTGCCGAGGTGGAGGGTGATTTGGTTGATGTCCGCTTTGGGCAGCTCCATGAGTTCGGCAACCTTGTTGGACACGTATTCGTGGCTGGTGCCATGGAAGCCGTAGCGACGCACACCCGTTTCAGCCGCCAACTCTTTGTCTACGGCGTAGAGCGCCGCAGCTGCCGGCATGCCGTGGAAGAAGCCGGTATCAAACACTGCCACGTGCGGCACATCGGGCAGGAGTTTGCGCGCAACCTCAATACCATCAATGTTAGCCGGGTTGTGTAGTGGGGCCAGTGGGATGAGACTGCGGGCCAGGTCGACAGTCTGGTCGGTGATGAGTTCTGGCTTGCTGAATACCAGGCCACCGTGCACAAGGCGATGCCCCACGGCCACGAGTTCCACATCAGTCGGGCCGCATTCGTGTTCGGCCATGAGTTTGAATGCCAGGTCCAGACCAACCGTGTGATCAGGAATAGGGGCTTCTATCACATGTTTTTCGCCCGCATGTTTAAGCGTCACCCGCCCCATGGGCTCGCCAATTTGTTCGACCAGCCCGGAGGCGAAGGGTTCATCCGTGGCGTGTTGGTCCGGGTCCACCAGCTGGAATTTAATGGATGATGATCCAGAGTTAAGCACCAATACCAGCGACATTCTTATTTCTCTC
This sequence comes from uncultured Corynebacterium sp., assembly GCA_963552855.1. Classification (GTDB taxonomy): domain Bacteria; phylum Actinomycetota; class Actinomycetes; order Mycobacteriales; family Mycobacteriaceae; genus Corynebacterium. The sequence goes on along the minus strand of CAUVMZ010000028.1, from coordinate 1,954 downwards.
CTGCTTTCTTGCTGTTAGCGGCTTGGATAGCGGTGATCGCCACCGTATTTACGATGTCCGCCACGGTTGCACCCCGCGACAGGTCATTGACTGGCTTGTTCAGTCCTTGGAGGATGGGGCCCACCGCCAGGGCATGCCCGGTCCGCTGCGCGGTCTTATATCCAATGTTGCCGGCCTCTAGGTCGGGGAAGATAAACACATTGGCCTGCCCGGCCACCCGTGATTCGGGGAGTTTCTTCGCCGCCACCACCGGGTCGACGGCCGCATCGAATTGCAACGGTCCATCCACCAACAGTTCCGGGGCCTTGGCCTGCGCCATGCGGGTGGCGGCCATGGCCCGGTCCACGTCTGGCCCGCTGCCGGAGGTGCCCGTCGAATAGCTGAGGATGGCCACCCGGGGATCAATGCCGAATTGGGAGGCGGTTTCCGCAGACACCACGGCGATTTCCGCAAGCTGCTCCGCGGTGGGGTTAGGGTTGACCGCACAGTCACCGAAGGCCCAGAGTCGGCCGCGCATAACCATGAGGAAAACAGAGGACACCACGGACACGCCCGGCTTGGTCTTAATGATCTGGAAAGAAGGCTTAATGGTGTGCGCAGTAGTGTGTGATGCGCCAGACACCATGCCGTCCGCCAGCCCATTGTGGATCATCATGGTGGCGTAGTAGGAGATGTCGGTCATGGTTTCCCGCGCCTGCTCCAGGGTCACCCCCTTGGTTTTGCGCAGCTCATAGAATTGTTGTGCGAATTCTTCCCGGTGGGGATCATCATCTGCCCACGGGTTCACCAGGGTAGCACCGTCAAGCGTAACCCCCAGTTCCGCAGCCCGAGCGGTCACCTCCTCCGGCACGCCGAGAATCGTGAGGTCACACACGTCTTCCGCCAAAAGCAGGCCGGCCGCGGTGAGGATCCGATCGTCGTCACCTTCGGGGAGCACAATGTGGGCGCGATGCTTTTTCGCCATACCCAACAACCAGTTTTCGAACACGTCTGCGGTCATCACGACTTCGGCCGGGGTTTCTTGCGCCGCCGTCACCGCCGCGGTGAGCGGCTGGTCGCCCATGATGATGGCCGCGATTGATGCCCCCAGGTCGCGGGCCTCAACGCGCGCCAATGCGGTCGACAGCGATTCCGACGGGGTTTGTAGCACCAATGGCACACCCAGCGCCGCAGCGGCCCGCGCATCAAAGTTGAGGTTGCCGGTTCCGGTGTAAAGAACGGGACCAGCCGGCGCATGTTTCAGCACGTCCGCAATGGTTGGTTCATCGTGCCCTGCTGGCACGAGCGGCGTGATGTCAAGGCCTAACGCGGCGGCGAATTCCGCCACTTCTGCCTGGTCAAGGCGACGACGGATCGCAGTCAATAACACCGAATGCGTTGTTTGGGTCACAAGCTAGTCCCTTCTGAAATTATGATGAAATAATGAGCCCCGCTAAAAAGTGTGAGACACCCCATAAGTGTACAGGTTTCGGGCTTGCTTTTCGACGCTACTAGCAACGGAAAAAGCGCCAAATGACATTTGATTCATCATCTATTCGTCAACCAGCTAAAGTTAAGTGCCGACACGTATCATCCACCTCGTTTCCCGTAAGGATCTTGATGAATTCTTCCCGCCCTCTCCGGGTAGCCGTTATTGGTTCCGGCCCTGCTGGTATTTATGCCTCCGATTTACTCATGAAATCCGGCCGCACCGTGGAAATCGACCTGTTTGAGCAGATGCCCGCACCGTTTGGCCTCATCCGCTACGGCGTCGCCCCCGACCATCCCCGCATTAAGGGAATCGTGAATTCCCTCCATGCCGTCATGGAAAAACCCAATGTGAGGTTCCTCGGCAATATTGAGGTTGGCACCACCATCACCGTCGAAAAGCTGCATGAATACTATGACGCTATTGTCTTCGCCACTGGTGCTGTTGCTGACCGCGACCTCGACATCCCCGGCGAAAACCTCAACG
>CAUVMZ010000027.1:0-21328 GCA_963552855.1 uncultured Corynebacterium sp. | reverse complement strand
CCGCTGCCGCGCCCGCCGCTCCTGCCGCACCGGCTGCGCCTGCCACCTCAGGCGCCGTCGATGTGGTGATGCCCGAGTTGGGCGAATCAGTCACCGAGGGCACCATTACCCAGTGGTTGAAGTCGGTGGGAGACACCGTCACGGTGGATGAGGCGCTGCTTGAGGTGTCGACGGACAAGGTCGACACGGAGGTCCCCTCCCCGGTCGCCGGCACCATCGTAGAAATCTTATTCGAAGAGGATGACACGGTTGAGGTGGGTGACGTTATCGCCCGTATCGGCGATAAGAACGCCGCACCTGCTCCTGCCACACCAGCACCGACTCCCGAGCCACAACCTGAACCCACCCCAGCGCCGGCTGCATCGGCCCCCGCACCGAAGCCAGAGCCCACGCCCGCCCCGGCGCCGGCAACTCCAGCAGCACCTGCGGCACCGGCAGCAAAGCCGAATTCCGGGAAGAAACTGCCGTATGTGACGCCGCTCGTGCGCAAGCTGGCCGACAAGCATGGCATTGATCTGACCACGGTGACCGGTACCGGCATTGGTGGGCGGATCCGTAAGCAGGACGTGTTGGCTGCTGCGGCTGCGGCACAGGCACCCACCGCCGCGGAAGCACCGGCTGCCCAAGCACCTGCCGAGCCAACCGGCCCGCGGGCAAATTGGTCTACCAAGTCCGTGGATCCGGCCAAGGCTGAGCTGATTGGCACCACCCAGAAGGTGAACCGGATTCGGGAGATCACCGCCGCCAAGATGGTGGAGGCACTCCAACTGTCTGCGCAGCTCACACACCTGCAAGAGGTGGATATGACCCGGATTGCGGACCTGCGGAAGCAGTCCAAGCCGCAGTTCCAGGCAAAGCATGGGGTGAACCTGACGTACCTGCCGTTCTTCGTGAAGGCTGTGGTGGAGGCTTTGGTCAGCCATCCGAACGTGAATGCGTCGTATAACGCCGAGACCAAGGAAATGACCTACCACGAGGATGTGAATGTGGCCATTGCTGTGGACACCCCGCGGGGCCTGCTCACTCCGGTGATCCATAAGGCGCAGGAGCTGACGTTGCCGCAGATCGCCCAGGCCATTGCCGACCTGGCGGATCGGGCCCGGAATAATAAGCTCAAGCCCAACGAGTTGTTCGGCGCCACCTTCACCATCACCAATATTGGTTCCGAGGGTGCGCTGTCGGATACCCCGATCCTGGTGCCGCCGCAGGCCGGTATCTTGGGCACGGCTGCTATCCAGAAGCGGCCGGTGGTGGTTTCGGTGGATGGCGCCGACGCCATCGCTATCCGCCAGATGTGCTACATGCCGTTTACGTATGACCACCAGGTGGTTGATGGTGCCGATGCCGGCCGGTTCACCGCCACCATTAAGGATCGGCTTGAGACCGGTAATTTCGCCGCCGATCTTGACCTGTAAGATTTCGGATTGACGAAACCGGCGCCCGGCATGACCCGCCGCGGCGCCGGTTTTTATTACGCGGCCGGTGGCAATTCGAGGATATCCCGCAGCATGTCGGCCGCTACTTGGCAGGTGCGTTTCTTTTCGGTGGGGATGTCCGGGTTGGCGCCGAAGGTGAAGCTCACTCGGCCGCGGCTGGTGGTTACCGCAGCGGAGCAGAAGAATTCGTTTTCTTCTTTGCTGAATTTATACAGGTAGAAGCCGTCTGGGGCGGTAACTTTCACATCGGTGATGAGTAGGCCTTGCTGGTCGAGTTGCTGCTGGTCTAGCACGTCGGATTCGGCGAAACCGGTCACCCATTCGGGCCGGTCGGTGGCGGGGATGAAGGTGCAGAATTTGCGGTCCGCATCGGATCGGACCTGTTGGCCGGGGAGTGGTTTCCATCCGAGTTTTTCCCATTGTTCAGTGGTGATTTCGGTGCAGGGGTCGAAGAGACTGAAGCCGTCCGCCGCGGGGTCGAAGGTGCCGTCGCCTACTCTCAGGGCTTCCCCAAGGGTGGTGGGGTTGGCTGCCATGGTTGTGGTGTCGTCGGGTGCTGGGGTTTCGGTATCTATGGGGTCGGGACCACCGGCCGTGGGTTGGTCGTCGATAAGCGACGGGGGTACAGCGGCGGATCCGCTGAGGAAAAGCACGCAACACAACACGATAGAGCTCATGGCTGTGGTGGTGTAAACAACAGTTTCGGATAAGCGCATACCCAAAATAGTGCTATATCTGTGGGAACATGGCTAGTCTTGCCCCCTGTGCGAGTTTCCTGGGAAATCAGACAGCCACCCAGAAACCGGATATTGACTACATTATGACGGTATAATGATGTAAATCACTATAAATTTGGTCTTTTTGAAGGGAGTCCGTCACGTTATGACGCCCGCCAGTTATTCTGATCGCCATATCGGCCCCGACAGCAAGGAAACGGCCGAGATGCTCAGCAGTGTTGGTTACCCCACACTAGCAGCGCTTATCGACGCCGCGGTCCCAGAGGATATTCGCACCACCACGCTCGCCCTCGGACCGGCCCTCACCGAAGAAGAAGCACTACGGAAGCTCCGCAGTTATGCGCAGCAGAACGTGGTGCTTCAGTCGTTTTATGGCCAAGGCTATTTTGATACGATCACCCCGCCGGTTATCCGTAGGAATGTGGTGGAGGATCCGGGCTGGTACACGGCCTACACTCCATACCAGCCGGAAATCTCTCAGGGTCGGCTGGAAGCATTATTGAACTTCCAAACCATGGTGCAGGAGCTCACCGGCCTGCCCATCGCTAATGCATCGCTGCTTGATGAGGCCACCGCGGTGGCTGAGGCTGTGGGGCTCATGGCCCGCACCAATAAGAAGGGCAATCGGGTTATTTTGGATCGCCGCCTGCACCCGCAGGTTATGGCGGTGACCACCGAGCGGGCCCGCACCCTGGGCTTGGAGGTGGAGATCACCGACGTTTCCAGCGGTGTGGTGGGCGAGTCACTGATTGGTGTGGTGTTGGCCTACCCCGGCACCGAGGGGGATATCGTCGATGTTCGTGGCGCCATTGAGGACATTCATTCCCGGGGTGGCCTGGCTGCGATTGCCACGGATCTTCTGGCCCTGCAATTGTTGGAGTCCCCCGGCACCTTGGGGGCGGATATTGCGGTGGGCTCGTCGCAACGGTTTGGTGTGCCCCTGTTTTTCGGCGGCCCACACGCCGCGTTTATGGCGGTCACCGAAAAGTTGAAGCGCCAGTTGGCCGGCCGGATTGTTGGTGTGTCAAAGGATGCTGAGGGCCGCCCCGCCTACCGCCTGGCCCTGCAAACCCGGGAGCAACATATTCGTCGGGAGCGGGCCACCAGTAATATTTGTACCGCCCAGGCGCTATTGGCGGTGTGCGCCGCCATGTACGCCATTTGGCATGGTCCGGCCGGTTTGCGGGCGATTGCCGAGCGGGTGCACCAATATGCTTCCGATTTCGCCCAGGCCGTGGGCGATAAGGTGGTGCACGAAAACTTTTTCGACACGGTGACGGTGGAGTGTGATGCCCCGTCGATTGTGGCCGCCGCGGCCGATGCTGGCTATCTGGTGCGTTCCCTGGGGGATTCGAAGGTTTCGGTGTCGTTTGGCGAAGGCGCTACCCGGGAGGACGTCGAAAAGCTCGCACAGTTGTTCGGCGCTACTGTAACCGAGTCGGAGGCCCGCCCGCTGCCGCTGCCGCGCACCACGGAAACCTTGACGCACCCCATTTTCTCGTCGGTGCATTCGGAGACCCAAATGCTGCGCTACCTGCGGGAATTAAAGGACAAGGATTTGGCGTTGGACCGCACCATGATCCCGTTGGGGTCGTGCACCATGAAGCTGAACCCGACCGCCGGCATGGAGCCGATCACCTGGCCGGAGTTCGCCAATGTGCACCCGTATGCGCCCGATTCGCAGACCGCCGGGTGGCGGGCGCTGCTCAACGAAATGGAGGAGTGGCTCACGGAAATCACCGGGTATGCGAAAGTTTCGGTGCAGCCGAACGCAGGTTCGCAGGGTGAGCTCGCCGGCCTGCTTGCTATTCGACGCTACCACCAGGCCAATGGTGAGCATCAGCGAGACATCATTCTCATTCCGCAATCCGCCCACGGCACTAATGCCGCCTCGGCAACGCTGGCGAAGCTTCGGGTTGTGGTGGTGGCCACCGCCCCGGACGGCTCCATTGACCTGGGTGATTTGGATGCCAAGCTGGAAAAGCATGCGGAGAACATTGCCGGCATTATGATTACCTACCCGTCCACCCATGGGGTGTTTGAGGACACGGTACGGGAGGTGTGCCAGAAGGTGCACGCCGTCGGCGGCCAAGTGTATATCGACGGTGCTAACCTGAACGCCCTGACCGGTATCGCACGCCCGGGCGAATTCGGGGGCGATGTTTCCCACCTGAATCTGCATAAAACATTCAGCATTCCGCACGGCGGTGGCGGCCCCGGCGTGGGACCTGTGGCAGTAGCGGAGCATTTGGTACCGTTCCTGCCTACCGACGCCAATGCGGTCGATTTCACCAAGGAAACCCCCATGAACATTGGGGTACCGACCTCGGGGGCCCGCTACGGTTCGGCCGGCGTAGTGCCCATCGCCTGGGCGTATATCGCCATGATGGGCACCGAAGGCCTGGAGCGGGCCTCCGCAACCGCAGTGTTGAACGCCAACTATCTGGCGAAGGAATTATCCGATTCCTTCCCGGTGCTCTACACCGGCAAGAATGACCTGGTGGGCCACGAATGCATCTTCGACCTGCGCGGCCTAGAGCACGACACCGGCGTGTCCGCCACGGATGTGGCGAAACGCCTGGTGGATTATGGTTTCCACGCCCCCACCCTTTCGTTCCCGGTGGCGGGGACGCTCATGGTGGAGCCCACCGAGTCGGAGGATAAGGCCGAATTGGATCGGTTTATTGCCGCCATGCGCAGCATCCGCGCCGAGATCGAAGAGATCGCCCAGGGGAGCATCACGTTCGAAGAGTCCGTGCTGCATCACGCCCCGTTCACCGCCGAGTCGGTGTCCGACGACGAGTGGGGTTATGCATTCAGCCGGCGGCAGGCCGCCTACCCTGTGACGTCCCTGCGGCAGGGCGTGAAGTATTTCCCACCGGTGCGCCGCATTGATGAGGCGTTCGGCGACCGGCACTTCGTGTGCTCCTGCCCGCCGCCCGAGGCGTTCGATATCGACGACTAGCCACCGCTGGTCTCACACTGGTTCCGGCCGCCGGGCACCCATCCGGCAAGCAGCAAGTAGCCCAATGCTCGGCTGCTGGAACCAGCACTACATAAAAATTTTTCCCGAGAAGAAAGAACTAAGAAACCCATGACCGAACTTCGTCAGTCCCCTCTCCATGCCGAGCACGAGAAGCTGGGCGCTTCCTTCACCGCCTTTGGCCCGTGGAACATGCCGCTCAAATACGGTAACGAGTTGGAAGAACACCGGGCTGTTCGCACCGCCTGTGGCCTGTTCGACCTCTCCCACATGGGCGAAATCCGGGTGACCGGCCCCGACGCCGGCGCGTTCTTGGATTATGCGCTGATCTCCCACCTGTCCATCATTAAGGTAGGCAAGGCCAAGTATTCGATGATCGTCAACGAGGACGGGCATATCATCGACGATCTCATCACTTACCGCCTGGGCGAGAACGAATTCCTGGTGGTGCCCAATGCGGGGAACGCCGAAACCGTGTTCCAGACGTTTGTGGATCGGGCAGCCAAGTTCGATGTGGAGCTCGTCAACGAATCCACCGACACCGCCCTGATCGCGGTGCAGGGACCCCATGCGGAAGCATTATTAGTCACGCTCACCAACGAAGCGGATGCCCAGATCGTCAAGGAGATGAAATATTATTCCGCCGCACCAGTTGTGGTGGCCGGCCACGAGGTGCTGCTGGCCCGCACCGGCTACACCGGGGAAGACGGGTTCGAATTATTCCTCCCCAACGCAGGTGCCGCAGACCTGTGGGAACGGATCCTGCAGGCCGGTGACGAGTTCGGCCTGAAGCCGGCCGGCCTGGCCGCCCGGGATTCGTTGCGCCTGGAGGCGGGCATGCCACTCTACGGCAACGAACTGAACCTGACGCTCACCCCGATCGACGCCGGCCTGGGCGTCCTGGTGGGCAAGAAGAAGGAGGGGGATTTCGTGGCCAAGGAGAAGCTGCTGTCCGGCACCCCACCAACCCGGGTCCTGGTGGGGTTGACCTCCACAGGCCGGCGGGCAGCCCGCGCCCACGCCGAACTGTTCGACGCGGACGGCACCGTGGTGGGCGAGGTCACCTCCGGGCAGCCCTCCCCCACGCTTGGGCACCCGATCGCCTTGGCCTATGTGGATACGGCGCTCGCGGAACCCGGCACCAAATTGGAGGCGGATATTCGGGGCAAGAAATACCCGTTTGAGGTGGTAAAACTCCCATTTTACTCCCGGGCCAAGTAATGACCGGCTAGAATCCCAACCAGAATCATCTACTTTTGAAAGGCTCCTCCTATGTCATTGCCTGAGAATTATTCCTACTCCGACGATCACGAATGGATCGACACCACCGCCGACAAGGCCGTGGGCACCAAGGTGAAGGTGGGCATCACGTCCGTCGCCACCGACCGGCTGGGTGAGATCGTGTTCGCCGACCTGCCGCAGGTGGGCGACTCCGTGGAGGCTGGCGAAACCTGCGGTGAGGTGGAATCCACCAAGTCCGTGTCCGACCTGTATTCCCCGGTCACGGGCACGGTCACCGCGGTGAACCAGGAGGCGCTGGACGACTGCGCCATCATCAATGGTGACCCGTTCACCGCCGGCTGGTTGTTCGAGGTTGAGGTCACTGAGGTGGGCCCGCTGCTCACCGCCGCCGAATACGCCGAAAAGAATGGCGTCTAACCCCAAACCTTAATATAGGGTTTCACTAATAGATTGCGCCTTAAGCACCCTTCCCCTGTGGGTCTTAAGGCGCTTCGCCATGGGAATCCGTCGAAAAGCCCGCGGCGTGATAGGCCAATGCCCAGCACCACCGCACTACCGCACCACCCGACCACAAGGAGTCACACATGACCGCGCCCCGCCAACCATTTTTCCCCGCCGACCAGTCCATCCGCCAGGACAACGACTCTCCCATCGCGGTCCAACTGCTGGGCACGGTGGATTATCTCGCGGCGTGGGACATGCAGGCCGACCTGGCGGCGCAGCGGGCGCGCGGTGACATCGGCGACACCATCATCGTGCTGGAGCACCCCAGCATCTACACGGCCGGCAAACGCACCCAGCCGGAGGATCGGCCCACGAACGGGCTGCCGGTCATCGACGTGGACCGAGGCGGCCGCATCACCTGGCATGGCCCCGGCCAATTAGTGGCCTACCCCATCATCAAACTGGCAGACCCGATCGACGTGGTGGATTATGTGCGCCGTGTCGAAGAAGCCCTCATCCAGGTAGTGCGCCAGGCTGGGGTGACCACCGCGGGCCGCATCGACGGGCGCTCCGGCGTGTGGGTGCCCGGCGCCACCCCGGCGGAACACCGGAAGATTGCCGCCCTAGGGATTCGAATCACGCACGGGGTGACCATGCACGGGTTGGCGCTCAACTGCGACAACACCCTGGAATTTTATGAGCACATTATCCCATGCGGCATTTCCGACGCGGGCGTGACCACGCTCAGCCGCGAACTCGGCCGGGATGTTTCGGTGGCGGAAATGATCCAACCCACATTGCAGGCGCTTGACGACGCCTTTTCAGGCCGGCTAGTGGTTGCGGATCACACATTCGATTCGGCACCCGACCCGACCAAGGGGCTGCCGCGCCGATAACCAACGATGGGCCATTGGCCAATATTGGCAACATTATAAGGATTTTGTTTATTTCGACACGTTTCGCAATTGGTAGTAGGGTGTGGGGCGTGACTACAGCAGCCCCCAATGGACGTAAATTACTCCGAGTAGAAGTTCGAAATTCTGAAACCCCCATTGAAAATAAACCACGGTGGATCCGCACCACGGTCAAAACCGGCCCGGAATACCAGGACATTAAAAACCGAGTGTCGGGGTCGAACCTGCACACCGTGTGCCAGGAGGCGGGGTGCCCCAATATTCACGAGTGTTGGGAATCCCGGGAGGCCACATTTTTAATCGGTGGGGCGAATTGTTCCCGCCGATGCGATTTCTGCCAAATTAATTCGGCAAAGCCGGAGCCATTAGACCGGGATGAACCGCGCCGGGTGGCGGAGTCGGTCAAGGAAATGGGCCTGAATTATTCCACGATCACTGGCGTGACTCGGGATGATTTAGACGATGAGGGTGCATGGCTTTATGCCGAGGTGGTGCGGCAGATTCATGCACTCAATCCGAATACTGGTGTGGAGAACCTCACCCCAGACTTTTCGGGCAAGCCGGATTTATTGCACGAGGTATTTGAGGCACGACCAGAGGTGTTTGCCCATAATCTAGAGACGGTACCGCGGATTTTTAAGCGGATCCGGCCGGCATTCCGGTATAACCGTTCCCTGGATGTGATCCGGCAAGCTAGGGATTTTGGTCTTATTACTAAGTCGAATCTGATTTTGGGCATGGGTGAAACCCCGGAGGAGATTCGGGATGCGCTCATGGATTTGCATTCGGCCGGGTGCGACATTTTGACGATTACCCAGTATTTGCGGCCGGGCCCACGGTTCCACCCGATTGACCGGTGGGTGAAGCCGGAGGAGTTTATTGAGCATCGGGATTTCGCATTGGAGTTAGGGTTCGGCTCGGTGATGTCGGGCCCGTTGGTGCGGTCGTCGTATCGGGCTGGCAAATTGTATGCGCAGGCAATGGAGGCCCGGGGGTTGCCGCTGCCGGAGAATTTGCAGCATTTGGCGAAGAATGCGCATGTGTCGACGGCGCAGGAGGCTTCTACGCTGTTAGATCGCTATGGTGCATCCCAGGACACGCCGGTGTCGACATCACGGTAGGTTTTCCGTGGCGTGAATCGGGCATGCCCCGCTGGGTGTGCCGGCGTGAACCAGTCAGTTATGGTGCTGGCTGGTTTTTTCATACCGTCCGTGGTCAGAGCTTGGGGGGCTCGGGGCTTGGGACGCCGGCCCTGGCTTGTCCGATTCGCGTTTTGCCGTTGTCGGACCTGCCGCATTGGTTGGGCGGGTGGCGGATGTTTGGCGCGGCCGGCACAGTAGCGCGCAGGTTTGCTGCATTATTCTGACCTAGGGTTTTTCATAGGCTATTGTATTGACCATGGCTGAGGATAAAAACGCGAAGAAGGAAGAGCGCGCGGCGAAGCGGGCACGGCGGAAAGAAAATTGGGTGCAATTGTGGCAAGCATTCCAAATGCAGCGGAAGCAGGACTCCAAGCTTGTGCCGCTCATGCTGCTGGCCGTTATTGGCACAGGGGTGCTATTTTTCCTGATTGGGTTGCTGTGGAAGGGCCAGTGGTTCATGCTGGTCACCGGCCTGCTTTTAGGTGTTGCGATAGCGTTGTGGATTTTCAGCCGTCGGTTGCAGAATAATGTGTATAACCAGGCGGCCGGCCAGCCGGGTGCCGCGGGCTGGGCACTGGAGAACATGCGGTCGGGGGTTGGCATGGCTTGGCGAACCAAGTCAGCCGTGGCCTATAACACGCAGATGGATATTGTGCACCGGGTGATTGGTGTGGGCGGCATTGTGCTGGTTGGTGAAGGTGAGCCACACCGGCTGCGACCGCTCTTCCAACAGCAGCAAAAGCGGTTGCGTAGGTTGGCGCCCGGGGTGCCGATCAACACGATGATTGTGGGCGAGGGCGAAGGCCAGGTGCCGTTGCGGAAGTTACAAAGCCGGTTGATGAAGATGGAGCGCAAGTACAAGAAGGAGGATGTGTACGAGATTGCCGCCCGCATTGAGGCCATGGATGCGGCGGACCAGAACCGTCAGGGCCTGCCACGCGGCCCACTGCCCAAAGGGGCACAGGCAAAGATGTCAGGCATGAACCGGCGGGCGCGTCGTCACGCGGAGCGGCAGAATAAGGGCAAGTAGGCTTGCCGACGCCCTCCCGAGGGAACAGCCTATAAGCACCGATTAACCGAGAATGACCGCGGTGCCGGTGGCACGGTCGTGCATGCCACGCCCATCAGTGTCGACCATGGCGGCGGGGAGCACAAAAATGGTGAGCAGGGTGCGGGCTGCGGCCCGGGCGAGGCCAACCCGCTGGTCACACTGGTCGACGCGGGCCACTCCCATACCGAGTAGCGCCTGGCCGGGGGTACGGGCAAACAGGGTAACGCTAATAATGCCGAGGATCACGAACAGCATGAGCGTGAGGGTGGCGGTGTCACCAAGGTAAGTGGTGAACATGTGGAGGAATCCGGCGATGATCCAGCAGATTACCCAGTCGATGGCCACTCCCCCGGCGCGGCGGGCGACGGATGCGAGGGCGCCGGGTCCGGTTTGGGGAAGGCCGAGTTTTTCGCCGGGCCATCGGGCGAGCGTGTTGTCGTCGTAGGGGGCGGGGATTGTTGGGCCGTCGAGCCAGGTGCGGCCAGTGCTGCGGTCACGTTTTGCCATGGTTAATAATGTAGCTGTTTTGGGAATCATTCTTTAACTGGCGGCGATACGGCCAAATATTTTATTGGTCGCACTATAGAAAATAGGTTACCATGGGGTGGTACTGCCAGAATTTTTTGAGGAGTAATCGTGGCCTTTCACTCCGCCGATGAGGCGCTGAAGTTTATTCAAGACGAGAATGTCGAGTTCATTGATATTCGATTCACTGATGTGCCCGGCACGGAACAGCATTTCACTATCCCGGCCCATATTCTTGATGCAGACGCGTTGACTGATGGTTTAGCTTTTGATGGTTCGTCTATTCGCGGGTTTACCAGCATTGACGAGTCGGACATGAATCTGATTGCGGATTTAGCGACGGCGCAGGTGGATCCATTCCGGGCGGCAAAAACGTTGAATATCAAGTTTTTTGTGGTGGATCCGTTTACGCAGGAGCCATTTAGCCGGGATCCGCGGACGGTGGCGCTAAAGGCTGAGGAGTATTTGGCGTCGACGGGTATTGCGGACACGTGTTTCTTTGGTGCGGAGGCCGAGTTTTACCTGTTTGATTCGGTGCGGTATTCCACGGATGCGCATGCTGGGTTCTATGAAGTGGATTCGGTTGAGGGTTGGTGGAATCGGGGGAAAAAGCACGAGCTCAATGGGGAGCCGAATCTAGGCTATAAGACCCGAATGAAGGGTGGGTATTTCCCATTGCCGCCGTACGATAAGGCGGAAGATGTGCGGGATAATATGGTCCAGGTGTTATTGGAGTGCGGGTTTGATTTAGAGCGGTTCCACCATGAGGTTGGTGGGGGCCAGCAGGAGATCAACTATAAGTTCAATACGCTGCTGCATGCTGCGGATGATTTGCAGACGTTTAAATACATTATTAAGAATGTGGCGTTCCGGCATGGGAAGACGGCAACGTTCATGCCAAAGCCGCTGGCTGGTGATAATGGTTCGGGCATGCACGCACACCAGTCGTTGTGGAAGGACGGGAAGCCGTTGTTCCATGACGAGTCGGGCTATGCGGGGCTGTCGGATATCGCCCGTTATTATATTGGTGGTATTTTGCACCATGCGGCGGCGGTGTTGGCGTTCACGAACCCGACGTTGAATTCGTATCACCGGTTGGTGCCGGGGTTTGAGGCGCCGATTAATTTGGTGTACTCGCAGCGGAACCGGTCAGCGGCAGTACGGATTCCGATCACGGGTTCGAATCCAAAGGCGAAGCGGATTGAGTTCCGGGCGCCGGACCCATCGGGTAACCCGTATTTCGGGTTTGCGGCGATGATGTTGGCTGGTTTGGACGGTATTAAGAACCGGATTGAGCCGCACGCACCGGTGGATAAGGATTTATATGAGTTGCCGCCGGAGGAGGCCGCGTCGATTCCACAGGCCCCGGGTTCATTGGAGGAGTCACTTACAGCATTGGCGGATAATCATGACTTCTTGACTGATAATGGGGTGTTTACCGAAGACCTGATCGATACGTATATCAAGTTGAAGTACGATCACGAGATTGATCCAGTGCGGTTGCGCCCCACACCACAGGAGTTCGAACTGTATTTCGACTGCTAGTTTGCTTGTCGACGTGGTGGCCAACGATGGCAAACCTGCCATCGTTGGTTTTTTCGTGCCTTTCCGACGACCGACCGGATAGGCGCACCCGTACGTTGGGGTGGCGGGATGCGGCGTATCGTTTGGGCATGGTAAGTGATCGAAGTTATGTCACCACGATAGCCACGTGGGTTTTTGTGATCGGTTATGCTTCGAGGCCGCTGCTGGGGTCGGTTCTCCCAAATGTGGTCATGCCCGGCGTGTATATTGTGGTGATTCTTGCCGCACTGGTGGCCTACCGCCGGGTGCTGGCCGATGCCGCCCGTCGGGCGTGGCAGCATAGGGCCCGATCGCTCGCCATGGTGGTTGGTGGTTATCTGGGGATCCTGGCCCTAACTGTGGCGGTCGGGTATCTCACCCAATACCTTTTCGACTATTTCGGTGTTGCTCTCACCGACCCGCAAAACACTGGCGAGCTGTCTCAGCCCCGGGCAGGCCTGGTTCAGCTGATTCTACCCATGGTGTATATCGGGATTGTGGCGCCGATAGTGGAGGAGTTGTTTTTCCGCCAGTTCCTCATTGGTTCTCTTGGGAAGCACGCCCCCACCTGGATGTCACTGGTGGTGTCGAGCGTGCTGTTTGGCATGTTCCACGTATATTCATTGGTGGCATCCGAGTGGATTCATGCCGTAAGTTTCACCGCCACCGGCCTTGGGCTTGGCCTGGTCTATGTGTTGTCTGGCCGTAATGTTGTGTTGTCGGGCCTGCTGCATATTGCTAATAACCTGCCTATAGTCATCATGACCCTGCTTGTCTAGTGCGTGGAGTCTATTCAACACTAGAATGACCACATAACAGCACAGCGGGAAAGGAGTTTGAGCAATGGCAAATGTTTACGACGTGGGTCAATACATCACGGAGTTAGTTCCAACCGTAGACACAATGAAGCTCTATAAACTCTGCTATTTTTCCCAAGGGTGGAAGCTCGCTTGGACCGGTTGCCTATTGTTCCAGGAACCATTACAGGCATGGGCTCACGGTCCCATCCCTATTGCTCTGCGCAATCGAAGCACGCCAGGCGGCGACGCCACAAACTTGACGAACACCGAGCTACACACTGTAGAAAGTGTGGTCGATTTCTACAGGGATAAAGATTCTATCGAACTGTCTCGACTCAGCCGAGGAAAAGCATGGAAAGAGGCACGACGGAACCTACCCGATAACGCACACTCCCAGGAAGTATTGAGCGTGACGACAATGCGGGAGGAATTTACCAACCTACTTCATTCCACGCCAAATGTTCCTTCCTGCCCACCAGAAGCTCTCATTCCCGAGAATTATTCCCTCGAAACAGCATTAGCTGCCATAGCCAAAATAGAAAAGACGTGGGGTGGCACATTGGCGTTGCTCGCTACGCGTTAGCAATTATCCCGAAAGGTGACCAACCAGCTACAACAGCCACATCACTACCACCACGACCCCGAGAACAAGGCTGGCGGCCGCATAGTATCGGGCGGTTCGCCGGGCCGCTTGTTCCCGCCGCTGGGCTTGGAGCCTGCGGGTTTCGCTTCCCTTGAGCGCCAGCGCATGGTCCGCGTCCGCGACACGGATGGTGCGGGCCAGCACGTCGATAGTGGCCGAATGCTGGGAAATGAGCCGGCTCATTTCCGAGCGGTCATGCGGGGTGCGCAGGTTACGAATGTCGGCGCGCAGCTGGCCGACCAGATCCAGGGCTGATGTGTCGGGAGCTGTGACTGTGCTCGCCACCTGGCGACCAGGTGGGCGCACGGGTACCTGGTCCCGGAGCCGAAACCGACCCATGGTAGTGGCAACCCTGGTGAGCAGCCCGGTGACCTGGCGGTGCACCGTCGTAAAGCGTTGCGGGGCAAGGGCTTGAAGGGGATGCTGCGGGTCGGAGTGCGCGGCAATGATATCCCCAACCGTCGCACGCCAATACACATCATCTATCGTTTCGAACAGGTTATCGGATTCCGTCACGCCTACCATGATTTCACTATATCCACGGCGACACCTGTGGGTAGCTCATGGTCTAGCCCTGGCTATTTGGTTACCCTGGTATCAGTATGAGTGCTACGTCCCATCACCGTAATTCCCGTAATTCGTCATCCAGGTCGAATGTCGGCCCCGCCGTTAGACAACAGGGTCCGCCCGCCGTCAAGGCGCTTATTGCGCTGCTCTCTGCCATCATGCTGGTGGTGGCCGGGGTGGGGTACTTCCTCATACCAAAAATAGATTCGCCATCAATACCGCTTAACGCCGGCTCCCCCGACGGCGCCATGGATGTTTTACTCGTGGGCAATGATTCCCGCACGGATGCACAGGGCAACCCCCTCACCCCGGAGGAAATAGCAATGCTCCACGCCGGCGACGAGGAGGCAGACAACACGGACACCATCATGGTGATCCGCATCCCCAACGACGGGTCATCGGCAACCGCGATCTCTATCCCCCGCGACACCTATATTCACGACGATGACCTTGGGAACACCAAAATCAATGGCGTATACTCCGGCCACAAGGCCATCGAAAAGGAACGGCTCCTCGCCGAGGGAGAGAAAGAAGGTCCCAGCCTGGAACGCAAGGCCAAGGCCGCGGGCCAGCGCGGGCTCATCAACGCCATCTCCGACCTGACCGGCATTAGCGTGGACCACTACGCAGAGGTCGGCCTGGTGGGGTTCGTGCTGCTTACCGACGCCGTGGGCGGGGTCGAGGTGTGCCTCAATGCCCCGGTCGACGACGAGTTTTCGGGGGCGAACTTCCCCGCCGGCAGGCAGGTCCTCAATGGGGCACAGGGACTAGCGTTCGTGCGGCAACGGCACGGTTTGCCGCGCGGCGACCTGGACCGCATCGTGCGGCAACAGGCCTACATGGCCTCCCTGGTCTCAAAGATACTTTCGACCAACATGTTGCAGGGCAGCACCCTACTCAAACTCCAGGACGCCGCCAAGCGATCGCTCACCCTCGACAGCAGTTGGGATCTTTCCCAACTGGCGGTACAAATGTCCAACCTGACCGGCGGCAATGTAAAATTCAATACCATCCCCGTGACCTCTATTGACGGCACTGGTGATAATGGTGAATCCGTGGTGACGGTGGATCCTCGCCAGGTGCATAAATTCTTCGACCAACTCCTGGGCGGCAACGAGAACCTGGGCAGCTCCACCGCGGCCACCACCACGTCAGCACAGCCCGCGGCGGCCTCGACGGTGACGGTACTCAACGCTTCGGGGACCACCGGGTTGGCTACCACCGTGGCAAGCGTCCTCAAGAGCGCCGGCTACACGGTCGGTGATAC
The DNA here is from genome assembly GCA_963552855.1 of uncultured Corynebacterium sp. Lineage (GTDB taxonomy): Bacteria > Actinomycetota > Actinomycetes > Mycobacteriales > Mycobacteriaceae > Corynebacterium. Next base: position 6,014 of record CAUVMZ010000027.1, on the reverse strand, counting down.
CGGCAACGCCGAGGTGGGCACCTACAGCCAGTCGCAGGTCTTGGCACCACAGGAAACCAACGAGGAAGCAGCAGCGATCGCCCAAGAATTAGGCGGACTCCCGGTTGTTGCCGACGCTACGCTCACCAACGGCACCATCACTGTCGTTCTCGCCGCAGACTATGCCGGCCCCACCAGCGCCAACGACAGTAGCGGCTCCGGGGCGGGCGTGGTCGGCCAGGAGGGCACCGCCATGGATGAAGACAGCGCCTCCCCCACCATTGATGCCGGCGGCAACGGGCCGCGCTGCATCAACTAGAGATCAACTAGAGCACCATGGCTGCTACCCACCCGGACACGATCAGCGGCAGGTTATAGTGCAGGAAGGTGGGAATCACCGAGTCGCGGATATGGTCGTGTTGGCCGTCGGCGTTCAACCCGGCAGTGGGCCCTAGGGTGGAGTCCGACGCTGGCGACCCGGCGTCGCCAAGCGCACCGGCGGCACCCACAATGGCAACCGTAGCGGCGGGGCTGAACCCCAAGGCCAGGCACAGGGGCACGTAGATCGTGGCAATGATCGGCAGCGTCGAAAACGACGACCCGATGCCCATCGTCACAATCAAGCCCACGATGAGCATCACCAACGCCCCCATCGCCTTATTGCTACCGAACAGCGCCGCAGAAGCGTCGACAAGCGTCTCCACCTGGCCGGTGGCGGTCATGACGGCGGCGAAACCTTGGGCGGTAATCATAATGAACCCAATGAGCGCCATCATTTTCATGCCGGAAGTAAACACGTCATCCGCTTCTTTCCAGTTCACGGCGCCGGTCACCAGGAACACCGCCAGGCCGGTGAGCGCACCAATGAGCAGGGAGTCCGCCTCCGAATCCACCAGTTGCATCACCACCTGCACGATAAACGTGGCCAGGATCGCAATGACCGCCACAATGATCTTGTAACGCGTGATCTCCTCCACCGAGTGGGCGGCCTCCAGAGGGCGGTTTTCGTAGTCGCGGGGCTTGCGGTAGGAGAACCCCACGGCGATAATCAACCCCGCGATCATGCCCAACGCCGGAATTGACATGACTTGCATAATATTAATTCCGGTGGTGTCTAGGCCGGCCTTGCGAATATTGCCCAAGAGGATTTCATTGAGGAAGATCGACCCGAACCCCACCGGGATCCACATGTAGGTGGTGACCAAGCCGAAGGTGAGCACACAGGCAATCAGGCGCCGGTCGATGCGGAGTTTATTCATCACCCCGAGCAGTGGCGGAATGATGAGCGGAATGAAGGCAATGTGGACGGGAATCAGGTTTTGGCTCATAATGGCCATCGACAACACACCCGCCACCATCAGCCATTTTGTTACCAGGACCGCGCGACAATTCGCGGATTCCTCGGTGTTGCCAATCTTGGACATGATCCATCTGGCCAACAGTGTAGGCAGGCCGGAACTGGCAACTGCCATGGCAAACGCCCCCAACAGCGCGTAGCTGAGGGCAATTTTCGCCCCACCGGCCAGGCCATCCTGGAACGCCACCATGGTGGGCCCGAGGCCAATACCGCTGATGAGACCACCAACCAGCGCCCCAATAAACAGGGAAATAACGACATGCACCCGGGCGACGGACAAAATGAGCATCACGAGGACGGCAATGAGGACAGCATTCATACCGCATAATATTAACGGAAACTGTTAGTGCCACACCAGTTGGGCGCCAGAGTGACCTGCGCCAAACGTAATAATCAGTGCGACCACCGCCATAATGACCGCCGCGATCTGCGTCACCACGGTCTCCCTGTACCACAATGCTATGACCGCGGCCAACAGGAACACACTCGCCACCACCAGCGCATTCCCCCACATCATGTGGGGTGCGACATCACCAGGATTCTGTGGACTGCGACCAATGTCTTTTAGCAACTCCGCCCCCGTGGTTTTGGACCAGGCGGCCCCAATGACCCCCAATACGCCACCGCCCACCAGCCAAGACCGGACCTTCGCCCCAATGCTGGGCACCAGCACCCAGGCCAATAATCCCAAGGCGGTAAGCGGAATAATGACGACGGGAAGATGCACCGCCAGGGGATGTAAGGGCATGTCATTAAATGTAACAGTGAACCAACCGGCGACAAATCACAGCCGCGGTCGCAGCCGCACCGCCGGTTCTAGCATGCCGGAATCACATCGAGCACGTAGCGCGGCACCAGCACGGTGTCGGGCACGCCTTGCCAGAACTGTTCCGTCTTGGTGCACCGGGTGCGCGCCTTCAGCTCCGCACCGCTGGCCACCGGAATGGTGACGCCACCAATCTGAATCTGCTGCGTCCCGGCCACCAGGCCATCCGTGTGCACGGCGCGGCGCACATCGTCGGTGTGTACCTGCGCCGAACCGAAGGTGTGGGCGGCCACCACAAACCCTGGGCCAAAGCTCACGGTGGCGTGCACATCGCGCTTATCCGACCACCCAAACTTGGTGCCCTCGATACCGGGCAGGGTGGCGGTACCAAAATTCTGGGGATAACCGTCGGCGGCAACAGCGGCCGGGTTCCGCATGCCGTCGATCAGCGGCCGGGCCGCCGGGTCAGTGCGAACAGCCCGCACGAATGCCGCCATGTCATGAACACTGGTGGTGGTATCGCCCCACCGGCCCCGATAGTTGGTTTCGGCGAGCCGGAACCGGCCAATGGTGTCGGGGATGGCCTGGCGATATTTCCGATCCAGGTTCGAAGCAATCCCATCGTGGGAGCTGCGGATCATCTCATACACCAGGGCTTTGTCCTCAGGGGCACCGTGTTGCAGCACCCAATGCCCCAAATATAGTTTGACAATGGACAACGAGGCACGGGATTCGTGGGCGCCGGGGGTTTCAATCACTTCCCCGTTGTCTTTCATCATGATGATTTGGGTGCGCGCGGGTGCGGCGGCAACGTCAACGGTGGCCGCGGCCGCGGGAATCATGCTCGTGGCCAGCACGATCAGGCCGGACATGGCGGCGGCCACGGTTTTGGTGGCGCGGGCACCGCGGGCAGCACAGGCGGTTTCGGTGCCTCTAGGGTCGCCGGAACCGGTGGCTCTGCTAAATCGCTGAATGATGCACAAAGGTCGTCTCATAAAAGAAAACCCTACAACTGGTTTGCACAGTTGTCTGCATCTGTGAGGAATTACTTTTCCCAGTTCAACCCTATTAGCGGGTAATTTTCGGGTTTATCGTGTGCGATCCCGCTTCACATACCCCATTCGAGGGCGAAATCCCTCAGGCCGACGCAGTTGTGCCACAGCATCGCCGACGACGAGCCGGAACCTGGGGTTCATGGGTGGCATGTGCATAATAGAGAACCAGGCGACCTCGGTGTTTTCGTCATCGCTGATGACGGGTTCGTCGCTGTCGCCGACCACGCTGCATCGCACCGCGGTGTCCATATAGCGGGTGACATCCCCATTGGGGTAGGTGACCGGCCCGATCGCACCAACGCCCAGCAGCGCCTCCACTTGAATATCCAGGCCAACCTCCTCCTTGGCCTCCCGGACAGCGGTCTGGTGCGGTTCCTCCCCCGGGTCGGCAATGCCAGTGACCGGGGTCCATTGGCCATTGTCGGCGCGTTTGACCAGCAGCACTTCCGGCACGGCGGTGATGGGGGCGCCTTCGGGCACATCACGGATGATGACGGCGGTCACGCCCGGCAGCCACAGTTCGTCGGTGCCGATTTTCTCCCGCAACGCCCGCACAAAATCAGGGATGGGCATTACTCTCCTTCCGATTTCGCCTGGGCTTCCGCTTCGGCGGCTTTCTTGGCGGCTAATTGTTCTGCCAGCTGTTTCGCCATTTTTTCGGGGTCAAAATCGTTGAAATATTCGGCGGGGGCGGTGCGTTCTTGGGCCATAATGGTTGTCCTTTCTGACTATGCTTGTCGACGCCTAAAGTTTAGTCGTTTACCGCAATGAAATCTTTCACCACATCCACATCGTTGGGCAAGTCCGTGACGTGCCGTTCGGCCTGCATGATGGTGGTGAACCGGTCGGGCAGGTCCGGTTCCCGGCCGGTGGCCTCCTTGATGATGTGGGCAAATTTCACGGGCAGGGCGGTCTCCAGGCAGACAATGGGAGTATCGACCTCATTCCGTAGGCCGCGAGCCACTTTCACACCGTCGGCGGTGTGGGGGTCGATCATGACGCCCAATCGCTCGTAGCAGTCCCGAATGGTGTCCACCCGGTCGGCGTGGGTGGAGGACCCGGATAGGAAACCGTACTGGGTGCCAACCTTCGAGAATACGGGGTCATCCGCGAGAGTGAATCCACCCTGGGGAACCTGGGTGCCAAACAGGTTGGCGACCCGGACGGCGTCCCGGCCCAGAAGATCGTAGATGAATCGTTCGAAATTGGATGCGCGGGAAATATCCATGGACGGCGACGAGGTTTCGAACGTATCTGCGGAGGACCGCACCCGGTACACACCGGTGCGGAAGAATTCGTCCAACACGTCGTTCTCGTTGGTGGCCACGATGAGCTTGTCGATCGGCACCCCCATTTGCTTGGCGATGTGGCCGGCGCAAATGTCCCCAAAGTTGCCGGTGGGCACGCTGAATGATACTTTTTGCTCGTTAGAGGTGGCAACATGCAGGTAGCAGGAAATGTAATACACCACCTGGGCGACGAGCCGGGCCCAGTTAATGGAGTTCACGGCACCGATGCGGTGGGCGCGTTTGAAGTCGGCGTCGGCGGACACGGCCTTGACCACATCCTGGCAATCGTCGAATACGCCTTCGAGGGCAATGTTGAAGATGTTGGGGTCGTTGAGCCCGAACATTTGTGCCTGCTGGAATGGGGTCATGCGGCCGGCCGGGGTGAGCATGAATACTTTAATGCCGTCCCGACCGCTCATGGCGTATTCGGCGGCGGACCCGGTGTCGCCCGAAGTTGCCCCAACGATGGTGAGGGTTTCGCCCCGTCGGCGCAGCTCGTATTCGAAAAATTCCCCGAGCAATTGCATGGCGATGTCTTTAAAGGCTGCGGTAGGCCCCTCGGAAAGATGACCAATATACATGCCGTCTTCCAGCTTGGTCACCGGCACGATTTCGGCGTGCGCAAACTTCGGGAAGGTGTAGGCGCGATAGGCGATGTCCGTAAGATCATCGGCGGGAATGTCGTCGATAAATAATTGCAGGACTTCGGCGGCGAGGGCGGGATAACCCTGCGTGTTGAGCAGTTTCCGCCACCTGTCGAGCATATCGCCGGTGACCTGCGGATATTCGGCGGGCAGGTAGAGGCCACCGTCGGGGGCGAGCCCGCCGAGAAGGATGTCACTAAACGGGATTTCGGTGCGGGACTCATCGCGGGTGGAGATATAACGCATGGAATCTACCATAGCGTTTCCCACCCGCATTACACTTATCGACGGTTTTTCCTACCGGCCGCGGCGGTACTTCAGGGCCTCGATCAGAGAGTCCAGGGCGGCATCCCCAAACTTCATAAAATCAAGGTTGCCGGTGCCCGGGAAGGCATCGGGGTAGACGGTTTGACGTGGGGTTGCGGTGGCCCGGCGGGTGTCGCTGACCTGGCCGCCAGTGGGCTCAACCGTGGCAACCAATTGTGTGCCATCAAGCGTGAGAGTGTCGTGATCTTTCATGCCCGCGGTCTTCAGGGATTCAACAAAGGTGGCGAGCTCATCAAAGGTGGCGCCTTCGAGATCAAGGGAGAATTTTAGGGCCATGGGAAATTCCTTTCTTCATATTGTGTGATGTGTGATACCTAGCTTAGAGCGGTGATAGTGATACGGCATCGGGGTATCCCCCGGTTTTTCCCTGAGTTCCTGGCCTGGGGAGTCATCATGACGAAAATCCCAATCTTGTGTCTGCCATTTCTGCTTGCCGGCTGCGCATTATCCCCCACCCAACAGGCGGAACCGGCAGCGGAATCGTCGCAAAGCGAGTAACGAAGAGCGAAAAATTTCGGTGTCAATGCGACATAATGTCTGACTCAGAGGCGCTGGTAGCAGTGAAAAGATCTTCCAAAAATATTGTTGAGTTCACCG
>CAUVMZ010000026.1:0-21610 GCA_963552855.1 uncultured Corynebacterium sp. | reverse complement strand
GCATGCTTGTCTACGATCGGGCCGGCCTGTTCCGGGCCACCCTGGTGAATGTGGGCCTGGCCTGCTGGTTGTACACCGAAAATTCGTGGCTGCGGGTGGTGTTGTCCATCCTGGCCATGGGGTCGCTGGCGGTGTTCTTGGTGCTCACTCCGTTTGCGGTGCGTGCCCAATTGGGGGTTATTCGCAAGACTCGGGAGCCGCTTCCGCTGGCGGAGAAGCCGAAAACCAACCAGATCACGGCAGCCCTGGCAGTGTTGGCGCTGGTGATCGCCTCGTTCGGTGGTTTGGTCGATGGGGGTTCCGGTGGGTCGTCCGGGATGGTTACCGCCGGCGGCACCGGGAAGACCACCGAAGTGGCATTGGATATGAAGGGGCTGCGGTTCAGCCCGGATGTGATTACCGTGCCGGCTGGAAACCAATTGGTATTGACCGTGCGCAATAGCGACACCATGGCCCACGACCTGAAGTTTGATAATGGGGCGCATACCGGCCGCATGAATCCTGGTGAGCAGAAACGCCTGGAGGTTGGGGTGATTAGCGCCGATATGGCTGGCTGGTGCACCATTGCCGGGCATCGGGCCCAGGGGATGGAGATGACGGTTAAGGCTGACACCAATGGCGGCGGCGACAATGACGGTGGGGCAGATACCGCCAAGCCGACCTCGGTGCATAAGCCCACCCACCCGATTCAAAACGGCACCGATGACAGCCTCGAACCCATCACGGAGCGTTAAGCAGCTCCGATAGGTCCCGGATGGTGGGATACCGTGGGTCATCGGTGCCGGTGCCAGCATGATCGACGTGGATTGCCGCGATGCCGGCGGCGATGGGGGCCAGGACATCGTTGGGGAGGGTGTCGCCCACCATGATGGTGTCCGCCGGGGCGGTGCCCACTATGTCGAGGGCGCGGGTATAAAACTCGGGGTTGGGTTTGGCGGCTTCCATTTCGACCGCGGCCAACATGATGAGCCGATCGTCCCACAGGCCGGTGGTCCGAAGTTTCGTGGTTTGCAGGCTGGCGGCGCCATTTGTTGCAATCCCAACTAATTGTCCACAATCGAAACATTGTTCGAGTACTTCGGCGGCGCCTGAAAACGGCTGCATAGAAGCTATATATTGGTGCAAAAACCCGTCAAAGAGCTGCAGAGCCGCTGTTTCAGACAACTTTGGTTCACACAAGTATTCCCGCACCCGGGCCGCCCGCTGCCCCGAATGGGTTAGCTTGCCGCGTTCAAAGGCCAAAAACCACTGCTGCTCCAAAGCCTGCCACCGCGCCGGGTCGGGGGGAATCCCCAGCTCCTGACTCCAGGCTATGACGCCTGCTTGGGCCGCATTGCTGTGGTCGACGAGCGTCCCATCGAGATCAAATAGCACTGCGCGATACGAGTTCAACATGGGTCATTAGTGTAGTCTGTGTGACGCCAATTACAGGGATGGGGGTGGGGTTGACAAACCGCAATAGTTCCGCAACTACAGGAATGGGTTATCAGACGTGTTCAATGCAACCGAAAAAATCAGATCATTTATAGGAGAAAAAGTTTGAGCGGAATAATAATAAGGCCACACAACACTGTTCCATCCCTGGTGATTGGTGTTGCGTGGCCGTTGGTTGGGCGTCGACAGGCGCAGGTTAAATCTGCTGGGGGTCGATGACTGGATGGGGTACTTCGAACATGGTGCCGGTTAAGTCGAAGGTTTCCATGAGCATGAGCCGCATGACAAGCGGTGCCGTGGGCACATCCACCTCATAGAGCAATTGGACGGTAGCATCGTCGTTGTCGACCTTGACCTGGAAATTTACCTCCCGTTCTGTGGCGGGCTCGGTTCTCTGCACGCCACCAGTTGCCGGCTGATAGATCGTGGGTGTCGCGGCTTCGGCAAGCAGCCAAGTGAGTGTGGGCGTGCCGTATTTCGATTGGAAAAAACTCATTTTGGGCTCCATTGTTGTGACGGTTACCACCTCCATGGTAATGTCACCGGCCCTAAGGTATCCATGCGAAATATCGCACGTATGCACGTTTGGGGGCATGTAGATATGGTGCTACCGGGGCTTTTCGACGATCGGCGTGTCGGTCCCGGATCACTGTGGAATCTGACATATTGTTATTAGCAATGGCGTTAAGATTACAAGCATATAACAAATGATTTCTGAACCTAACTAAAAGATGTTAGGCGTATAAGCATGTTTGCCAAAAAGTAAATCCTACGTATATCAAATATGCCATTTCCCCTCAGTAACCATGATTTTATTCATGATATTTTGCTTAGCGGGGGTAGTGGGGGTTTTAGCTAAAGGTTTACTGATGTCTTCTTATATTATAGGCAGTTACAGTCAGAGGAACTAACAAGGTGTTTTTGCATAACCTAGAACTTTGCCATCTAATGATAATTAAATTCATTAGTAAGGAAAAGGGTGACAGATCCACTAACCTAAGAAGCTCAGGTCGTGTTCTACCCCCGGTACAATTTTTCAAACAAAATTACTATTCATGCAATGCTCGAATGGCTTAGCAATGAATAAAACCCAATTGAACTCATAGTTTACTGAACCAGATTTCTAGCAAATGTGCTATTCAAACATTCTCTCTAATTTATTCTGATTTAACACTCAGCCGACCATATATGATAGCTTGCAGCCAGTTGGTTGATAGGCCTAATGTGGATTCCCGCTAGACCTGTCAGCAAATTTTGGATTGAACACAATCGAAAGCTTGGTCGTCGTGATACAATTGTTATTTTCAATAGTATTGGGAGTATGTATCCCGAAGACCTCAACCCGGATACCAAAGGAAATTATGAACAGACTCAACGGTAAAGTTACTGCTAAATTCATGGCCGCCAGCGCCTCCGTCATTGTCGGAATCAGCGCTATGCAACCCGCAGCAGCACAGGAAATCTCCATCCCGGATGAACTCAATAACCTCCTTGACCAGCATGGAGCCACCACGGACATCTGGAACAGTGGGGCTCAGCTTCCCGTCAATATTCCGGACATCCCACTGAACTCCTCCACCGACATCCTCAACCAATTAACCGGTGAGGCGAACAAGGCGATAAACTCCGTTCCCGAGGTTCAGGTGCCGGCGGTTCCCGCCGTACCCGAAGTCCCGGCTACACCCCAAATTGGTGGATATAACGCGGGTGAAGTCATTGGTCGCACCATCGCCGAGATCAACGCCTATCGGGCCCAAAATGGTCTACCCATGGTGAACCAAACCCCAGCCGCCCAAGCCTCCGCCCAGGGCTATGCCGACTTTATGCTGAGCCAAAACATCGGCAACTTCAGCGGCAACCCCAATGGCTACCACCACGACCCCACCTGTAACTGCTGGGAAAACCTGCTTTGGGGCTATAATAACCCTGACGCCATGTACCATCCCTTCAACTACTGGCGGAATTCGCCCGGCCACAACGCCAACCTATTGGCCCACGGGCCGACCAGCATTGGCGTTGGCGTGGCACATGATGCTGCCACCGGCCACTTCTTCGCCGTCATGCGGATGTTCTAACCGGAACTCATGATGCCGTTACGGTAGCCCAGCGTCAGAAACGCGGTAACGTTGGGCTACCATGACAGCTACCTGCTTCCGGAAAGACTTGGTTGGTCTTCCTGCCGGTTCCACTCTCGTATCGTGAAGCCCACCTGGAGCTCCACGATACCGGCGACCAGCAGCCCAACCGCACTCAAAGCCACCATCGTCGACATCATGCCAGAGGAGTCGAATGCCACCAATCCGAGAATGATAGCCACCGCTAGCACGCACAATAAGCTAGCAAACAACATCGTAGTGCGAAACCGATACTCTGAGTGCACCAGCTGCGGCTGCCAACGAACGGACATGAACGACCGAAACCTCTTTTCTTGTGTGGAGTTTTAGCGAAGAGAAGAGCACCCCCAGTACTAGGTACTGAGAGTGCTATGGTCGGGATAACAGGATTTGAACCTGCGACCCCTTCGTCCCGAACGAAGTGCGCTACCAAGCTGCGCCATATCCCGTCGAAAAGCAATGCTAGTCGGCAAACTACTCTCGTGCCAAATCCGGCTTCTCAACGAGGGAAATCAGTGTTGCTGATGGACGGCAAAACAGCCGCACTGGTGCAAACTTAGACGTTCCCAAACCATTGCTGACGTGCAACATCATGCCGTCGAACTCGTGTAGTCCCCACGCGCGGACCCGGTCGATGCCACAATTCGTCACCAATGTCTTCCCCCCAGGTAAACAAATCTGCCCCCCATGGGTATGCCCGCATAACGCCAACTGGTAACCATCAGCGGCAAACCGGGCAAGTACCCGTGGCTCCGGGGAATGCACCAACGCCAACCGCAGATCCGCCTCCGCATTCGGTGCCCCCGACACCTGACCATAGTCATCCAAATCATGATGTGGGTCATCCACACCGGTGGCCGCAATCCGCACCGACCCCACCTTAAACTCCAGCCGCCGATGCGTGGCATCCTGCCACCCGTGCTCAAGAAACGCCGCCCGCATGCCCCGCCACGGCAACTCCACCCGCGAAGCCTTCCGCTTTTTCCCCACCACATACGACAGCGGATTCACCATGGTCGGCGCATAATAATCATTCGACCCAAACACAAATAAGCCCGGGCGCCGCATGAGCGGCCCCAAAGCCCGCAATGTGGCCGGCACCGCCTTCAAATCCGACAAATTATCCCCAGTATTAACCACCAAATCCGGCTGCAACTGATCCAGGCCAGCCACCCACTCCTGTTTGGCCCGCTGCCCCGGCACCATATGCAGATCCGAAATATGCAGCAACCGAAACTCCCGCTTGCCCCGCAACGTACCAGGCGGCAATAGCGGCAATTCTAAGCGTCGTAATTGGAACTGTTGGCATTCCCGTACCGCCCAGGCCGTTATCCCGGCAGCGGCCACGCTAGCGGTGATTGCGGTGATTCCAGCGATCCGGCCAATTCGGCGAAACCGGTCAGCGGCCGATGGAACGGCGTCGTCAAGCATCAAAATTATTCCCACCCACGTAACAATACCGGAACGCATACAATAAAAAGCTATGAGTAACCTGCAAACACAAATCCGGGACGACATGAAAACCGCCATGAAAGCCCACGACAAACAACGCACCGGCACGCTCCGCATGTTCCTCGCCGCACTCACCGCCGAGGAAACCTCCGGTGCCCGACACACGCTTGACGACGACGAGGTGCTCAAAGTCCTCGCCCGCGAAATCAAAAAACGCAAAGAATCCGCCCAAGTTTATGCCGACGCTGGCCGCCAAGAACTCGCCGACCAGGAACTCGCCGAAGTAGCGGTCCTGGAAGAATACCAACCAACCCAACTCACCGACGACGAAGTCACCGCACTGGTCCGAGCCGCCATCACCGACGTGGCCGCCGGCGGCGACATCAGCATGAAACTCATGGGCCCAGTCATGCAACAGGTAACAAAAACGGCCGCTGGCCGCGCCGATGGTAAGCGCCTGTCAGCGGCCGTTCGTGCGGCCTTGCAGTAGATAACCCCTATCTTGGTGGGCTATCCGCCGCCGAAGAGCTTCTTCAACTCCTCGGCAATGCTATTAATATCGTTCTGCAGCTTATTCAGGTCCTCCTCATTCTGGTTGTCCTGATTAGCTGCCCCACCGGTGCCGTCCGACACCTGGAGCGTAATCTTACTGCCCCGACGCAGCGGCGGATTAGCAATCACCTTCACCACCGTGCCCTTCGGCGCGCCATTCCCCGGCACCGCCTGCTTCTGCACATCGTAACCCTCGGTGCGGAGCGTCACCTCAACCTCTTCGGCATTACGACCCTGATACTTCTGGCTCATCGCCTGGGTGCGGCCCGAACCAAACTCCGAACTTGGCGACGGCAACGCCCCCGACTGGGCACCCACCGCATTCGCGGCCTGGAACCAGGTCCGGGCTGGCTCATAACCACCGTAAATGTCACCCCAACCGCATTGGCGGGCCGGGCTGGAACAAATTGGGGACGATGACGTACCATCGTTGAAAATATAGGTAGCGGCAGCAAACTTATCGTTAAAGCCCATGAATGCGGCCGATTCGTGCGCCTCGGTGGTACCCGTCTTCGCGGACACCGGAGCACTCCAACCATTAGCCCGAGCGGCCTGGGCAGCGGTACCATTGCCCACCGCGTCGCCACTCAATGCGGCGGACAAGGCATAAGCCACATCCTCATTCATTGCATTCTCACACGCCGGGGTGTCGATGAACACCTCCTTGCCCTTCTGGTCGGTCACCTTCTCAATCGGGGACGGTTCACACCACACCCCGCCCGAGGCAATCGAAGCCGCAACATTCGACAACTCCAACCCATTCACCGCGGTCGGACCCAAGGTAAACGAACCCATATTGTGTTTCTTAATGTGATCCGCAATGGATTCTTTCTCCCCATCCCAGGTGCCGGGCTTAGCGTACGAACGCATACCCAACTTCACGGCCAAATCCATCACGGTGGGCACCGTCACCTGCTCGATCAGCTTCACGAACGTGGTATTTGGTGACTGGGCCAACGCATCCTTGAGCGTCAGCGTGCCCGGATATGCACCAGCGTTCCGCACGCAATACAGACCCTCCGGGCAGCCAGCCGCACCGCCAGAACCCATGCCGGCCACATTCACCTGTGCCGGCACCGCCAACGGCGTATTAATGCCATAGCCCTGATCCAGGGCGGCCGCCGCAGTGAAAATCTTAAACACCGAACCAGCACCATGACCCACCAAGCTGGCGGTCTGCGGCAGCATCGTCTCGTACTTGTCCGCATCCAGGCCATAATTCCGTGACGACGTCATCGCCCGGATATAGCGGGTTTCCTTACCCGGCTCCACCACGTTCATGATCTCCGCCACACCCTCGGTCTGCGGATCCACGTTACGGGTCACCGCATTATGAGCAGCCTCCTGCACGGCAGGATCCAAACTGGTGCGAATGGTGTACGAACCACGCTTAATTTCATCCAGGCTCATGTTCTTGCTGTCCAAATACTTCAACACATAGTCGCAGAAGAAGCCCTTATCGCCGGCAGTAATGCAGCCATTATCAATCTGCTGCGGCTCATCAAGCACCCCCAGCGGCTCCTTCTTGTATTTGTCGGCATCCTCCTGGGAAATCTTCCCCAACCGGGCCATTTCGTCCAGCACGGTACTGCGACGCTCCATCACCCCCTCCTCATTGGTATAGGGGTTCAGCACACTTGATGACTGCACCATGCCCGCCAACATGGCGGACTGTGGCACATTCAACTCCTTCGCATGCTTACCAAAATAAATCCGGGCTGCGGCCTCTATGCCGTAGGCATGATTGCCGAACGGCACCAAGTTGAGATACCGCGTCAGCACCTCATCCTTGGAAAGCATTTTGTCGATAGCCGACGCCATCCGCATCTCCCGCAACTTCCGGGGAATCGACTGTTCGGTCGCGGCCTGCCGCTCCTCATCGGTGCGGGCGGTGGCCAACAGTAGATAATTCTTCACATACTGCTGATCCAGGGTAGATGCACCCTGCTCCACCCCGCCGGCCACAAAGTTCGTCAATACGGCACGGATATTGCCTTGGATATCGACACCTTTGTGTTCATAGAAGCGACGGTCCTCAATAGAGACGATGGCGTCCTTCATCGCCTGCGGGATGTCCTCCGATTTAATCTCATACCGACGCTGACCAAACACCCAAGCAAAGGGTGTGCCGTTTTTATCGGTGATCGTCGTGACGCCAGGAGTGGCGCCTTCGGTAAGATCCTGCAGGTTAGACTGCATCGTTTCATTCGTGCGTTTAGCCGCAACGCCGCCTAAAGCGGCCATGGGCGTGAGCGCAACAGCGGCCGTCAAACCGACGGCGACTGCTGCGCCAATAATCTGTGACAAGGGTTTCCATACAGGCACCCTTAATACACTAGCGATTATCGGGCATAGGGGGGAATAACCAATCACCCCTCAATGTGTGATGCATTCGACTTGGGATATTTCGTGTGAATACACTTACATACGTTCGGATGTGTAAAACTGCCGGATATCACATGTAACAATCCTTAATTAGCCAGGAGGAACTACGATGTCCGCACCTCGGGGAAGCGAGATAACGCGCAATCCTTTCCTAACTAGCCCGGAGGGTGTGAATACTGAGCGCGGTGAATGGGTCATGCAGGCTAATTGCCGAAATGGTGACCCCGATGCCTTATTTGTTCGTGGCGCAGCCCAGCGTCGGGCCGCAGTCATTTGCCGCCAATGCCCGGTCATAGTGCAATGCCGGGCAGATGCGCTAGATAATAAGGTGGAATTCGGGGTGTGGGGTGGGCTTACCGAGCGCCAGCGCCGGGCCCTACTACGGAAAAACCCCCACATTACGTCATGGGCAGAATATTTAGCCAATGGGGGAGAGCTTGTTGGCATATAACAATTCATTGTCAGATTAGTCACGCTGAGCGCTTTTCGACGGGTGATATTGTCCGGTATGGTAGGTGCATGAAGAAATGGGAATACGCTACTGTACCGCTACTAGTTCACGCCACTAAACAAATTTTGGACACGTGGGGTGAAGACGGCTGGGAACTCGTCACGGTCATGCCGGGCATGAACCCGGAAAACGTGGTGGCCTACCTCAAACGGGAGGTCACCGAATGACCGTTACCGAACGCTTGAGCGAATTGGGTATTACCCTGCCGGCGGTGGCTGCGCCTGTGGCCGCCTATGTGCCGGCCATTCGGGTGGGAGACCAGGTGTGGACCTCAGGCCAGCTCCCATTTGTAAACGGCAAACTACCGGCCGTCGGCAAGCTTGGGGCGGATATTACCGTCGAACAAGGGGCCGATTATGCTCGCCAAGCCGCACTCAATGCATTGGCCGCCGTCGATGCGCTTGTTGGCATTCATAATGTCAAACGGGTGCTGAAAGTTGTGGGTTTTGTAGCATCCGCCGATGGTTTTGCGGAACAACCTGCCGTCGTCAATGGCGCCTCCAACCTTATTGGGGAAATTTTTGGTGAAGCCGGAGCTCACGCGCGGTCGGCCGTTGGGGTTGCTGAACTGCCGCTATCGTCACCAGTGGAAATAGAAATAATCGTTGAGGTTTAGCCAATTTTGATAGTGTAAACAGCTTTTCATGGCTAAGCTTTAACACATGGAGCATCCAGCCTACAGTCAACTACGACCGGTAACCCCCTCAGCATCCGTCGTGTTATGTCCCAACCCCGGCTACAGCTCCCTCGAAGGCACAAATTCGTGGGTGATACGGGCACCAGAAGACACACATAGCATAGTGATCGATCCCGGCCCCACCGATGAAGGACACCTCAATGTGCTGAATAATAAAGCATCAGAGGTCGGTCTTATTTTACTCACCCACCGCCACCACGACCACGCCGATGGGGCCCACCGGTTTCGGCAACTCACCGGAGCCTCTGTGCGGGCCTGGGATCCCGCCTACTGTATTGGGGCGGAGCGGCTCACCAATGGGGAAATCATCAGTCTCGAAGACGTCACCCCTCAAATCGAAGTTGTTTACACCCCCGGCCACACGAGTGATTCCGTGTGCTTTTTTATTTGGTCCGGCGTGCCCCACGAATCCACTCTCGAAGGCATTGTCACCGGCGATACCATTGCCGGCCGCCACACCACCATGATTTCCGAAACCGACGGCGACCTGGGCCTGTATTTAAAGACCCTGGCGCTCTTGGAGGAACGCGGCTCCGGCGTGAAACTCCTTCCCGGCCACGGCCCCGACGGCTTCGATGTGGCTAGCTTCGCCCACTGGTATATCGAACGCCGCCAGCAACGCCTCACCCAACTTAAGGCTGCCCAGGCCAAACTCGGCCCTGATGCTTCGCTCAAGGAGCTTATCGACGAAATCTACGACAACGTCGACCCGGTGCTTCGGGGAGCCGCCGAACAATCCACCCGGGTGGCGCTGCGCTACCTGGCCGAATAGCAGCCCAAAAACCCCACAACACATCCATCCATGACTGTGGGGTGGGGTGAAAAACTCTTTTTACCGGGCGCGCTTAGCCAAATGCTCCGTATCAATAATGAGAACCGATTTGCCCTCCAGGCGGATCCAGCCCCGATACGCGAAGGTTGCCAGTGCCTTATTGACGGTTTCCCGCGAGGCCCCCACCAATTGGGCAATCTCCTCTTGTGTCAAATCGTGATTCACCCGCAGGGCGCCGCCTTCTTGGGTGCCAAACCGATTGGCCAACTGTAATAAGGTTTTTGCCACCCGGCCGGGCACATCCGTGAAAATCAAATCCGCCAATGCTGAATTTGTGCGTCGTAATCGGCGGGCCAGCACCCGCAAAAGTTGCTCCGAAATTTCGGGATGGTCGGCAATCCACCTGCGGAGCATATCCGAATTCATGGTTGCGGCATGAACCTCAGTCACGCACACTGCTGACGAAGTGCGGGGGCCCGGGTCGAAAATGGAGAGCTCCCCAAACATGTCGGACGGGCCCATGACTGTGAGCAGGTTTTCCCGGCCGTCGGGGGCGTGACGCGCCAGCTTTACCTTGCCGGCTGTAATGATGTACAGGCGATCACCGGGTTCGCCCTCCTCAAAGATGGTGGCGCCGCGCGGATATCTGACGGACTCTAAATCCTCAATCAGATTGGTGACGGCTACCGGGTCGACGCCTTGGAAAATCCCTGCGCGAGATAGGATGTCATGCACGCCTTCCACGTCTTAGCACTCCTCATACATGTAATAAGTTGGTATCTACTGCCCACAACTCTACTATGTCTTACGTCACTTTCGCACCCCAAAAAAAAGCTGTGTCACAAAAGTGTCAAATGAGGGGCCCTAAAGGGGGTATTAACCTTGCGTTTCCGAGATTTGAGGCACTGCCCCGGCGGTTACCGTCGACAAGCTTACGTCGAGCGGCTCTATCAAATCGGGAAATACTACGGCCCGCTCTAACCAGTCCATCACCATCGGGAATATCGCAATCACGATGGGAATTACAAACACCAAAAGGATTGACATACCCTAAACCATAACCCGATGAGAAGGATATTATGACAACTAAGGCCGTCATCACCATGCCACGCACCCCCTCCCCAATAGGTAATCACCACCCCATGCCAACAATAGGAATCCTGCTAATAGATCAGCGTGCTACCCCCAAACTGGCAGAAGCAGGTCGGTCTACTGGTTACTGAACCCATGCGAAAAACCATCATCATCTCCACCGCGGGGTTCCTCCTCATATTGGCGGCCCTTATCACCATGATGCTCACCCCCCGCGACACCCAATCCCAGTCGGCTATTGCGGCGGGGGACACGCAGCAGCCCATAGCCGCCCGTCCCTCCTGTCCCCCTATTGGGGAAATTGACCTGCCCTGCCTCGGGGCGGAACGCAACAACCAGGGCAAAGACATCACGGTCGTCAACCTGTGGGCGTGGTGGTGCGTGCCCTGCCGCACCGAACTACCCCTCATGCAGCAGCTGGCTGCCGAAAATCCCCAATGGGCGGTTGTGGAAGTGCACGCCGACCAGGATGCCGCCCGGGGCGCCCAACTGCTCACCGACCTGGGCATTGATCTTCCCAGCTACCAAGACAACAATAATGCCTTCGCCGGCACGCTCGGCCTGCCCAGTGTGGTGCCAATAACTGTTGTGTTCCGCGGGTCAGAAAAACTAGGGGTCATTCCCCGGGCTTTCACTCACTACAATGATCTCGCCACTGCTATTGGGGAAATGGTAAACCAATGACACACAAACAACAGCGACCAGACCAGCCCGGAACCAACATTATGTTGCGGCCTGAGGACTCCCCCCAATGGCTCACTCCCCTTATTGGGGAAATCCGGTCGGGGGAGGTTGACAGAACGTTACGTCGTAAAGCGGGGTTGAGCGCCGACAGCGGGCCCAAAAAAGCCGCGGTGCTCATGCTTTTCGACGGCCAAACCACCCCCACGCTTCCCAATGACGCAACCATATTGCTCACCCACCGGTCGCCAACAATGCGATACCACTCCGGGCAAATCGCATTCCCCGGCGGGCGTGTCGACGCCACCGACATCAACCCGGTCGACACCGCCCTCCGCGAAGCTTGGGAAGAAACCGGCCTCGACCGCACCAAAGTCACCCCCCTCGCCCAATTGGGGAAAATCTTCATCCAAGCCAGTGGCTATCCGGTCTACCCCATCCTCGCCTATTGGGGAAACCCCGGGCTGCACGACAATGTGCGGGTGGTAAGTCCCAATGAGGCAGACGAAGTTTTTGCCGCCCCTATTGGGGAACTACGGGACCCCATGAACCGTTTTACTGTTAGTCGCGGCACATGGAACGGTCCCGCGTTTCGATTCAACGACTATGTTATTTGGGGTTTCACCAGCAATATACTTGATGCGCTCATTGCCCATGCCGGCTGGGAACTCGAATGGGATCGAGAGAAGCACTACGATTTAGCGCAGACACTCGCGGCATCGCGAAATAACGAACGACATTCTTAAGGAAAAGTGAGGTAGCAATCAGGATGGGCAGCGTTAGTACATCGAGCCTCATCGTTGATGGCTTCATCATTTTGGTGGTCGGTTTTGCGATCTACGCTGGCTGGCGGCAGGGCGCCTTCGCCTCAGTCCTTTCCACCATTGGGGTGATAGCCGGATTGGTGTGCGGGGCGGCCTTCGCGCCCTTTGTCATGCAGCTAACAAATTCCGTCGCCATTCGGTTTCTGCTGGCATTAGGGATCATCATCCTCCTGGTCGCTATTGGGAGTTTGGTGGGCGGCTCCCTGGGGTCGTCGTTACGCGAACGTATACAACTGAGATCGTCGCTGATCATTGATTCGGTGATCGGTGCGGTCTTTCAGGCGTTAGCCATGCTTATAGCCACATGGTTGGTGGCGATACCCTTGGTGGCGGGGTTGCCGGGTTCGGCTGCCAATGGCATCCGCAATTCGTTTATATTGGGGCGGGTGGATGCTGTCGCACCCTCAATGTTGGCGAATCTGCCCAGTCGGGTATCCGCTATGCTGTCCGATACCGGGTTGCCGCCGATGATTTCCCCCTTTAGCACGTCGAAAAATGTGGCGGTAGATGCGCCCGCTATTGCGGTGGAAGACGTGGCGTTGGTTGAGCGTGTCCGCCCATCTGTCATCCATGTTGTGGGGGAGTCACAAGCGTGCGGCCGCCGGCTCATGGGGTCCGGCTTCGTTGCGGATAAAGAGCACGTGATTACCAACGCGCATGTGGTTGCCGGCACGGAGGAAGTATGGCTTGACACCGTATTGGGGACTTTTAAGGCAGATGTGGTGTTTTATGATCCTCAATTAGACATTGCGGTGTTGCGTTCTGAGGAATTAACTATGGCGCCGCTCCAATGGGCCTCAGCGACTGCTGTCACGGGCGAAGACGCCATTGTTATGGGTTTCCCCAATAGTGGGCCGTTTGAGGCGGCTCCAGCACGTATTAGCGAACGGTTGAAGATTGCGGGCCCCAATATTTATGCGACGGGTCGTGTGGAGCGGGAGGCCTATACTGCCAGGGGCTCGATTCGTCAGGGAAATTCCGGTGGCCCAATGTTGAATTTGGATGGCCAGGTATTGGGCGTGGTGTTTGGTGCTAGCGCGGACGAAAGCGACATTGGGTATGCGTTGACGGCCGATGAGGTCCAGGAGGCTATCGGCAATATTGCGGCGTTGGATACGCCGGTGGGTACACAGGAGTGCGTGGTCCGTTAGTTGAGCGGGTACCAGTCGTGGTGGCATCCGAGGATATTTTGCGCATAGTTGAGGGCGTTTTTGCTGTTCGCTCGGGATTTATTGCGGGTGATGGTGCCGTCGGGCATGCGGTAGTAGACGGCCCCGGTTTCGGGGTCGGTGAAGACGTGCCCGTGTCTGGTTTTGTGGCGGTCATCATCGTTGGTGAGGTTGTGTTCGCGGCAGAGGGGGCAAAGGTTTTCGGGTTTGGTTTCGCCGCCGCGTGAATAGGCGATGATGTGGTGAGTTTCGCAGCGTACCGCGGGGATACGGCAGTGGGGGTTTTGGCAGATGAGGTGGGAGACGATGCTGATGAAGCGGTCGTCGGCGTCGGCGAGCCGCTTGACCTCCAATAGTTGCTGGGGGCGGGGGTTGCCGTCGGGGCCGTTGTAGCAGGCTACGGCGAAGCCGAATTCCGCGAGGCGGGCGTCGACAAGCTCGCGGATATCAATGCTCTCGCCATCGGTGTTGGTGACGGTGCCGTCGTTATGTGACTGGATGTTGGCAATGGGCACAAGAAAGCACGGGCGTTGGCGTAGGTCGCGGGGGTTATTGGGGTTTTCGGTGGCCTCAACCTGCTCTAGGGTGGTCACGTCTATGCCGTGGAGGACCCGATCGGCGAGTGCCTTGGCTAACCCTTCTGACTTGTCGACGGCCTGGCCTTCCTGTACCCATTGTCTGCCTTGGGGCTCTAGGGAGTTCATAATGCGGGTGGCTACGTGGGACGGAAGCTTCATGATGATGTGCCGCATATTGTCGGCGTCTGCCAGTTCGGAGCAGCGCAGATACCATTTGCGCCGGCGGTTGTAGCCAGCATTGAGTTCCCCAATGAGGGATTTGATGTGTTCCGCTAGCTCATCCACGGTGCAGTCGACGGCGGTTTTCATGAGGTCCAGGCGGAAGTCCCGCCGGTTGATGTCTGGGTTGGCGAGCTGCTTGTCGGTGCGGGAGATGAGCCGCAGTTTCGACACTGATAGCCGCAGCTTGGTGGCCTGTGCTAATTCTTCGGCGTCAAAAACCTTGGCGATTGCCCGGAGCATGCTGATTTCTCGTTTGGCCATGTCCAACTGTGCCGCGAGTTCCCCAATGGTGAGTTGAGAGGATTTGACCTCAGCCAGCAACACGGCCCCCAATGGGGCAAGTTGTGTGAGGCGGCTGAGTACGGTTTCCATACTGTTAACGTTAGGGAGTTCCCAGGTGGTGGGCAAGATTTGCTGGGAATTTTCAGAATCATTTTCCCCAATACACGGAGTATTTGTGAATTTGGTAACAATTTCGGGGAAAATTGGAAATTTCGGCCCGAAAAAAAGTCCAACTAGTGGGGGGAGTCTGTCCCTTGGATGAAGCTACCCACAAACGTGGTGAACCCTTCAGGGTTTTCTAAGTGTGGGCGGAGCCTGGTGTCAGGGATTTGGGCGATTGTGGGTTGGGTGAGGCAGCGGTTGTGGGCGGCTCGGATGAGGGAGTGTGATTGGCGGGAGGCGTCGACAAGCATCATGGTGGGAACCTGCACTTTTGAGGTGGCCCATTTCACTGGTGGTATGGCGAGGGGGAGCCGAACTGTGCGGATGACTGCGGCGGCGGTGTTGGCGATCGCCAGGGCGGTGGCGCGTAGGCGGAGATTGTCGTGGTAGGCGGGGGATTGTTGGAATTGGAGGGTGGTGTTGCTGCGCAGGTCGCGGCGGATGAACCGGCCGCGGGTGCGCCAAAGGTTGCGGACAAGCCAGCTGGGCAGCCGGAAGAGCCCCGATGTGACCAGGAGGGTGGTGAATAGCCAGGGGTGGGTGAATGTGGCGCGCCGCATGTCAATGGGGTGGATGGCACCACAGCTAGTGATGGATGCCACATGGTCGGGGTAGCCGGTTGCCATGGTCCAAGCAAGGGTGGCGCCGGTACCCATGCCCACAATGTGGGCTTTGTCGTGGCCTAGGGTGCGGATGGCGCCGGCAATATCACCGCAAAGGTGCCGAAGGTCGTGCCCCATGGGTGGTTTGTCGGACATGCCATAGCCGCGGAGGTCGACGGCGATGGCATGGAGCCCTAAATTCCCCAATAGGGGAAGGACGTCTTTGAAGTCGGCCCAGCAGGTGTAGGCGTCGTGAAGGAGGACGATTGCGGGGTCGGCTGGGTTGCCGGCGGTGGCCGCGTGGAGGCGTAGGCCACGGGTGTGCACCATGTCGTGGCGGAATTCGCCGTCGAGTGCGACCGCATTGGGGGAAAGATTGCGTCGCATGGTTATGGTGGGTTACCGATCGGTGCTGCGCGCGTTGAGGGCGGCTTCGGCATTGCCGGGTCGGAGGGCGCGGAGTTCGGCAACGGATTCGATGGTTTTCTTTGGTGCCTTGATTTGTTTGACTTTCCGGAACCCAATGAACGCCAGGAGGGCTGCGAAGAGCAGCATGGCGAAGAAGATAATAAGGTAGGCGGCCCAGGCCCACAGCCAAATTTTCAGCACTTCGGCAAGCGCGAAGAAGAAGAAAAATGAGCTGTAAAGCGCGATCACTCCGGCCACGGTGAACAGGCCGCCGCCGATGGCGCCTTTTTTGGCCTCCACCTGGATTTCGGCTTTGGCCAGTTCGATTTCGGCACGCATGAGTGAGGAGATTTGTTCGGTGGCGTTCGAAACGAGTTCCCCAATGGAGCCTTTAGTGTTGGTGTCTACGTCGGAAAGCGGAATGGAGTTGACCTGGGGTTTTTTGGCGCCGGTGAACATTCCTTCGTCGTTACTCACGTGGGTTTTCCTTCCAGAGTATTTTTTAGTCACTGCCAATGGTGCCATGAATTGCCCTGAAACGTGAATTAGTTGCGTGGATTGTTGCTGATTCTTTGTTTTTTCTCTATTGTTACGACGCATTATGGATCCGCTCGCCCATATTGCTACCCATCCCACCATTGCTTCGCTTATCGACGCCGCCACCGCCGACCTTCAGGCCCTCCACCGGCACCCCGCCACCGCGCGGGGTTCGGGGGTGACGAGCTCCGAGGGGGTGCTTCGCGGCGCCCGGCTGGCCGCCCTCTTGGGGAATGTGCCGGAAACACAGCTGGTCGACGCCTATAGTGTTTTGGCCCCGGATGTTCGGGAACAAACGGCCCGCACGTTTATCAAGGCCCCGCTGCAGGTGTTGGCGCGGCTGGATGTGCTGGTGGGCGGTTCCGGCCGGCCTCGTGATGAGCGGGCTGCCGGCCGGTTGGCCCTATTGGGGAAGATTGTGGCCACTAATCCGCACCAGGCGGTGATCCCGGCGGTGGTGCAGGGGGAGATCATTGCCCATGAGCTCTTTGGGTCGCGGAGCGTGGCGGTGGGGTTGGCGGCTGCTCGGGTGAGCGCTGTGGCCAGCGGTTTTGACCCGCGGGGGTTGGCGGTGCCGGAGGTGTACTATAACCGGCACCGGTCGGAGTTGCTGGCCTTGGCGGCGGGGTTTGCGCAGCCGGCCGGGGTGGTGCCGTTTGTGGCCTATTATTTGGCGGCGATGCGTGCCGGGGTGGTGGAGGCGCGGGGGATTGCGAATGCGGCACAGCAGTCGGGTGTGGGTGGCCCTGCCTGTGGGCGTCGTTAAGCGGCGCGGTGGGGTCTGCGGCACCACCACCAGATTCCGGCGCTGACCGCGGCTATGCCGGCGATGACGCCCCCGCCGATGCCGAGTTCTTTGCCGGTGGGCATGGGGATGAGGGGGACGGGGTTGCGGAAGGTGCGGATGTCCCAGTCGCGTTCGGCGGCGATTCTGCGGAGCGCTCGGTCGGGGTTGACGGCTATGGGGTGGCCGACGGTTTCGAGCATGGGCAGGTCGGTGGCGGAGTCGGAGTAGGCGTAGCTGGCGGCAAGGTTGTAACCGTTTTGGGCGGCGAGGGTGCGGATGGCTTCGGCCTTGGCGGCGCCCTTGCAGTAGAAGGATATATTGCCGGTGAATTTGCCGTCGGCTTCTTCAAGTTTGGTGGCGATGACCGTGCGGATGCCGAGTTCTTTGGCGATGGGTTCGACGAGGACAGTGGCGGATGCGGAGATAATGACCACGTCGTGGCCGGCGGCGAGGTGGTGGGCGATGAGGTCGCGGGCCTCGGCGTAGATGGTGGGGGCGACAACGGTGTGGAGGGTGTCGTCGGCAATCTGTTTGACCTGGTTGACGTCCCAACCGGTGACCATGTTGCTGAGCTGGTCGCGGCTGGCATCCATTTGTTCGCTGGAATGCCCGGAAACCATGTAGCTGGCTTTGGCGAGCGACATGGAGAAGGCGGTGCTGGGGCTGATGAGCCCGGAGTTTAGGAATTCCTTGCCGTAAACGTAGGCGGAGGAGGTGGCGATGACGGTTTTATCCAGGTCGAAAAACGCTGCGGTGGTGGCGGGTAGGCGCATGAGTTCACCACGAGGTGTGCGGTGGTTCTGTGTTGGCCTCATCATCTTGAATAAGTGTAGTCGGTTTTGGTGATTCCCCGGGTAGGACATGTCATTACCGTGTGGTATTGCTCTCTTCGAAAACCTGTGACATAATGGTCCGTGCAAGGCCCCGATATACAGTGTGGCCTGCCCCGGCCTCAAACCCCCCTTTGTAATCGGCCGGGTTTGGCGGCCCGCGCAGTCCCCCCCTTTAGCGCGGGTCGCCCTTTATGCTTTACGACGGCCCCCACTCGGGGGTAGCCACCCCATGGTTTTCCGTTATTGGTGTTGCCTATGGTGTTGGTGGGAAAAGTTATCCACAGAATTTTGTGGTCCTCATCAACAATATGGTGGGTTTTCCACAGCCTAGTGGCGTCGGCAAGCGTGCCGGGGGCGATGGGGCGAAACTGAAAGCATGACCACCACGCCAACCATCCTCGTGAGCGTCACCGATCCTGTGCTCCACCCCGAGGCGATTAATATCGCCGCAGCTACCGGCATGGATATTATCGACACCAGTGACCCGCGCGACATTGTGCGGCACGCCCCCAAGGCCGCCGCCATCCTTGTGGATGCCACCACCGCCACCCACGCCGGCGGCATCCACCCCCGCGGGCACCTGTTTCTGCTGCACCCCGAGCCCGGCCCGGTCGATTGGACGCTGGCCGTGCGCATTGGGGCCGTCGACGCAGTGATCCTGCCGGCCCAATCCAATAAACTGCTCGCCACCCTCGCTGCTACCACTGCTGCCCCGGACTCGCCCCCACCGGCCGCCGCAGCCTCGGTGATCGCCGTCACCGGGGCCGTGGGTGGGGCGGGCACCTCCACCCTGGCGGTCGCCCTCGCCCTGCAACTACACGAGATCGTTCCCACAGTCCTGGTCGACGCCGACCCGGTATCGCCTGGCATGGATCTCCTCCTCGGGTGCGAAACCACCGGCGGCATTCGGTGGGCGGACCTGAGCTTTCGCTCCGGCTCCATTGCCGCCGCCGACCTGATTGCCGCCCTCCCCGAAACCGAGGGTGGCCTGCCGATACTCACCACCGACCGCGGCGGTGACAGCACCAGCGGCATCACCGAAGACAAACTCCTCCGGGTGATCGGCACCATGCACCACACCCATTGCGTGGTCGTGGACCTCCCGGCCACCGCCCCATTCTTTGCCGCCCTCACGGATGCCTGCGACTTTGTGGTGCTCCTCATCCCCGCCGAAGTGCGGGCCGCGGCCGCAGCCAGCCGCATCGCCCACTCCCTGACCGCCCGGCGCGTTGACACCGTTGGGGTTGTGCGGCATCGTGGCTGGTCCGGCCTGACCGCCCATGATGTTGCGGACATCGTTGGGGTCGACGTGGTGGGGGAGTTGGGGACCGTGTCGCAGGTGTCTCGGGTGGCGGAGACCACCGGGATTCGCACCCTGGGGGCGCTGCCCCGCGCTCTTCGTAAGGCTGTTCGATGCGTGTTGCCGCAGGAGGTGGCCTAAATGCCGGTCGATGCTGCGGTTATTGCCGACAAGGTGCAGCGGGTGTTGGCCGCGGTGCCCGCGGAGCAGGCCTGCGACCCCGGCTATGTGGCCCACACCATTCGGGCGGAGGCGGGCGGCATCATGAGCGATGTCGAGGTGTTGTCGGTGTTGCGGAAGCTGCGCCACGATTCGGTGGGCGTGGGGCCGTTGGAGCAGGTGCTTTCCCTCCCGGGGGTTACGGATGTGCTGGTGAATGGCACCCAGGGGGTGTGGTTTGATCGGGGCCGTGGCCTGGAGGCAGCCGATATTGGGTTTGCGTCGGAGCGGGAGGTGCGGCAACTAGCCACCCGGCTTTTGGTGTCGGCCGGCCGCCGGCTGGATGATACGCAGTGTTTCGCCGATGGGCAGTTGTCGCGTGATGATGGTTCTAGTGTGCGGGTGCATGCGATTTTGTCGCCGCCGGCACAGGGTGGGACGTGTATTTCGCTGCGGGTGTTACGCCACGCCGTCACCAGTCTCGAAACTTTGTGCGAGCGTGGGACGATGTCCAGGCCTACAAAAGCGTGTTTGCAGCAGTTGGTGGCGGCGCGCCGCTCCTTCCTGGTCATCGGGGGAACCGGCAGCGGCAAAACCACATTATTGGCCGCCCTGCTGGGGGAGGTGAGCCACCGGCAGCGCATCATTTGCATCGAGGACACCGCCGAGCTGCGGCCGAACCATCCCCACATTTTGGGGCTGGTGTCCCGCGGCACTAACACCGAGGGCAAGGGGGCGATCACCATGGCTGATTTGCTCAAGCAGTCCCTGCGGATGCGGCCCGACCGGATTGTGGTGGGGGAGATCCGGGGCGCGGAGGTCATCGACCTCTTGGCCGCCCTGAACACCGGGCACGACGGGTGCGCCGGTACCGTGCACGCGAATTCCCTGCTGGAGGTGCCGGCCCGCCTGGAGGCGTTGGCTGCCCGGGGCAATATGGGCCGCGACCAGCTCATGTCCCAGCTTGCCGCCGCGAAACCCGTGGTGCTTGCTATGCGACGCCAGGCCGACGGCCGGCGGGTCTTACACCAAATCGGGGTGCTTTCCGGGATTCCCACCACCGTGACGGTGCTGTGGGATGTGGAAACCATGGCCCAGCCGAATATTGATTGGACGGCGGTGCAGCAATGATATCCATGCTGGTTCCAGCCGCCCTCGGCTCGGCGGGCCTGCTGCTGTGCGCCCCAACCAGCGGGGTTGGTCGCTTGACGACGCCCCGCCACCGGTGGGTGGCCCGGCTGGGTGAATTGGTGCGCAACCACCCGTACCAGCCGGCCATCGGCGGCGTGGTGGTGGGGGCAGTCACGGTGGGTCGGCATTTCCCCACCCTGGTTGCCGCTGTTTTTGCCGGTGGTACCGCGATGATGAATGCTGCGACGGGTGCGAGCGCGTCGTCAAGCAGCCCGGCAGCGTGCCGAGAGCGCCACCATGCTCACGCTCATCGTGGGGGAGTTGCAGGCCGGTGCCACCATGGGTGCCGCCCTCACCGCTTGCCTGCCGAACCTCACCGAACTCGAACTCCGGCGCGAAATCACCGTGGCTGCTCGCCGCTGCGCCACCGGTGGTTCCGCCGGCGCCGAACTGGAACAATCCCCCATCCTGGCGCTCAGCCTCATGGGTCATGCGTGGCGTATCGCCGAAACCAACGGCATGGCGCTCGCCGGGGTGCTCGACAACATTCGCCACCGTATCGACCACCAAAACCGGCATGAATCCCGCACCAAGGCCGCACTTCAGGGCGCGAACGCTACTGCCGTCGTGTTGGCGCTCCTGCCCCTGTTGGGCATGGTGATGGGGCACGCCATTGGGGTGAACGTGCCGGCCTTCCTCACCGGTGGCGGTGTTGGTGGTCTCATTCTCATCGCCGGCGTGAGCGCCGAATGCGCCGGCATTCTCTGGTCCGATCATATTATTCAGAAAGCTCACTCATGCTCATCGTCAGCTCCTTCCTCATCCTCTGCGCCCTCTCCCTCACCCGCGGCCGGCCCGCATCCCGGCTAGGCCCGGCAGAAAATGCTGGTCGGCGGGGCGTGGGATCACGGTGCGCCGCGTGGGCG
>CAUVMZ010000025.1:0-21979 GCA_963552855.1 uncultured Corynebacterium sp. | reverse complement strand
GTTATACGAATATTTGGTCACACCCCCCTGAACATCATGGGCTTCTGCAAGCTTATCGAACACTGTATATTGTGCTGTGGTTTTGGCCCCTGCTTCGTTAACAGCCATGATGGGATTTCCTTCCCCATCATAGGAAGTGGACTGCTCACTCCCATCTGGGTTAATGATCTTAGTCACCCACCCCTCGGGAGAATACTCTAATGTTGTCACGTTACCAATAGGATCCATGACCTCGGTCACCAATCCACGTACATCCCGGACCACGGATGAACGCCTGCCCACGGGATCAACCAACGCCACTGGCCTGCCGGCATTATCACACTCCGTGACCTGTACTAATCCTTGGGAATCAATCACCGCTGACGGCACCAACCCAGATGCCCGCCATTCATACTCATACTCTAACCGTGCACCAGTAGGATCTGTAATAGCTGCCACGAATCCAACAGAATCCAACTCGTATTCTGTTGTCAGCCCTTCTCTGGAAACAACCCGTACAGGCTCACCCCACGCACCAGGAGTAACAGTCTCTGTTGTTCCATCACCATAATCAACCTGGGTGATTGTCCCGTACTCATCCCGGTCAACAGTCGTAATGACACCTGTGTTCGAAATTTCCTTAACAACCTGGTGATATTGATTATATTCCCGGTCTATCACTGTGCCTTCCGGGGTAATAACACGCCACACATCCCCTGCTGGAGTGGACCGATACACGGTGGGGCGAATGTCTCCTAAAAACTCATCATGTAGCAGCTCCTCAGGAATGGTCCACGATTCATCATCTCGCACCCCAACCCGACCTCGACCAGTTAAACCAGCACCAACCAAACCTTTCTCTCGTAAAAGATTTGCTAATGGCAACTTGTCTAACCGTTCAAAGTAATCATTAATACAGGAATCACCCACTTCTACTGGATCACCATGGAATTCGCCCGCACACTCCAGTGCTACACACACCACACCGTCCTCAGGTGCATCTTCTCCCTCATCTTTTAACCACACTGCCACATTAGGAAACATTCCCCCAGACCCTACTTGAGAGACAACCCGACCTTGATCATCAAACCGATAAAAATAGGAGCACCCATTTCGATCTGTCCACCGGCACGGACGACTTTCTTCATCATAGTAATATCGCAACACGCCGGCAGCGGAATTAATAACCTTAAGTAACCTGCCTTTACCATCGTAATTATAAGAAATGAGTCGCATTGGTTCATCACCTGGGTGAGTTTCTTCATTCTTCACCGAGATAGATAAAATGCGACTGATCCGGTTATGCCACTTGAATTCCAGCGTGGTGCCATCACTCCGACGCATTGTAATCAGGTGGCCTGTGGATTGTTCATAGTCATATTCAATCCAAGCACCAGAACGATGAATAACCGTGGATAATAATACTTCCACACCCAGACCAAATGTATCCGCCACCGAACCCGGAGACAATACATTCACAAAAGAACTCGATATTTCCCATACCCGAGATTCATCCTCGGAATCTTCGGTATCATCCGTGGCATATTCATACAGATCATCCGCCGTTCTGGTCCGCCGCGTTACTTCTCCCGTATCCTCATCTACCCGATAAATATAATTCTTCGGCGCATCCCCCGTAATCGTGAAATCCGGTACCGGTGCATCAGGACGATGGGTGTCTTGGGTACCGCTAACCGCAAATACCCATGTAATACCTTCTTGAATATTTCGTACCCGATATGCGCCATCCACAAACGACAATCGCCATGGTTTACCATCAGCCACTACCTCCGAACCATCTACTGGGGCTGGTGGAAACTCCAAGATGGCACCATCCGGTGATAGCATCAAAATCTTATCCCGAAGGATCTCAATGCGGGTATCTAAAGATGAATTCCACCCTGGACCAAACGTCATGCTTGTGCAATACCTAGAACCATTATTACGGCTCACAATCATCGGCAGCATGCCATCAATACGAATATCTGTCACCAGATCAACCATTTCACCAGTAGCCATATCCACTGGTTCCATACCAAGCATCTTGGTAATGTTGTCTTTCCGTAAGGACTCCGGTGTATATTTATGCATTTCCACCGTTGCTTTATCTATTCGTTCTGACAATAAATAGCCAGGCCTATCCCATAGGACATTTTTTGTCTTTGTTACTGGCGCACTGGTGAGCATGTCATTGACAAATTTTCCCCACACAGTTTTCTTCGAATCCTCAATAAGTTCTTTTTTCTTCTTCTCTATCTTCTCATCAAATTCAATAATAGCGGTTAACATCGAACCGATGCCTTCTAATATCTGGGTGAGTATTCCCATATCATCAGATTCTTTACGCATCCAGTTTTGTCGATCATTCCAACCCGCTTGCAACCAATTGGGGTTTTCTTCGAACCGTTTCCGAGCCTGTGACCTAATCATTGTGACGACAGTCTGCACTTCGGTACTCAAAGCGGTTTTGATTGACGCCCCTTTTGCCACATCAGCGTCAAACGTAGTGGTAGCCCTAAGGTGTTCCGCTTTAGCTGTCTCAAAGGCTGCTTGAGCTGCTGCCAGATCAGATTGGGCTGCGGTAGCTGCACTCGCTGTGGCGGCATTCACCCCTGGTACCGCTGCCGTTGCAATAGCAGTTACTGTGGCCATCTTTGCTGTTGCCGCCGCCCGAACTAAATTTGCCTCACAAACGTTATAGCGAGCAACCGCAGTCTGTACCATTGTGTGGTCTACTACAGCTACCGCTAACAGGGCATTCATTTGGGTTTGTGCTGACACCAAAGCTTCTGCATATTGAGTAACAGCAGTGCTTACCCCACCATGAGACTCACCCGTAATTATCAGATGTTGGGGAAATTCTCCATGAACCAGTTCCCGATATCTATCCCCCTCACTACCGAGAAACCCACCATCATTAATTGTACGCAGTGAGGCAGCTGTAGTTAATGCATTATCGGCAAACGTCCGCCACCTACGAGCAAAATCAAAGACTTCTGCTGGGTTACCACCGATACGGAACTCATTTTGTTTGTAGGCAAAGAATGGTTTTAATGGGAGAACTGGCATAATATGACTCTTTATTTGCAGTAGGGGAAATTACAGAGAGACAAGACCTCTCCATCTATATTCGAACACCAGTACAATTCAAACCATGAGAGAATCTAAGATATTGTGATACGTTCACCAGATAAAGGATCACTGCTTTTCTCCATGAAAAACTAGAAATAAAGTATTACCGGCACATATTACCTGGCCATCGCCACGAATGGAATACTAACATTATAACTCTTATGGAGATTTCAGATGACCCATCATTCCACTTACCAATTGCATATATTTATCTCTAATATCCCCCGGTAACACAATGACCATCATCCCTGATAAGTACCGTAAAAGGTAACCCATTGCATATGATGAAAATATTATAAACTACAACATTATCCACACCTGGCCTTCGGCCAGCTGCCTTGGGGCGTCGTCAAGCGTCGTAAAGCATAAGCTACCGGTAGCCGAACCAGTATTTATTGCTCGGTAGCCACGCAAGAATCGCCCCGCCGATGCCCAACAGGGTGATCGGCCACAGGTCGGGAACCACCACAACAAGAATCCCCACTATGGTGACCGCGACCAGCCCCCACCTGCCCCACAGTTGGGCTTTCATCATGCCCACCACCAGTGTCGTCACCCCGGCGATAAGGAGGAATAATAAGGCGGCCGCAATGGAATTAATTCTGTGGGATTCCTCGTAAACCCGGTACACCAGCCACAGGATATAGCATAATTCCAGCATGTAGCAGGCGCTGGCCGCCCACAATAGCAGTGGTGCGTTCAACCCCGAGGTAGCGCGAAACCCGGGGCGGAAACTGCGGCCGGTATGGCTGACCACCGAGCGGGAATAATCATGCCCCACAGAGGGCACATATGTGGCCGGCCCGGGGTCGGCGGCGAAGGGGTCGTCAAACGGATGTTGTTGACTCATTGATATGTGTCTTCCTTACCCATGAGCACCCCAAACCGGCCCAAATGCCACCGCACCGGGTCCAACACCCGGTAGGGGGCGATGCCCTTGCGGTCTAAATCCTGGCCTTTCGGGGCTTCACCCAGCGCGGACACCGCAAAATAGGAGTATTTGCTGGGCTCGTTAGCGTATAATTCCTCGATCGTATTGAGCAGCTCGTGGGCCTCAAATTTCCGCAGCAGGGACTGGATTTCCAGGTGCAGAATCCACTGGTTGTGGTACTGGTAGCTCCAGCCGGTGTCGCGGCTAAACGCCGCACCCTCATTGGCCATGATGCTTTTCCACTTATTATCCTGCACGCTCTTTTTCGCCAGCGACTGCAAAATGTCGAACTTGGCAATAGTCACCGCGAGTTTGGGCCGCTCGTCACCAATCAATCGAGCTATATTATCCAGCACTCGCTCTGGCTCCCCACCGGTTTGGCTTTGCCGAGCATACATGCCCTCCAGGTAGGGGGCGATGCTGCGCACCCGGGTGGGGTCGAACAGGAAAATCACCAGGTCGGCGTAGCGAAAAAACTCCATGGAATTGGGGTCCAGGTTAGGGTTTTCCAAATCTTCGCCCGCCACGTCACGAATCACTAAATAGTGCTCCCGCAAATCATTATTGACGTCCGGCCATTTGCCGAGCTTAAAAATAAAAGGGTCCCGCTGGTAGGCGTCCACATTGGCGCTGGTGGGGGTGGGCGCCATGTGTTTCATTTCCTCATACAGGGGGCGCTCATAATTCTCCTTATAGCGTTGGCGGGTGGATTCGTCAGCAGCCTTAATGGTCACGCGCGTGAACCGCTGCAACGCCATGAGCTCTAACTGTTTAATGAGCACCGCCAAATACAGGCTCTTCCCGGACGCACGCGCCCCCGCCATGACCACGCAATGCGTGACGGAGTCCTCCCAACCAGGTAATAATGGGTTGCCATTATAGGTGGTGGTTTGACCTGGCTCTAAAGGCTTATAGGTTTCTGGACACCTGGCAAACATTAATTACCTCCGAACGGGTTCACGGGCTGGTTATCGCCGACGCTTGTCGACGCATTAAGCGCAGCCTGCACCACGGTCGCATAATGGTGAAAGGCCGCATGATTGCCTGATTGTAGTGCCTCTTTTTGCGCATCATCAATCACAATGATGTGCAACGGTTGACTCTCCCCATAAGATTTCTGGTACACCCAGGCCTCCGGGGTGGCCTGGTTGCCTACCACAAACACCAAGGTAGGGACCGGAAACGTCGACATGTAAGGCCTAGGCGAATTAGTCACCACCGCCACCGACGCCTGCGGGTTGATCGCCATTGTCGGGGACCCCACCCGGGAGGGGGCTTCCGCCTGATACAACGCCAACTGCGACTGCAGGTCGCCAGCCACATCAATATCCAGGTGGTAGGCAATCCCCCGAATCACGTTATTCACAATCTCCAGGTCATCCGGCGCCACCGACGCATTCATTGATGCGGTGGCATCAAAAACCACCTGCAAACTTTTCGTGCTGGTGTGCGACACCCCTTGGGCCCGCAACGCCGACACCACGGTCATCGCCTCCCGAGGCAGGTTGCCGCCATCACCGGACTGGTAGCGTTTGACCAGCACAAAATCCTCATCCACCGGGGTGATCTCCCCCAGGACCCGTTCCGCGGCCCCATCCACCCGGGCTTCCTCAAACTCCAGGCAAATATGCTCCCCCGCGGTTGGTTGGTCCACCATGAGAATCACGGAATGGTCCGGCGGGAATTCCCCACCTGATGCCGGCTTCACAATGATCTCCACCCGGCCCCGACAGTCGGTCACATACAGTTGGGCGTCATTGGACCGGTTATAGCTCACATCCCCACTGACCTCCAGCTTAATGCCGCTGAGATCATCGGGCATGATCCAGGCCTTGAGGCGAATGAAGCTGCCAAGCGCAATGGTGTGGGACTCATTATTGCCCAAGATAATGGTGTTAGGCGCCATGACGATGATCCTTTAAAACTAGTATTGCGGGGGATGATGGTGGACTGATTCGGTTTTCAACTCGGCAAGCACCTGGGTTTTCACCGCCTCCAATAACCCAACCAAATCCAGGTTATCGTAATACGTGTTAGTTTCGGATATGCGCTGCTCCCAATTATCGCGGGACAGTTGATACGTCATGAGAAGCTGCACCACATAGTTCTTTGCCGTGGTCACCAGGGTGGTTTTCTCCTCCGCGGTAAGATGCACAAAACTGTGCACCCCGGACCAATACTGCGGCACCCCCTCCAGCAACACCAACGCCAAAAACGCCGAACGCACATGCAGCCCGGTGGCATCGTTCGGGTCCAGGGTGAGCAGCTCATGCACCCGCACCAGTTTTGCCGCCCACGATGTTAAATTATCGTCCAACTCATTGAGAATACGCAGGTAGGAGTAGATTTCCGGGGATTCGATAATGTGTCGTTCGAAATCTTCCAACCCCATCACCCTACTATTGAGGGGCATGGTTTGGGTGTTGAAGTTTTGCTGCAGCGAATCCGTGGTGACGCCCCCCAATGCTGGCTGCAGCCGGTAGTCCAGCACCGACTGCTCCGACAGGGTCGATAATTCCGGCAGCTTCGTCAAATCTACCGTGGACAGTTCCGCGCCGGGCAGCAGCCCACCACCCGCCGCGGGGTCGGCGGCAGCACCGCCCATGGGGCCGGCGTCCAGGCTGGGGATCTCCATGGATAGTAAATCCGAATTTTCGTTCGATTCGTAGCTTTCTAGCTCCGCCCAGTCCGGGTCGTCCGACCTAATAAACAGGGCATCCATGGCCACAACCTTGGGGGCCACGTGGTGGGCGTGAGCCACATCCACGATGCTGAGTTTGCACCCGGCCCGGAGAATGTATTCGATGCGGTCCGCCGTTTCGAACGTCGAAAAGCTAAAGTCGCGGGCATACGCCGTGCTGCGCGCCACCGCCGCCACCCACAGGGCAGACTCCGCCAGCGGGCAGGCCAACACCACCTGTTTTATGGCGGTAGCTGCGGCAATGGCCTGGGCGAGCCTGCGACGCTCCGCCGGCATTACCGCCTGGAAATACAGCGGCAGCGGACTCCTACCCGACCAGCCGTCGAGAAAATAGTCTAAAACCTCCGGCGTGATCGGGCCGGGCAGCATTAACCTTTCGGGAATCTCGGCGCGATCCACCTGGTTTTTGCCAAACGGAATGGGAATCTCCTCGGAGTATAAAAACTCCGTGGGCTGATACACCCCCATCGAATCATCATCGCACACCTGTACGAAGGTAAAGACATTGCCGGGGCGGTTCGTGGAATCCTTCCCCGCCTGCGCCGACGCATAAAACGAAAACCCGGGACCTGCATCCCCATTGGGCAGCCACGCAAACCGCCGGGTCAGCTGGGCGACCACCTCTTTCGACGGGTAATTCCCCGGGTCGATACCATCATTAATCGACGACGGAATCAATTCTCGTAGCCGGTGGGCCTGGTCGAGCGTGATATCCCCCTTGAGCTCGCCAATGCCCCAACCACCATTTCGTCCCGCGGTACGAGAAAACGATGCAAAACTAAATGCCCCTGCCATTATCACTCATCCCTTAATTTCACTAACCCTTTAATAACCTCGCTGGTAGAAATAAGCAGACCACTTACCATCATCCAGATTCAACGAGTCAATGGCCTCATCATCAATGAGTACCCGCGACGCACCTTTTTCCGTTGCCGCGTCATCCGAATCCGGCTGGATAAATAGCCGGATAAACCCACTGGTTTTCGCGTTCGGCCCCTCGGAAGGCAAATCAATCAACCAATACTCGCCCCACGATTTTGCCTTATCAAACCCGTGGGCCAACGTGTCCGGGTTCAAAAACGGTGCGGGCTCCCCGGGGGCACCCCGCTGATCGTTGGACAGGGCGCACCGAATGACTTCCTCCCCGTCCTCGTTATAGAGCGGCAAGCGATCCGACCGGTACACCAGGGAAAATCGGGGGGCCTGGTTTCGGTCTTCTAAATCCTCACGCCAAATCCACAGTTTCGGCAGCACACCCTCCCCGGGCTCCTGCGGCACCTCAATCTTATAGGCGTACAGTTTCAGGCCGGGATAGTCCTTGCTGGTGGCATGGTCCGCCTTCGTGTAGCGGCCCTCGTGAATGGCCTTGGGCAGCAGGGTCACCTTGTCGTGCAGCGGGTTGAGGTGCAGGCGAATACCGCCCTGCCGCCGATAGTCGTCCTCGGTGAGTTCCAGCATGGGTTTTTGTTCCTGCCGCACCTCCACCATTTGTGCCCCGCTGGGCCAGTCGAATGTGATGAGTTGACTGTCCACCCGCTGGATCAGGTCGAAGTCTTTAATGGACTCCACCCGGCGGATCTGTTTGGGCTCGCCCACCATGGATTTTTCCCCCACCACGTTGACGGGCACACAGTACACCTGGGACCAGCCGGCCGGCCACGAGAGTTCCTTGATCATTTCCTCGCCGGGGTCGCCCTCGTAGGATTTACTCCATTCGGTGTTGCCCAGGGCATCGTCATCGTCGAGGTAGCTACTGTCCACCTCCTGGCCGATCAGGTCGGGGGCGGGTTCCGTCTTGGTGAGGTAGATTTTGACCTCGCCGGTGGGGGGATGAATATAGCTGAGCAGAATGGTGTCATTGCCGGACCCGCGGGTGCCTTCCTCCCGCACCATGAGGCTGGCTTCGAGCAGTTCGATCTGCTGAATGTTGGCGCTAATGGTCAGTTGGCGCACCTCGCCGCCCACGCCCCGCATGGTATTGCCCCGGAAGACGATTTCGGGAAACAGCTGGAAATCATAGGTGACGCCGCGAACGGGCACGGTGTAGCTGAAGCCGCGGGCATCCACCTTGTCCCGCAGCCGGTTTTCGGGCGAGTCCAATGGCCGCCGGTCCGAGGATTGCCGCACGTACACCATGACGTTGGCGTGGCCTCGTTTCGGCGTCCACGTGCCGGTGACCACGCCGTCGGATTCCACCACCTTCAAATCCGAGGGCGGCAGGGCAATGGCGCTTTCACCAACGAACACGGGCTGGACCGCCAGCAACTGCTTTGGATTCGCTTCCGGGGCGATATATGCCCACACCATGTAGTGGCGCATGCCGGCATCCTCGTTAATGGTTTCCCGGAAGGCGGTCCCCCGAGTCACCACGAGTTCGTGGCCGTTTTCGGGGCTGGGTTCCTGTTCGAAATCATCCCCAACCAATAGGTAGAGCACGATCTGGTCGTCGGAGATATCAACGGGATCCCAATAAATGAGCATGGTAGGTGGTGTGTCAGCGCCGTCCTCGGTGTTATACAGGTTTTCGGGAATGATGTGGACGGTATCGCGGGTGACTTCCTGCGCACTCCAGTCGTAGTCGGCGAAATAGCTACGATCAATGTCTTCAAAATCGTTGGGGTCGACCCGGCGCTGCCGCTCTATTTCGGCGTCTTTGGCGGCCTTGAGCATGGCGGCGAGCGAAAAACCGCCTCTGCCTGCGCTTGTCGACGCGGTGGTCGCCGCAGCCTGGGCCGGCGGCGTGGCCGGCTGGGCCGGGGTGGCGGCGGGCGGGGTCGTTTGTTGCGTGTCGGGCGCCTGCGTCACCGGCGGTTGGTTGGTATCGGCGGCGGGCTCGGGGCCGCCGTGTGGCGCATCCGTGGACGTGGTTTTCCGACTCACGTCCTGGTCCAGGGTGGTGTCGGATGGCATGGGGTTCATGGGCACGTCGGCAGGTTCCGCCTCCTGAGATGCCGGCGCATCATGGTCGGATGCTTCCTCAAAGTCCTGGAACAGCGACTGTTTTGCCCCACTGCGGTAGGTGCCGGTGGGCTCCGACTGGAACACTGCGGCGGACTGTCGCGCATTGTGGATGGTGGTGTCGGGTCGATCAAACACCACGGTTTCCTGAGCATCGGGGTTGGGTTGGTGTTCCACGGGCGGCTCCACCGGTTCGGCGTCGACAAGCTCATCGGGCTCGTCCTGGTCCGCATGCCCGTTTAATAATGCCACGAGCTTATCGACGACCTCATCGGGGTAGCCTTGGAGAACCTCGGTAATATTCGCCCGGGTGGGGTTGACCAGGCTGGATACCTTTAATAGGTCGGGAAACGGAATCGCGGAAATTGTGTTGTATTGAGCCACTATAAATCTACCCTCTTGCTTAAATCGTCCCGTCCGAGTCATCAAAATTGAAACTGGGTGCACCAGCTCCCCCCAGGCCAAACGGGTTGGTCTGGGTGTCTGTCGAGTCGGGGACGTGGAATTCCACCGGCCCACTGGTGCGAGCCTTCCCGGTGCCCACCAGGTACCCCAATGGTACCGCCGGACCGAATTGGGAGACGGTGACGAACCGGGTGAGGTTGGCGCTGGAGGGATCTTTGGCGTCCGTGTGGGAGAACGCCGGCTCCACATTTGTAGCCCCCCGGTTCACCCCCACCGGGGATACTGATGCGTTTGAGAACCGCGACTGGGACACGTCCGCCTGTTGCAGGGCAAACAGGAATTGTTCCCGCGGAACCCGCTTCAGCTCATTATTTTCGTAGTATTCGACGGTGTTGAGGGCCTGGTTGATGTGGGCGATGACCGACTGGTCGGAAATGGCGGTTTCCCAATTTTCGTGGATCCGGTCCCGGGCCGCCATTTCCGGCCCAATGGCCCACGTGCACAACCGGTCCAGGGTGGAATTGCTGCGGAACCCCGGCTGCCCATACAGTTCCTTGATGCGGGACGGGTTAATGCCCTCCTTCTGCTTAATGATGGTAAACACATCATCGACAAAGGCAGTGAGCGCGGTGCCTGCCCAACTGGTTTGGAACATTTTCGACCGCACATCATTCACCAGGGACACCATGGCGTTATCGTCCACCACGGCGCGCCCCAACTGGGTGGAGCGGGGCATGCCATCGGTGGGGATGGGCGGGGCCGACGCCTCTTTGTGGGGTTTGCCGAACGGTTGGGATATTACCCGCCCCAGCAGGGTGCTCCATGACAGGAACTGATAGTAGGCCGAGGCGATCCGCACCACATCATTATTCGCATTGAGATAATTATCGCTCGCAATGGTGAGGTTGCTTTCCAATAGTTTTTTGCGTTCGATCTCGTCAATGATGCCGCGTCTGGCGCGCATGAAAATCTGCATTTGGATGCCCATGATGATAACCGTGGTGATGAACACCAGAAACAGTGCCCACCGCCAGTCGATGCCTTCCCAACTGGGCAGGAAGAACCGCCAATCCGGCTGGTAGTAGCGGCCGGTGCAGTAAATCTCGATGAAGAACAACACCACCCAGGTGCAGGTGAGGTACCGGAGGGTTTTGGCCAGCTTCCGGTTTTCGGCATCATAGTCCCGGCTGGTGAGTTCCTTCAGATAGTGCTGCAATTCGCCCAGCCGATACCAGGAGTTCCGGGCGTTGGTTCGGGCCTGGTCCAGGAGGCCGAGGAGTTTTTCCCCGGTGCGCCAGGCGAAACTCGTGGACATTTTCTCCCGCCAGGCCGCAAACTCATTATTGACCCGGGTCACGGAGGCGTCCGCAGTTTGGGACAGGGCGTAATCCAACTCGCTCTTAAACCGTTGCGCACCATACACATCAAAGGGCAGCACCCGGGAATCCTCCGGGGACATGCCGGAAATGTCGGCCAGCACCGGATGGTAGCCGTCGAAGGATTCCGTCACGTCCGGCACGGAATCATTTCCCTTGCGCACAATTGCCGGGTTGCCGTTGTGGTCGCGGGGGCCGGCCAGGTCGTCTTGCAACCGATCTGCCCCGTCCACCAGGGTGAGCGCCGCACTGGTGTACCCCTCCCATAGCACCGACAGGCTGGGGGGTGGCTCCACCACGAACCCTTGCTGGCGGGTGCGCTCCTGAATCATGAGCGAACTGTTTTGCAGATTATCCAGGGACACGGACTTGCCGGAGGAGTTACCGATCACCACCTCTACCACGGATTTCTCCCCGTAGAGGCCGTTTTGAATGTTCTTGGCCACCCGCTCGGACACGGTGTTGGTCAGGGCCTGTTTCCACATGGTGGGGGTGCCCACCACGGCGAGGAAGAATTCCTTGAGGAAGGACCGCACCGCGGCAAACCCTTCCTGCCGGATAGTGCCCTGATTATTCTCCGGCATCATTGCGCTCAATAGACTGCTGTGGTGTTGGTGCAGCAGGCGTTCCGCGTATTCGTTCACGGGGCCAGCATCGTTAATGTACACGGCCTGCCGGCCATCGGCCAGGTTAGTGAGCGGCAGTTGTTCGCTAATGTCAACGACGCGTTTGAGTAATTCCTCTTCCACTTCGGAGGCGTCCACGCTGCGGTGGTAGGCACGGGCCAGCCGGAACGAGCCGCTTTGGCCGGAGGAGATTTCCTGCCCGGAGGCCTCCAGCAGGGGCACGCTGGTCGAACTGCTCCACAGGCCGGCAAGACTCACAATGGTGGGGGCCACCACCTTGGCCACGGTGAATGGGTCGTCGGCGTGGTTGATGGGGCTGGCGGATGAGTGGGGGCTGTCGGAATCCTCCGGGGCGATCGCTATGGTGGACCAGGCGCTCCACCGATCCCAGTCTACCGGGGTGGTGGGCAGGGGCAGGCGGGGCACCAGGAGCCGCACTTTGGACACCCGGCCCGACACCCGGGTTTCAATTGCGTACGTCCATGTGTCGAGGGCGTCGAATTGGCGATCCGATATGTCGTCCAGGGTGTCGAGGGCGATCACCAGTTTCACACCGGTGATTTCCCGTAACGCCTGGTCCAGGTTGATAAACGCCTGGCTGCCACCATCACGGTACTCCAGCACCCGCACCGCCGCGTCGGACAGGCCGGTGGCGGTGTCGATCCAAAACGATCGACGCACTTGGTTCATGGCCACCAGGTCGGCCACGTGCGATCGAATTTCTTCGAACACGCTCCCGTGGCCCAGGATTATCACATTGGCATTTCCGTTGTATGTCATAGTATGCCACCACCAAAGTCGAATTCTTTCGGCGCGTTCGTGCTTGGTTGCGCCGCCGAAGTATGCTGATTGGGATCAAACACCGGTTGGGTTTGTTGCGGCTGCTCTGCCACCCGTTGGGCTTCGTCGATAAGCGAATGCAATTGGGCCGACATTTCCACCACATCCTGGGCAAAGTCTCGATAGAACGGCATTTTAGCCGCATACTCCCGATCCGGCGGCAACGCCCAGGGTTTATTGGCCGCCGCTGCGCCCGGGAACCCGAATGTGGTGCTGGGGATGAATTGGTTGGCCACCGCACTGGTTCTATTCAACGCCGCCCGAATCAATTGTGCACGTTCTTCAATTGATTCGCCCACTATCTCGTTTTGTCGGGCGGGGAACACGCCGGTACGCATGAACTCCGCCATGACCTTGACTGCCGGGTGTTGGATACCCGAATCCTTATTGGTGGGTTGGTAGTTGGAGTCGTCGTAAATACCGCGCAGCACCCGGTAGGGAATGAGCGACCCGGCCAGCCCGCCGTGGCCGTTCTTATTATGCGAATCCGCGTAGGCCAAGAGCACCGATTCAATGACCGCCGGCATCCAGTCCACCGGGTTCCGCATATTACCCGGCTCGGTAAGTAGCGGGTGGGGGAATTTCAACCATTCGTTGTGCTTCGCATCAAACACGTAGGCGCGGGCGTCTTTCTCCCCCTGGTTGTACACCAGGACGCGGCCGACCGCCAGCCCCAGGATCCAGCCGGCCACCATGGCCTTGCGTTCGTCGTTTGACAGCGGCAGGGCGCCGGTGAGCGGGCGGGCCCGGCGCAGTTTCCAGGCGTTGACCCGGTCCATGCGGGACGCCCAATCGTCCGAGATGCGGGGCAGCAGCGAGCTGAACACGATCGGCGAATAGTTCGGGTAGGAACCAAAAATGTCGATGTGCTGCACTTTCTTCGTGTCCGACAGGGATTTTTCGAACACGTCCTTGGTGTGGTTGTCCAACGCCTGCACCCCGTCAAGCACGGAGCCCAGTTCCGCGGCGGCGCTGAGGTCCCGGAAGGGGATTTCGGAGAAGCTGTACCGGTAGGTCACGTCAGTGCCGTGCACCAGGTTCACCATGGCGGCGTTCACTGCGGCCAGCGGCCGGGCCTGGCTTAATGCCACTTCGAATGCGGCCCGTAGCCGGTTGATGCGCTCGTGGTATTCCACGTCGTTCACGGACTGGTCTTGGGTCATATAGGAGCGCAGGTCCATGCCGATGAAGCGTTGGAAGTGGTAGCCGGGCCGGTTGATCCAGATGCGGGCCCGGCCCAGGAGGTTTTTGGGCCGGATGAGCGCCCGGAATACGGCCGGGCTGGATTCCCGGGTGGGCAGGCCTGACCCGAGGGGCGGGTTTTGCAGATGTTTACACACCCACCCGGCGCGGTTGCCTTTGACTTCGGGCCGGAGTTGGGGGGCGAGGGTGTTTTTGGGGGCTTTGAGGGCGTCGGTGGTTTCCCATTCGCCGAGGATGACGGAGCGGGCGGCAAGCCGGGAGGCTTGGGTGACGTCGAAGACGGTGGGTTCGGAGACCCGGACGGTTTCGACCAGGTGGGAGTCGTAGTCCTGGGGGAAGGAGTCGACTTCGGTGATGAGTATTTCGTTGTAGGAGCCGTGGAAGCGGTCGCTGATGCGTTCGTCGAGGTCGGTGGGCCAGGCCACGGGGTCGTCGGTGGAGACGTCGGCGAGGTTGGTGTTGATGTCTTTGCGCCGGTCGGCTTCGATGAGGTCGGCGTGGGCGTCGTTGATTTCGCGGACGAGTCGGCTGAGCCCAGAGACGCGGAAGTCGTCGAGGACGGGCATGAGGTTGCGGGCGAGGGCGGAGAGGAACCCGGTTTCGAATTGGTGACGGTAGGCGTAGGCGATTTCGCCCATGGTTTCGTCGAGGTTGTAGGCGCGGCCGCGGCCGTTGATGGGTTGGAGTATGACGTCGACTTGGCCGGGTTTGGCGAGGGGGTTGTAGTTGGTGGTTTTGTGGCTGATGTGGTTGAG
This sequence comes from uncultured Corynebacterium sp., assembly GCA_963552855.1. GTDB lineage: Bacteria > Actinomycetota > Actinomycetes > Mycobacteriales > Mycobacteriaceae > Corynebacterium. The sequence continues at coordinate 7,073 of CAUVMZ010000025.1, read as the reverse complement.
GGCGGGGAGGATGCGTTGTTGGATGAGGTCGGTGATTTCGTTGAGGACGGCTTCGACGAAGGGGACGCCCATGGTTGCGAGTTCTACTTCGCAGACGCTGATGAGGTTGTTCATGAGTTCGTCGGCGTAGGCGTAGATGGCGGTGTAGGCGGCGTTATTGAGGTCGGTGGTGATGGTGGTGGCGAGGGCCGGGTGGGCGAGCCGGTCGTAGACGGCGGCGGCCCATTCTTGGCCGCGCTGGCCTTCGACGTATTGGGGGAGGCTGTTGCGGAGGGTGGCGACGCAGGTGTCGGCGGCGGTGGCGAGTTCTTGGCCAAAGATGCTGCGGAGCCATTGGCCGATCATGTGGCCGGTGGGCTGGGTGGTCCGCATTTGGGGGAGGAATTTGAGGGAGGTGAAGACGTTGGGGAGTCGTTCTTCGAGTCGGGCTTTGAGTTGTTCTTCGGCGGTGGCGGGATTGACGGGGTCGAGGTGGCCGCGGAGGAGCCGGTCGAAGGCGGAGCGGGCGAGGCGTTGGGCGGCGTATTCGGCGTATTTGTCGCGGCCCATGGAGAGTTGGGCGAAGCCCATGGTGCCCCAGGGCATACCATCCCAGGGGAGGCCGTTGGGTTCGGCCCAGCCGAGGTAGTTGCGGTTGGCGTCGGGGGATCCGGTGTTACCAAGGGAGTAGGCGACGAAGCTTTCGCATGCTTGTTCGGAGTACATGAGAGCGCTGAGGGCGCGACCCAGCCCGCGGTACACCCCGTTGGAACTGCCATCACCAAAAACCGCACCTTGGTCGCCCATGCGGTTACCTATGGGGAACATGCGTGCGAAGGTAAAGGGTTCGTTGGCGCCATTGATGCCGAGGGCGGAGAACAGTGCAGTGTCGGATTCGACGGCGGCCCCGGATTGGGCGGCGACGGCTTCGCCGAACATGGCGAGCGAGTTAGGCCAGGCGCCCATCATCATTTCCTTGGGTATTTCGGAGAATACCTCGGGGGTGAACATGAAGACGCCGGTGTGTTGGGGTTTGGAGTTGGGGAGGGTGGAGAGGATGCGGCAAACGTCGAGGAACATGGAGGCACCCGCGCCGCCGGCCATGGAGGAGATGATGAGTATGACGGGGGATTGCAGGTTGGCGTCGGCGCGTTTGCCGGTGATTTTGTAGTTGAGTTCGTTGAGTTCCTTGATGGTTTCGGCGTTATTGAGGACGTCGAGGGAGAGTTTGAGTCCTTCCTGGATTTTTTTCACGGCGGGGATGGTGAGCATGCGCCCGAGGGCCCGGTATTGGCCGGCGCCGTCAGAGACCGGGGTGGCGATAGAGCCGGGGTTGGCGGGGGCCCAGGTGGCGATTTCTTTCAGACCCCCATTGTTGACGAGTTCGCTGGAAACCCCAATGTCGAAGGTGGAGTAGCGTTGCGCGGATCCGATGCCGATGTAGCGGCCCCCAGCCTGGGGGACGTTGGGGAGTTTGCTGGGGCCGTTTTCGGGGGTGAGAGGCACATCAATGGTGACGAATTGCCAGCATTTTGGCAGTTCGGTGCGTTCGGGTTCGATGTTGCGCATGAGCGCTTTTAGTTGGTCCATCATGTAGGCCTGGGTTTTGGCTCCAGAGCCGCCGCAACCGACAACTAAAAACTTCCGCATTATCTCTTACCTCCGTGGGTTTTCCGTTCGGTGCGTGGGTTACGCGAACGGGTCGTTACTGTCGTTTTCGGTGGGCCGGTCAAGTGACGCTGTCCGGTGCACATCGTCGTCCCGGCGGGGCTGGGGGTTCCGGCTGGTGCGCGGCGGTTGCGGTTTGCTGGGGGCACCACCAAAGGGGTCGGGTTTCGCACCTGTGCTTTGCGACGCGGTGACGTGCGGCCCATCCGCCCCGTCGGTGTCGGCGGGGGCTGGTTCAGGGAACCGGTCGAAATAGTCCTTGGCCTTGGCCTGGGCTTCGGCAGCAAGGGCATCAATATCGGGTTGTTGAATGTTGGGGTCGACAATGACGAGGAGTTGACCCTTGTTCTTGGTGTATTTGTCGGCGTAGAGCACCCAGGTGCGGCGCAGGGCGAGCGGCAGTTTTGCCCGGCCTTTGACCTGCCGACCCAGGTTACCAATGGAGGGGCCGTCTTCCACCGCCGCGTATGCGGAGCTGAAGGGGTTGAACCCGTAGCGGGCCCGGATTTTCTTGCCGGCGAGCACGACTTCGCGGGATTGTGGTTTCACCCCGGGGGTGTTGAGTACGAGCTCGTCGAAGGTGAACGTGAGGTTTTGGCCGGTGTCTTCCCGAACCAGCCGACCGTTCTTAATGGCCACGGGGATGCTCTTGGCGTGCAGGGTGGATTGCACCAGCAGGCCGGTGAGGTATTTGATGAGGTAGAGGATGATGAGCGGGATGAGGATGGCCAGGATGAGCACGAGCACGAACACGCCGGCGAACACGGGTTTGTTCACGGGTGCCTGCATGGTGCCGGTGAATTGGACGGCGACTTCGCCTTCTTCACCAGTTTTCAGGCTTTCCAGTTTCACTAAACTATTGACCGCAATTGGCCCGTCGACAAGCTTGTCGGTGCGAATAATCAGCGGCAGGGAGCCTTTTTGCCCAGCCTGGAGGGTGAGGGCCTTTTCGCCGCTGTTGTTCGGCGCTTCGAATTTCAGCGGTGTTGCCCCCTCCGGGGTGGTGATTTTCGTACCGGTGGCTTTTTCATCAATCCAGAGTTTGCCGGGGCCTTCCACGGGGACTGACACCTGGGTTTCCAGCTGGTTGACTTTAATATCAACCTGACCAGCCACCTTCGGGAAGTTGCTGGGGCTGATTGCCACCGGATAGCGGGCCACCACGGGCGTGAGTTGGGTGCCGGGCTTATTATCCTTGCCCTTGGTCACGATGGCAGTGCTCAGGGTGATTTCACCGGTCGACGGCTTGTCGATGACTTTCAGCGGCACAACCACGGGGAACCCGTCACCAATGGAGGTGGGTTCGATGAGGTTGATGGGTTCGGAACCATCGGCGGGGGCGAATTTTGCCTCCAGTTTGGCTTCGCCTTCGAGTTTTTGGGGTTGCCCATCCCGGTTCACCAGGGCCACGTGGATGACTTCGTTATTGCTGAGCCCAATGACTTCCTTGTCGTTGAGTTCTTCGGCAATGGTGGTGAGGCCGGGGAAGATTTGGGCTTTCGCCGAGTATTGGGTGTTGGTGCCTTCCTTCGCCTGGTAGCCGAAGAGCCATTCCCCAGCCCAGTCGCCGGCCTGGTCCTTCGACATGGTGATGTCCACCATGCCGGGCACGCTGTCGCCCCGATCCACTTTGATACTCACATCATCGTTGGAGGCAGAACTGCCCTTGAGGGGGATTTCCTTACCCCGGGGGGTGATGAGCACGGGGATGAGCGCATCACTGTCGACAATTTCGTTCGGCACCGCGGAGATTCGCACCTCGGTGATGGAATTATCCAGCATGAACCGCATCTTGCTGGCCGTATTGCCGTGGTGTTCCACCACCGCGTTATTCGGCAGGATGGACCGGAAAGCGCTAAACAGCGATGCCGCATTGGATTCGGCATTGAAGAACGCCCCATTGGGCACGGTGTCGATGGCACAGTCGTTGCCTTCCGACATGGACCGCAGGATTTGCTCGGGCGATTCTTCCCCAGAGGGGATCAAGCCCACGGTAAACAGTTGAATATTGGCGTCCCGGAGTTTCTTCACCTGCCCGTCGGCGGAACAAATGGCTTTTTGGGCCACAATGTCGGCCTTTTGGTCCCCCTGGACGGTGAGTTTTCCATCGGTGAAAAACAGGATGGCCTTGCAGCTATCCGGTTCGGGCCGGCTAGCCAGGTCCGCCATGGCGCCGTTGAGGGCGGTGCCATAGTCGGTAAACACATCATTATTGCGCTGGTCAAAGCCTTGGATGGGTGGGGTGAGGTCCCCCGCATGGTCCCGCACATTGACCCAACCGCCGTACACGTCTGGCTGCGACCGGTAGCCCTGACCGAACCCGGACAGTTTCACATTAATGTCCGCGTTGCTTTCCTGGGCGAATTTTCCTAGTTGGGTGACCAGGTCCTGCATGGCGGGAACACGTATGTTATTGGGGTCGGTGGCGGGTTTACCACCATGCCCTTTGAGCGACGCCGATTCGTCAATCACGAAAATCAGGTCGGCTTTTTTCTTATTGTCAATGCAGGTATTGAGTTTTTTAATGTTCTCCCTACCCGAGGGAGATACTTCGGCGTCTTCCGCCTGGACCACGCCGGGTAGTGCGAGTATGCCGATAATGGCGATGACGGCGAACGAGGAGAGAATCCGCCACAGAGGTGGTGCAGTCAAACTTTTCATATTGGTTCCCTTTTTACCCGTTTTTACCCGACTGTTTTTGATAACCACAAGGCGATTTCGAACGCGGTGCCCACAACCGCCAGCGACCCAATGATAATGGTGGCCCGCATGAGCACATACTGCATGGGGTTTTCGATATAGAAGTTTTCCGCTTGTCGACGATTATCCGCCCGCATGTGCATCCCAATCAGGAGGAAACCCACAATACCGGCCATGACCCAGCCACAAATGGCATAGTTGTGGAACATTGTGTCAGTTGCGCTCCCACCAACGGCAAACGCCAATATAGCAAGCACCGCAGCAATCATGGCGGCCACAAACGCCGGAATGACGTAATACCACGGCCCACTCACCGGGGTGCGGTGCGCCACGGGAACGGCAGTGTCACCAAAGGCATCAGCCGGTGTGTTGGGGTTAGTGGTGCCAAAGGGGTCAAATTGGCCTTTTCGGACGGTAGTGTCCCCAGTTTTCGCCGGTTCCACCTGGGAAAACGGGTCGTGCGTCTGGCTGGGGCCAGAGTTGCTAAACGGGTCGCCAGCGCCACCGCCGGTTGAAGCGGACATGTGCGGTATTCTCCTCAAACTGATAGTTGGTTTCTGGGATGTGCCGAGAGGGTTTCCGGCCCTAAACCCAAAGTAGTCCCCGCATGAAACACACATGCGAGGATTCTAATAATTTTACTGGTCAGGACCGAAAAACATAAGCAAACCGTCCACTACCGGCGATAATCATAATCAGGTCGACAAACACCCAAATACTCAATGCAATCAACAAGGGTATTCCTATGATGAAGATGAAGAACAACCACCCCACAAGCAAAAGCACTAGCTGCGCCGCCCCCATCCCATTAAACCCGGTATAGAAATTATGCGCCCCAAAACAACCGAAGAACAGGCAAAACAGAATAGCAATGGCTTTATCCTTCGGCGGATTCTGCTGCAACGGCGCCACATAATACTGTTGCTGCTGCGGTAACACCCCATATTGTGGCTGCTGCTGCGGCACCGGCACCCCATATTGTGCGCTGTAATCATAGCCAGATGCTGACTGCTGCCAATCGGTGCCGCCCACAGGCGTAGGATTATAACCATAATCCGCTACAGGATCGGGACTATACGAAGGATTAGCGGCAAGACCATTAGGGTCATACTGCGACCCCAAACCACCCGGTTGGCTACCCAAAAATGGATTATTCACCGAATCAGGTTGCTGATCGTTGTTGTAAGGGTATGTCATGAGGTTGATCTCCAATCACTTCCAGTTTCCCACACGTCAAATCTTAGCCACAGAAGGTATCTAGTGTCTCGATATGATGTTATGGATACACTCGTCATCTTAAGCTGAATGCCAGACATCCGCTTTCGACTGCTACAGCCATTCCCGAAACATCTTTGGGGCACCCAGAAAAAACCACAGTTAAAACCCTATTTAAAATACCCGGTTTCTGCTATCCCCCACACCACCCCCCATGACGCAAATCTCACACCCCAACCTCTTTTACGAAAAAGATTGGGGCTAGAAACAGACCTCTGGTTATTCCCCCTCCACCGGGTCGGCGGCCGAAATTCTCGCGGCAGCCTCAAGCAGCATCCACCCGGAAAGCTGCACCGACAAATCCCGCTCATCAATCCGCACCAACCGCACAAAATCACTCAACGGTTTCGTCGTCAACCCATAATTATGCGGCAGTTTCGCATCACCCAACCAGTCAGAGGCAAACACGGGCAACCCATCAACCTCCAGGCGATGATTCCACACGCTTTCCGCACTCGACAACACCAGCTTCCGGGCCAACTTCTTCGCCGCCACATTAGCCTCACTATCGTCCGGCAACCGCACCGCAACATCAGCTAAATACCGGGCCAGAATCCCCTTAAACAGGCCACCATCACCATCACGGGTATCCCAATTAATCACCCCCGTTGGTGTGGCCATGTCCTTCTCCACCGCATGCAACACACTCCGCACATGCGCCTGATAGGCCATGGAATCCTCATAGGTTTCCGGCGACTCCCGCAACCGCAACGTCAACTCCAAACAAGCGCCCATCATCACCCCCTGACAATAGGGATGCAGGTTCTTCACCACCTCCGGCCCATTCATCGACATGCGAATACCATCCATCACCAACCCATGGTCGTCGATAAGCTCGTCGAACACCCAATCCACCAAAAACCGCGCCTTAGCGACCTGGCCGGTACGCGCCATCAGAATCGCGCCGGGACCATTCGTGGGAACGTTGAAAAACATTTCCCCCACCCGCCACGGCAACACCGCCATGACCGGGTCGATACCATCCAAAATGTTTTCTTCTAACGCCACCAACGACTTCTTCTTCATCCGCCGCGGATTCAGCACCTTATGGGCCCGCCCCAACGCTAACGCCAACCACAACTTATCGTCATAATAATTATTGCGGGTAAACTGGCCTAAATTACGCACCCGAATACCAGTAATAGTCTGCCGAATCCGCTGCTTACGGACCTTAGTGGGGCGACGAATAGCGGCATCAACCAAGCAATCAAGATAATGCGCCTGCCACCAATAATGCCAACGGTAAAACAGTTTTTCTTTCGTATGCGGCGGCCAGGCAGCAACCGCTAAATTCGTGTTGGGGAAACCCCACACCCGACTAGCATGACGCTCGTTGATGGCGGATTCAGCGAGGTCGGCACGATGGAGCCATTTTTCATTCACTGATTATTCTCCGCTTCTGTCACCTAATTAATTTAAAGAAAATATGTCTTTAAACAGCAAAAAAAACA
>CAUVMZ010000024.1:0-22347 GCA_963552855.1 uncultured Corynebacterium sp. | reverse complement strand
GCGTTCCGACCATTCGGTGCAGCGGGTGCGCATGCGCAAGCTGTAATCGCTGGCCGCCGCTTTGCGACGCCCAATGGTGGGATTAACCCGCAGTAACCCAGGACACGATGGGGTCAAGGTAAGTGAAGTCGATACCATTAATGTCTTTGTTATAGCCCGCCACCAGGGCTTGTTCGGCGGGGGATTTTCCGGGTTTCAGTTTCAGAGCGGTAACGATCGAGGTGAGGATGGCCTTGTGGCTGGGTTGCACGGTGGAGTAGTTGAGCCGGCCGGGAACGTAAAACCTGGCGCAGGTGTCCGGCACCATGGAGCACATTTGGTCTTTGGCCTTGGCGGATTCGATGGGGGTCATGCCCACCGCAACGGCGGCAATGTTTCGCCCGAGGGGGGATTCGGTGCTGATGCGGGTGGCGAGCTTGGCCGCGGGAATGACCGGTCCGTGAACATAGCTGAAAATCACCACGGGTTTGTCGTCGACAGGCACCGGATGGTCTGCATCGAATGCTTGTGCGGATATGTCCTGCATGGTGAGGAGCTCAGCGAGTTTTTCCGCATACTCTTTTGATGAGGAATAGATGGATTGGTACCGAATATGGGCGTCCATAACTGTCCTTACTACGGTTGGGGATTATTTTCCGAATCGGCGGGAACGCTTGGAGTATTCACGCAGTGCCCGCAGGAAATCGAGGCGGCGGAAGGCCGGCCAGTAGGTGTCGGTGAACCAAATTTCCGAGTAGGCCGACTGCCACAGGAGGAAGCCGGATAATCGTTGTTCTCCCGACGTGCGAATGACCAGGTCCGGGTCGGGTTGCCCGGAGGTATAGAGGTGGGAGGCAATGGCTTCGGCACTGACTTTTTCCACAAGTTCCGTGGTGGTGGTGCCCTCCCGCGCCTCGCTGGCGATGAAGTCACGGACCGCGTCCACGATTTCTTGCCGCCCCCCGTAGCCCACGGCAACGTTGACGGTCACACCGGTGTTGGTTTTGGTTTGTTCGGAGGACACGCTGAGCCGGTGGGATATGTGTTCGGGCAGCAGGTTGAGGTGCCCGACGAGTCGCACGCGACAGTTGCGGTGCGGGGCGGAGAGTTCGGCAACAACGTCACAGATGATGTCGAGTAGGAGTTGGAGTTCTTCGGCATCACGCCCCAGGTTTTCAGTGGAGAGCAGGTAGATGGTGACCAATTCCACATCGGTGTCGGCACACCAGGAGACGAGTTCCCCAATTTTTTTCGCACCCACCCGATGCCCGTGGCTGACGTCGATAAACCCGGCTTCCCGAGCCCATCGGCGGTTGCCGTCGCACATGATTGCGACGTGTTCAGGTCGTTTAGCGCCGGAGATTTCCCGCAGCAATCGCCGTTCGTAGAGGGGATATAGTAACGCCGGCAGAATGGAGGGAATCATGCTCACTTCGGTTTTACTCTTTTCGTGCGGATGGTGGATTGCGAATGTTGGCCAAAAGCCAGCTAGGAATAGCTTAGAACCAGCCGAGTTTTCGTTGGTCTAACACCCCGGCCTCCGCCATGGCCGCGTCGAGTTTTTCCGCATCAAATGGGTCGATTCCGTGGGTTTCGGCGAAGAGTCGCCGCCGATTCATGCGACTGTAGCGACGGTGGAACGCCCACCCGAGAAACAGCACCGCGGCGAGCAGCGCCACGATCACAAACCAGCCGATGGGTGAGGCTTTCCCAAATTCCGACCCCACCGGGCCGGCACCTTGTTGCGCTACTAGCAGGACTGATTCGACGACCATGACATCCTCCAACGTTTACCTTGTAAAGTAGTCACTCTGCACTTTAGCAGAAGCCCATCATTCCAGCCCAGCGAGTAAATCGGTCTCGGGGAAGGTGGTTTTCACCCGGGTTTTGGCCAATTCGAATTCTTCCGTGGGCCACATTTTTTGTTGCACTTCCACCGGGGTGCCGAAGAATGTGCCGGCCGGGTCGATTTGGGTAGCGTGGGCGCGTAGAGCCTGGTCGCGTTGTTCGAAATAGTCGGCGGCATTCACCTGGGTGGTGACCCGCAGCATGATGTCACCTTGGTGGGCTTTCCACCGTTGCAGGATATCCCCATAGGGGCTGGGTTTGCCTTCTTTGATGAGGAGATCGTGGAATAGTTGCAGGCGTTGGCGGATGAATCCGTGTGTGTAGTACAGCTTGAGGGGTTCCCACGGTTCGCCAAGTTCCGGGTGGTAGGTGGGGTCCCCGGCCAGGTCCCAGGCAAGCATGGATACTTCGTGAACTTTGAGGTGATCGGGGTGGGGGTAGCCGCCGTTTTCGTCGTAGGTGATAATGACTTCGGGGCGAAATTCCCGGATGACCTGCACGACTTTCTGGGTGACCTCGTCAGTGTCGGCAAGGGCGAAGCTACCTTTCGGGAGGGGCGGCAGTGGATCGCCTTGCGGCAGACCGGAATCAATATAGCCGAGCCATTTATGTTCCACGCCGAGTGCCGCGACGGCTGCGGCCATTTCTTCGGCCCGGATGGCCTTGATGTTTTCCTTCACGCCAGGCGTGTCGATGAGGGCAGGGTTGAGAATATCGCCGCGTTCCCCACCTGTGCAGGTGAGCACCATGACCCGGTTGCCTTCATCGGCATAACGGGCCATGGTGGCTGCGCCTTTGCTGGACTCGTCGTCGGGGTGGGCGTGAATGGCGAGGATTCGTCGTTGCGTCACGTGGGTCTTCCTTGAGGTTGATCGTGGATGGTAGGTGGCATCGGTTAAGATGTTTATACTTAACAGACAACCATGCTGGGCATCATTCTATTCCGCACACTTCTGTGTCTGTCACTTCGTTCTGCACCGCTTTGACTCGTAAAGAAGTAATCATGACTAACCGTTCAAGATACCATGGGCACACCGCCCAACCACAGTCCACTATCAGCAGTAAAATCGTGGCGGTATTTGCGTTGATGCTGGTCATTGCGTTTGCGGTAGCGTTGGCGAAGTATTTACAGACCAGCGAGAACCAGACCACGAATGTTACATTCGCCAGTTCCGAACGGATAAGTGATAATTCGTTGCGGGTGTGGGTGGATGTGAAGCGGAAGAATGTGGATACGCCCGCTTATTGCATTGTGACGGCATTAAATTATGACATGGCGGAGGTGGGTCGCCGCGAGGTGTATATTTCCCCTGGTGGGGAGAATCTGCAACGGTTACAGCTGGATATTATTACGCGGGAACCAGCGGTGGCGGGGGGCGCATATGGTTGCGGGGAGACAATCCCGTTTTATTTAGAGCAGACCGAGGAGCAGGTTGGTGCCCTGCCTGCGACCAGCGGGTAATGCGCCAGCGGCAGTGACTGATTGTGGTAAGATTCGGCGTCGATAAGCGATAAGCCCACGAGTTTTAAGGTATAGCAACATATTATGGTGGAGAATCAGAAGCAGTACATCACCCCGGAAAGCAAGGCTAAGCTGGAGGAAGAGCTGAATGCCTTGATTGCGCACCGCCCGGTGGTGGCGGCGGAAATCAACGAGCGGCGTGAGGAAGGCGACCTGAAGGAAAACGCCGGCTATGATGCGGCGCGGGAGATGCAGGACCAGGAAGAGGCCCGCATCAAACATATTTCCGAAATTTTGGCGAATTCCACCACCGAACGGTCGGGCATTATTGAGGGCGTAGCCCATGTTGGGTCCGTGGTGCATGTGTACTATAACGGCAAGCCGGAGAATAAGGAGACGTTCCTTATTGGTACCCGCGCCGCAGCCTCCGACAATAAGGATTTGGAGACCTATTCCGAGCAGTCTCCGCTGGGTGCGGCAATCCTGGGCGCCCACGAGGGGGAAACCCGCGAATATACTGCCCCGAACGGTAAGGTTATTTCCGTCACCGTGGTTTCCGCCGAGCCGTATGATTCAGTGAAGGCCGCCACGCTGCGCAATAAGAAGCTGTAATAAGACGCAAGAAAACCCGGCTGGTTGCCCTCCCTAGCCGGGTTTTTGCTTATCGACGCCCCTAGGAGCGCCTACCTATAGGTATGAAGAATTACCTTGATTGGAAGTAGCTCAGCAGGCGCAGGATTTCGGTGTACAGCCACACCAGGGTGACTGCCAGGCCCATGGCCACGCCCCAGGAGTAGCGGGCGGGGGCACCCTCGCGGATCAATTGCTCGGCCACATCGAAGTCGGAGATGAAGCTGAGCGCCCCCAACACGATGCACACCAGGGAGAAGGCGATGGCGATCGGGCCACCATCCCGCAGTGGATTGAAGCCGAAGAACATGGCGCCCACCATGTTGCCGAGCATGAGCACGAGCACACCAATCAGGGCGCCGGTCATGATGCGGTTAAACCGGGGGGTAACCTTGACTGCGCCGGTCTTGTACACGTACAGCATGCCGAGGAATACGCCCAGGGTGCCGATGATGGCTTGCCCGATGAGCAGGCCAGCGTTTTGCTTCCCCACGATGAAGCCGGAGAGCACAACGGAAATGCCGCCAACGAACAGGCCTTCGAAGGCTGCATAGGTCAGGGTGATGGCCTTGGAACCGTATTTCTTACCGAAGGTGCCCACCAGGACGGTAATCAGTCCACCGATGGCACCAATCAGGGTCAAAAACAGTGACAGCTGAACATTGACAAAGGTAGAAATGCCGAAGTTCACCGCGGCCAGGGCGATAATGACGCCGAGGGTGATCCCCGTGTTGGTCACCACATCGTCCACGGTCATGGGCCGCTCGGCCTGTAGTGGTTGTTGCGGCGCACCATACTGACCGTAGGGGTCGTGGGCTTGCTGCTGATAGCCACCGTAATAGTTGGTGGTACGGACTTCTGAGAGTGATTTCAGCACCGGATTATTGCTGCTACGCATGGTTGAAGAAACACTGTCCTTTCTGTCAAGTTTTATTGCGCCCCCACCCGATCATATGGGGTGGGGGTTAAGCCACTATGTTTAAAAATTGTTTACGTTTTTATGTGTTCATAGTGTTTAACGTAACAGTGGCGATTTTAGTTCCCGTGCTCACATTTTCAATGGTGAACCAGAATTTGTAGCATAACTGTTATGTGCGTAATGCGCATGTTAGATAGTAGGAATGAGGTCCTTTTCGGCGAGTTTCCGTTCGGTCTCTTCAAGCGCGGCAAACGGGGTGGTCATCTCGCACATGCCGAACACTAATGCCCAATCCACCGTCCCGTTGCATTCATCAAAGTTGACCGGTACCGGCAACGCAATGGAGCCGGCCGCAATGTCGAGGCGGGTGTCGGTGCCGGCGGGAATGGTGACGGTTTCCCCCGCACCCATGAATCGGCAATAGCCGGCGGTGGTGACGGTGGCGGTGCCCCGGTAGATCCACAACACCTGGTCGGTTTCAGCCCGAGCAAACGTCGTCAACGGGGGTATTTGTGGAGCTACCCCCGCTGCACCCATGCCGACGGCGCCCGTGGTGAACGAGGACGGCGTGGTGCCGGTGTGTCGTTTAAACGCCCTAGTCAGGCTGCTGGTGGCGTCGAATCCCACCATGGATGCCACATTGGTGATGGTGAATTGGTGCGACAATAGGTCGGCAGCGACGGATACTCGGTAGGCGGCCCGCCATTCGCTGAAGGTGTAGTTGGTGGTGGCCTGGAATTGGCGTTGCAGGGTTCGGGAGCTCACATGCTGCCGCTTGGCGAAGTCAATGAGCGAGGTCGGGTCAGCCGGGTTCGCCTGCAATTGCTTTGCGACGGCTAACGCCGCGGGGGCGGTGGGCATTTTCGGGGGCTTGGCTCGATCGTCGAAAAGCTTCATAATGTCGGCGCTCAATTCGGATTCCCCCAGCATGCTGCGGGAGTATTCGCTAATCATGCGGTCGGACCACACCTGCCCCAAGTGCATGCGACGGGTAGCACCGGTGATTTTCATCCCGGGGAAGCTAATGGGAATAACTACCCCCGTGGCACCCCTGTCGTGGCCGGCGGCCCCGGAACTGGTGATAAAGGCACCGGCTGGAGCGATAACCAGGTCACCGGCGAGCACGGAGATAATGCGGTCGGGAGCGTTCACGATCGCGGTGCCACTATGGCACCAAAAGAGCGTGGATGTCACAGTGTTAGTCAGTGCTGAAGAATTCATAAGCTTATGGGTCGACCTTCCTCGAATTGAGCACACCCTAACTATGTACCTTGTATGGTGCAGAATTTCAATCTCTTGGCATGTTGTAATCATCAATTCTAGCGAGGTACGAATGGGAAAATCCGCAACCAACTGGGATTGTTTCACACCCCTACCCCCGGCTACGTGTCGATCATCACATCATTTTATTCGTAAAAACCCGTTATTATTTTGCCGCCTGGGGTCGTTGGGAATTAGAGTATCGGCCGCCCACCTCGGTCAGAACTGCGCCTTACACATGCGTAATGCCCGCTGCCATTGCGAGCAAGAACAATGGTAACGGGCCTTATGCACAAACTGGGAAAGAAGGTTGTGAAGGCTTGTGGCCTTCACCTGTCAATGTCATTCGAAGATACTTTATTCGGCCTGGTGACCCTCACCGCAAAATAATCGTGTTGGGGGTGATTATTTTGTGTTGGGACCGGGAAGGTCGTTATCCGATTAAAGAGAAGAGAAGAAGAGAGAAGGAAAGGAAAAACTGAAGGAGAAAGAAGGAGAAAGATGGAGGAGAAGAATGCATTTAAAGAAAATTGTTGGGGATTTTCCTTAAACGTCATCCTCTTTCAAGGAGAAACATGAATTTTTTGACTCTGCGATTTTTAGCGGTGACGCACCCTCCCTGCTAGGTGTTCCGGAGCAGTCCCACGAGTGCGAGGCCGCAAGCTGGTGACCATGTGCTCCACCACGCGCGGTTCGGATCGCTGTCGCACATAGAGAGAAGAACCGCTATCATAGGGGTTCATGTCACCTAGGTAGTACACGTCAGCGGTGTCCAGGTCGCGGGAGTAAAGGTCAACGGTTTCCAATTCCACGAAGGGATTGAAGATTGCTTCTGCGGTGAGAACGCTCATGGGATGCTCCTTGCTTGAAAGGGGGTCTGGCTTTCTTGTTCGTCACAACTTTTTCCGTCTCGCTGTAACTACTTAAGTAATGTAATGTTCCTTTCTGGAAGAGCGATATAGCCTACCTGTCAAGTCCCTGTGAGTTACCGTGTAGTTGCATGTGCATGGTAAATCCCAAGCTAAAAACCAACTTTTGGCTATGATTCCGGTTGTAAAACTATTACGAGGTTTTCTCGAAAACGTTAACCCACATGATACGCCCATCAAAACCCATGGTGAAAGCGTCATTTGGTGGTTTTAGTTGTGCCAAAGGTTAGAGCGTTGACCAGTACTTTTGGCTAATAGCACCTATGCCTCATTGGCACCAAAGACACGTCGACAAGCAAATATCCCCAGCCGACGCCGGGGATATTTTTATGCTCCATCAATGCCCCCAGTGGGACTCGAACCCACACTGAATTGATTTTAAGTCAACTGCCTCTGCCGATTGGGCTATGGGGGCAATGAGGATATTGTAATCGACGCTGGGGATAAAGCGAAACTGAAGCTGGACGATTGGCAATTTTTATAGCATTACGCTGCGAAAACAGTCATCCCGCCATTATCTACAATTCTCTATTTATCAGCCTAGCTCTTTTTAGATTCGTCAATTAATTCTGCGACGATGCCATCGAGAATATCCATTTCAGAGATGACAATCTCCCGAACCTTGGTCTGCTCGGTAATCATGTCTACGATACCGTCAACCACCACTGCCCCACCAGCAATCACATCGGCACGACCAGGGTGAATCACCGGATTAGCACGCCGCTCCGCAGAAGTAATCGAAATCAATTCGCGGGTGAGTGCCCGCAGCCCATCAAACCGAAGATGGCAGTCGTGAATGGCTTTGGGCTCGTATTTCTCTAGCCCCAACACCAATGCAGCAATGGTAGTAAACGTGCCGGCACAGCCCACAAACGTTTTCGCCGAGGCAATTGGCACAATCTCTTGCACCTCTGCCAGGCGTTCCGCAACATATTGCCGCGCCGCCTCCACCTCTTCGGGGGTAGGCGGATCGGATTGCATAATGCGTTCCGAAATCCGCACGCACCCCATCTGGGAGGAATAGGATCCCAAAAGCTGGCCGCCGGCAACCCCCACCACAAACTCCGTGGAGCCACCACCCAGGTCGATGACGCAAAACGGGCCCTGTTCCTTGCTGAGATAAGCCACCGCACCAATGAAACTCAGCTTTGCTTCTTCCTCCCCGGTAATCACCTGGGCACACACCCCCGGGCGGATCTGCCCCAAAAGTTCCGCGGTCATGGCGAAAAACTCGTCCTTATTGCGGGCGTCACGAGTAGCGGAAGTGGCAACCATTCGCACATCCTGTACTCGCTCCTGCTGCATGAGATCCACGTATTTGGTGAGCACCTTCCGGGTGCGCTCCAACGCCTCGGGGGCGAATTCGCCGGTGGCGTCCACCCCCTGGCCCAACCGCACGATCTCCATGAGCCGCACGATCTCCCTGGGGCGACCATGATTATCTTCAGAAATCAGCAGTCGGAGTGAATTAGTGCCGCAGTCGATTGCTGCATAACGGGCCATGAGTTATTTCCCCTTGGTAGTGTTTGATGTTTTTGGCGCTTCGGCGTTGCTGAAGTCAAAGTCGGATAGGGTGATTCCCAGCTCTGCACAGGTGGGCCAGGTATCGGGTATGGCGGTGCCGCGCAGGTTCGCATGGTCGGCGGCGAGAGCGACGGCTTCGGTACCAAGCCGGAAATGGTCCGGCCCTTCCGCCAGGGCGTAGGCGATGAGTACGTGCAGGCATTTGACCCGGTCGGGCATGCCACCGCCGGAAAAATCGGTGCCCAAATCCGCCAATGCGTTGCGTTTGGCCAGGTAGTAGTCGTGTGCGCGTTGGTAGTCGGCGCGGAGCTCCAGGTCGGTGTTGAGCCGATCGGTCATCCAGTTCATCACGTGCGCGACCTCCAGGCGGGATGCTTCCGCGGTGAGCCGGGGGTCGGTCAAGTAGTAGAGGGTGGGAAACGGCGTGCCATCGGGCAGTCGGGGTGAGGTAGTGACCACGCCGGGCACACCATCGGGACAGCGATAGGCTATGGCTATTACACCGCGGGGTTGGCGGCCCAGCTGGGTGGCGATAATAGTAAGGTCGTCGGAAGATACAGGCGATGGGGGTACCGGGGTTACGTCCATGGGTTCATTGTCTCACGAACCCGCAAATTCCCAACCCCTGTGGCGCGATCTGACCCTATTCGGCGGCGGAATCCTCCGGGGCGAGGGGTTGCAGTGGCAGTTTGTCGTTTTTCGGCGTCGACTGTTTCGGTTCAGGGTTATCGGGAATGGTCAGCGAATCCCATATCGTGGTGTACCAGGCAGGGGTGGTTTCGGTAGCTTGCGGCGTTTCGGTGTGGTTTTTGATTTCCGCATCGGGGTCAATGATACGGAACGCGATCTCCCCCGGTTCGATGACCCCCAGCCGCCGCCTGGCTTGTTCCTTAATATATTCCTTGGAGTGGTATTTTTCCAGGTCGGTTTCGATTTGGGTTTTCCGGTTTTGCAATTCGCTTATCGACGCGTCCAGCCGGGCGATTTCCGCCCGCTGCTCCATATAGTTCCGTAGTGGGACGGTAATCATCACCAGCACCATGATGGTGACCGTGACGATAAACAGCAGCGGAACGTATCCGAGGTGCACCCGGGGTAGCCGCAGCTTGGTGGGTTTTTCGGTCTGCACACGGTTTTCGATGGGAACGCTTCGCCGAGTTTTCCTTGCCATAGGTGTTATATGGTAGCCAATAATTCGGCGCAGTCTAGGCAGCCACTCGGTGTCAAACATCGTGACATTGACTAAATTGTCGGTAACACATTAACGCCGCATCACTAGCTACGTGATGCGGCGTTAGGGAGATGTGACCACTAGTTAGAAAGGAATCACAACGCTATTTTAGCCCTTGAACCGGGGGAAAGCGGAACGGCCGGCGTAGACAGCGGCGGTGCCCAGCTCCAGTTCGATGCGCAGCAACCGGTTGTACTTGGCCACCCGCTCGGACCGGGCCGGGGCGCCGGTCTTGATCTGGCCACAGCCCAGGGCCACAGCGAGGTCGGCAATGGTGGTGTCCTCGGTCTCACCGGAGCGGTGCGACATCATGGTGCGGTAGCCGGCACGGTGTGCCAGGTCCACGGCGTCGAAGGTTTCGGTGAGGGTGCCGATCTGGTTCACCTTCACCAAGAGGGCGTTGGCGGCCTTCTCCTCGATGCCCTTAGCCAGGCGGGCGGGGTTGGTGACGAAGAAGTCGTCGCCCACGATCTGCACCCGGTCGCCAATCTTGGCGGTCAGGTTGGTGTAACCCTCCCAATCGTCTTCTTGCAGCGGGTCCTCGATGGAGACGATCGGATAGTTGCTGATGAGGTCTTCGTATACCTTCACCATTTCCTCGGCGGTGTGCTCGCCACCTTCGAAGTGGTACTTGCCATCCTTATAGAATTCGGAGGAGGCAACGTCAAGGGCGAGGGCAATGTCCTTGCCCGGCTCCAGGCCGGCCTTCTTGATGGCCTCAACGATCAGGTCAAGGGCTTCCTTGGTGGAGCCGACGGAGGGAGCGAAGCCACCCTCATCGCCCAGGCCGGTGGACAGGCCCTTGGACTTCACCACGGACTTCAAAGAGTGGTACACCTCGGCGCCCAGGCGAAGAGCCTCGGCGAAGGTTTCGGCACCGATCGGGGCGATCATGAATTCCTGCACATCCACGCCGGAGTCGGCGTGTGCACCGCCGTTAACGATATTCATCATGGGCACAGGCAGGAGGTGGGCATTTGGGCCACCAATATAGCGATAAAGCGGCAGGTTGGAGGACTCAGCGGCTGCCTTGGCCACGGCCATGGACACGCCCAGGATGGCGTTGGCACCCAGCTTGGACTTGTTTTCCGTGCCATCGAGCTCAATCAGGGTTTGGTCGATAACCCGCTGGTCGTCGGCTTCGAAGCCGACAATCTTATCGGCAATTTCGTTGTTGACGTGCTTCACGGCCTCTAGGACGCCCTTGCCTAGGTAGCGATCCCCACCGTCCCGAAGTTCGTGTGCCTCGTGAACACCGGTGGATGCACCCGAGGGAACACCGGCGATACCCACGGAGAAGTCATCTAGGTGAACTTCCGCTTCAACGGTGGGGTTACCACGGGAATCCAGGATCTCGCGGGCAAAAACGTGCATGATATCAGCCACAGTGAATCTCCTACCTGTATGAGGTGTGCTGTAAATACAATTTCAAGCGTAAAAATGTTTGGTTGTTTTTGATTCGACCAAAAACTCACGCCACACGTACAATTATGCCAACAAAAACACGCTCATGTGGGTGAGATATAGTGAACATTTACACAAGAGCACGTGATACATCACATCATTCCCCCCAAAAGAGATTTTTACCACAGACCTGGGCGTCGTTAAGCAAGTTAAAACGCTGGTTGCCGCAGCGCATATGACGCCGCAGCATTACGCACATTCGCTAAATATTCGTCGGAACTATTATACGAGCCTATTGCCTGCTTCCATCCCTCGGTAGTAGCAAGATCACGACCATCACACAGCAGGTTCGCTGCCGCTAGGGCTGCGTCATCAATCTGGTTCGGATCCGCCACCCCGTCGCCATTGGCGTCCCGACCGTATTTTTCCCACGACGTGGGGATGAACTGCATCGGCCCCACCGCCCGATCGTATTCCTTATCACCATCCATCTTGCCCTGGTCCGTGTCTTTAATCTCGGCGAACCCCGGCGAACCATCCAACGGCACCCCAATAATCGCCGGGAGCACATACCCGTTGTCGTCAATCTTGCGGGCATTAAATAATGTACCCGTATAGGTGCCGTGCCGGGTCTCCACATACCCAATGCCCGCCAGAGTCCCCCACGACAGGTGGCATTCCGGCCACGACTGTGCCGCAATGAGCTCAGCATTCCCATACGCCCGCACCGCCGCCTCGCTTATCGACGTGTCCGCCGCAATCGGTGCTGCCCACTCGGCAAGCTGGTTCGAAGTCCTGCCGGCCGCATTCAGGTCGATCTGTGGCACCTCCGCGGCCCGGGCCGGCGGTACATCACGCGGCACCGGTTTCAGCTCTCGAATCGGCGAGCTGCCCTCCAACAGCGACATGCTCCACCCCACAAACGCCACTACCATGATGACTGCCAACACAATGCCGCAACCACAACCAGCAACTCTGCGAACTCCACCTATTGAACCCATGGCGACTGATATTACCTAACTTTTCCTTAGGACAAGCCAGGCTCAGGGTTATCCCCAACCCCGTCCCCTACCGGCACTTACTGCCCCTTACCCACGCGTTGCCC
Source organism: uncultured Corynebacterium sp. (assembly GCA_963552855.1). Lineage (GTDB taxonomy): Bacteria > Actinomycetota > Actinomycetes > Mycobacteriales > Mycobacteriaceae > Corynebacterium. The sequence goes on along the minus strand of CAUVMZ010000024.1, from coordinate 10,056 downwards.
CTCCGCATGTTTGCCCAATTCCCACAGTCGTTTCTGCTCTGACTGCGGCACCACCGAGGTAGTCCCATCAAATAAATAAGGGGAACGACGTCGCATTTTCCCAATAAAACTCCCCACCACGTCACCGAAATCAAACGCACCCCGGCGCGCCGCGATCTCCGCGTGAAACAGCACCTGGAGGAGCACATCCCCTAGCTCCGCCATGAGTTCCGCATCGTCGGCCTGGGTGGTGATGGCTTCGGCCAGTTCGGTGGTTTCCTCCCGCAAATAGGGAAGGAGGGTTTCGTGGGTTTGTTCCCGCTCCCACTCCCCCACCGTGAGGGCGCGCCGCATGATGTTTTGCGCCTGCCAGGCGGGGTCATCCTGGCTGGGGACCCGAAAAATACGGGTTGCGGTTTCGGTGGGTTCCGTCAGCCGCGGGTCGGTGTCGTCGCTGGTGATAACGAGCCGCGCCACCGGCTGCGACAATGATGGTGCTGGTAGGGCAGCGAGCTGGTGGTAGTGGTCGCGGGCCGCGGCGGAAATGTCCGGGGTGATCTCCAGGTGGGATGTCCCCACCCCATAAAGATAGGGGATGATCCCCAAGGGGATCTGGTCGGGCCATCGGGGGTCAACGAGCACAATAATGGTGAGGGCGGTCATGTGTGCCGATTATAATTTCCCCAATTTCCGGCCATGGTACATGCCGGGTTTACGCATAGTACCCCAAGCTCACGGCCATGATCCCGGTTTCCCGACCGGGCCATCAAGTGCTGTCAAGTGTGAATAGACTTGTGACTGACCGTACATTAGGGTTAATGCAGTGACGGCTAACTCTACTCCCCCACCCCCGACGGCAGATTCGACAGATCCGGCAGGTGCGCAGCGGCAACACACTGTGCGGGTCTGGACCCTGGTGGGCATTATCATTGGTTCCACCATTGGCTCCGGGATTTTTGCCCTGCCCCAGAACATTGCGTCTGCGGCTGGGCCGGGCGCCATGTTTATCGGTTGGTTCATTGCCGGGGTGGGCATGTTGTCCATTGCGTTTGTGTTCCAGATTTTGGCGTATCGCAAACCGCATCTTGATTCCGGGGTGTATGCGTATGTGCGGGCCGGGTTAGGTGACTACATTGGGTTTACCGCCGGCTTCGGCTACTGGTTGGGGTCGATCATCGCCCAGGTGGGGTACGCCACCCTGTTTTTCTCCACGTTGGGGCACTACCTGCCCATTTTTGATACGGAACAACATCGGTGGGCGCAGGCGCTGGCGGTGTCGGCGTTGACGTGGATCATTTTCGGGGTACTCACCAGGGGAATCAAGCAGGCCAAGATCATGAATGCGATCACGACGGTGGCGAAGCTGGTGCCGATTCTCGCGTTTGTGGTGTTGGTGGCGTTCTTAGGGTTCAGTTTTGACACGTTTACCATGGATTTTTGGGGCGAGTCCAGTGGTTTGTCGGTGATGGAGCAGGTGCAGGGCATCATGCTGTTCACGGTGTGGGCGTTTATCGGTATCGAGGGGGCGTCCGTGTATTCGAAGCAGGCGCAAACCCGGTCGGATGTGGGCCGGGCCACGGTGTTGGGGTTCACCACAGTGTTGCTGCTGCTGGTTACGGTGTCTACGCTCAGCTATGGCGTGTTGAGCCAGGAAGAGTTGGCGGCGCTGCCAGATAACTCCCTGGCCGCGGTGCTAGAGGCGGTGGTGGGCCCCTGGGGTGGAGCGCTGATCTCGGTCGGGTTGTGCCTATCCATGCTGGGGGCGTACGTGTCGTGGCAGATGCTGTGCGCGGAGCCGCTGGTCATGATGGCGTTCGACGGGTTGCTGCCGCGTCGGATTGGAGTGATTAATGCGGCGGGTTCCCCCTGGATGGCGCAGCTGATCTGCACGGTCCTCATCCAGGTGTGGATTGTGGTTTTCTATGTGAATAAGACTGCCTACACGTCGATGGTGCAGCTGGCCACGATGCTGTATTTATCCCCCTATATTTTCTCGGCCCTGTATTTGATGCTGCTGGTGGTGCGCGGCCGGGGGTTCAACACCGCCGAGCTTGACGACGGCGTTCCGCAGGATAAGGCCACTAATCGGCGGCACCTCATTATCGGGCTGATCGCTTTTGTGTACTCCCTGTGGCTGGTGTATGCTGCCGACCCGAAGTATGTGCTGTTGGGGGCGTTAGCGACCTTCCCCAGCATCATCCCGTATGTGTGGTACCGCCACCACCTGGGGCGGCGGATCTTCACCATTTACGAGTGGGGTGTGGTGGTTGTCATCCTGGTTGGGGCGATCATTGCCGCGTGGGGGTTAGCGGCGGGGACGATCACCCTCTAGGAAACTCACCACGGACCGGCCGCCCACTGCGGGTTTTTCTTCCTTGGTGTGGCCGCCGCGAACATCGACCTTGTCCAGGTTGAACATGGCGGACAGGAAGTCCGCCACCCATTGGATGAGGTCCACGTCCCGCAGTTTCGGGTCGGTGACGGTGGTTCCTGCTTTGGGGATGGCCACCTGGATGGCTTTCGCTACCGCCCGGTAGGTGGCCCCGGGGAAGAGCCGTTTCAGCCGCACCTGTTGGGAGTCTAATAATTTCACCGGGTGGATTTTGATCCGATTCCCCTGCACCCCAATGTCGGTGATCCCCGCCTGGCGGGCCAGGTGCCGCAACCGGGCCACCGCCAGGAGCCGGCTGGCCTCCTGCGGTATGGGGCCGTAGCGGTCCTCCATTTCCTCAACGATGAGCCGAATGTCCGTCTCCGAGGTGCTGGCTGCCAGTTTCCGATACACCTCCAGGCGGAGCCGCTCCGCATTAATATAGGACTCCGGGATGTGGGCGTCGACCGGTAGGTCAATGCGGATTTCTTTCGGGGATTGGTCGGTTCCGTCCACCGGTTTGCCGTCGGCAAGCGCCCGATAGGTGGCCACCGCCTCCCCTACCAGCCGCACGTACAGGTCAAACCCCACGCCGGCAATGTGCCCGGACTGTTGCGCGCCCAGCACGTTGCCCGCGCCCCGCATCTCCAGGTCCTTCATGGCCACCGCCATGCCCGCACCTAAATCATTATTTTGCGCAATCGTGGCCAGGCGGTCGTACGACGTTTCGGTCAGGGTGGTCCCCTTCGGGTACAGGAAGTACGCGTAGCCCCGCGACCGGGAGCGACCCACCCGACCCCGCAGCTGGTGGAGCTGCGACAGGCCCATGTGGTGCGCGTTCTCCACAATCAGGGTGTTAGCGTTAGCGATATCCAGGCCGGTTTCCACAATGGTGGTGCACACCAACACATCGTATTCCCGATCCCAAAACCCCTGGACCGTGCGCTCCAACACTTCCTCACTCATTTGGCCGTGCGCCACCACAATCCGGGCCTCCGGCACCAGGTTCCGCAGCTCGCGGGCCTTCTTCTCAATATCCGACACTTTATTGTGCACAAAGAACACCTGGCCGTCCCGCAACAATTCGCGTCGAATAGCGGCGGCGATTTGTTTATCCTCCTGCGCCCCCACATACGTCAAAATGGGGTGCCGGTCCTCCGGGGGTGTCAAAATCGTTGACATTTCCCGAATGCCAGCCATCGACATTTCCAACGTGCGGGGAATCGGCGTCGCCGACATGGTGAGCACATCCACATGCGACCGCATGGCCTTAATGTGCTCCTTGTGCTCCACCCCGAACCGTTGCTCCTCATCCACCACCACCAGGCCCAACTGTTTCCACTGCACCCCGGTCTGCAACAGCCGGTGCGTGCCGATCACAATATCCACCGACCCGTCCCGCAGCCCGGACAGGATCTCCTTCGCATCCGACGCCGACGTGAACCGCGACAATCCCCTAATCGTCACCGGGAAACCCGCCATCCGCTCCGTAAACGTTGCTAAATGCTGCTGCGCCAATAATGTGGTGGGCACTAACACCGCCACCTGCTTGCCATCCTGCACCGCCTTGAACGCGGCCCGCACCGCCACCTCGGTTTTGCCGTAACCCACATCCCCCACGATCACCCGGTCCATGGGCACCGGCTGCTCCATGTCCTGTTTCACCGCAGCAATCGCCGCCATCTGGTCCTCGGTTTCCACGAACGGAAAATTATCCTCCAACTCCTGCTGCCAGGGTGAATCCGGGGCAAACGCATGACCGGGGGCGGTCGCCCGCTTCGCATACAACTCCACCAGTTCGCTGGCGATCTCCCGCACCGCCGCCCGCGCCTTCTTCTTGGTGTTCTTCCAATCCGAACCACCCATTTTCGACAGGGTGGGTTTCTCCCCACCCACATAGCGGGACAGCAAATCCAAACTATCCATAGGAACATATAATTGATCGGCGGGTTGGCCGCGGCGGGCCGGCGCATACTCCAACACAATATATTCCCGCCGGGAGGTTTCCTCCCCCATCGTGATCGTGCGCTCCGTCATGCGCACAAACCGGCCAATACCATGGGTTTCGTGCACCACATAGTCCCCGCTCTTCAACGCCAGCGGGTCCACCCGGTGCCGCCGGCGGGCCTGTCGACGCTTCGCCCCGGCAATATCCCCCACCCGGTTACCGGTCACATCCGTTTCCGTCACCACCACCAGCGGCAACGCCTCCGCCCCCGGCAGTTTCCGTACCTTCGGAAACACCAACCCCGCGTGGCTGAGCGCCTGATACAAAGTCACCTCCCCGGGTTGCGGCTCGGCGCCGGGCTGCGCCACCGTCGCCGCAATGCCCTGCTCCCGAAACCGATCGGCCATGCGTTTTATCGCACCTGGGGCGGGGGCAATAAACGCCGCCCGGCCACCGGCCATGGTTTGCGCCAACAGCAGCGACATCATTTCCCCAATCTGGGAAAGATCCCCCCGGGGTGTGGGGCCCGGCTCGAACTCCAACGGCAGCGCATCCTCCCCACCCATGCCCGGCGGAGTGACCGACCACCACGACTGGCCGGCCTTCGTCGCCCCCACCACCAGCGAATCGTAGGAGCGATACGAGGATGCCGACAGGTCCAGATCCCGGGAATCCACCGGCCCCGCCGCCCCCATGGCGGCTGCCTCCCACCCTGCGGCCAAAAACTCCGCATCCGTGGCCTGCAAATCCGCGATCCGGGTGCGGATTTTCTCCGGGTGCACCGCCACCACGTGGGTTCCCGCCGGCATGAGTTCCGGCAGGGTGCGCATGGGAGTAGCCGTCAGGTCGGCCAACACCGGGATGAGAGCTTCCATGCCGTCAGCGGGAATCCGGTCGGCAACCTTGGTCAAAAGCTCCTGCAAAGTGGGGTTTTCCCGGTGGGCCACCGCGAGTTCAGCAGCACGGCCGGCCACGTCGTCGGTGATGAGCAGTTCCCGCGCCGGGTAGACGTCCACGGTGGGATAGTCCAGGTCGGGGAATGCTCGCTGGTCGGCGACGCTAAACGCCCGCAGGTCGGTGAGTTCGTCGCCCCAGAATTCAGCCCGGATGGGGTGCTCGCCGGTGGTGGGGAATATGTCGATGATGCCGCCGCGGGTGGCGAATTCGCCGCGCCGGGCCACGAGGTCAACATGTTTGTAGGCTTTGAACACCAGGTGGTGGGTGAGGTCGGTGAAGTCGTAGTCGTGACCGACGGTGAGGGTGAGTGGGTCGCGGCCGGGGGTGGTTTCGAGTATGGGTTGGCACACGCCCCGGGCGGCGGTCACCACGATGCGCAGATTTACGAGGTTGTGGAGGATTTTTGCGCGGGTGCCGGCCACGTCGGCGGCGGGTGAGAGTCGTTCGTGGGGCAGGGTTTCCCAGGCTGGGAACCAGGCGACCTGGTCTCCCCACATGGCTTTGAGTTCGGCGGTGAGGTCTTCGGCTTCGCGGCCGGTGGCGGTGACCACCAGGAGGGGGGTGTGGTGGGCCAGGGCGCCGATGGCCCAGGGTTGGGCCTGGTCGATGGTGGCGATGCTCAGGGTGGGGTCACCAACGTGGCTGATGAGTCCTTTGAACTTGGGGTCGGTGGCGGCGGTTTTCAGCAGTCCGGCAAGCATGGCTGGGGTGGCGGCTGTGGTTGGGGCGGCAGGCTGGGTGCTCACGGTTGGTTGGTGCTCCTACTTGGTGGTGTTGTTGGTACTGGTGGCTTCGGGGTTCGCGCTGGTGGGGCTCGCGGCATCAGCGGCGCCGGGGGTGCCTGCGCCGGCGTTGGGCTGTGGGGGTTTGTCGGATCCGAGCCGGACCGGCGGGGCATCAATGCTGGTGAGGCGGGGGTTTTTCTCCATGCCGCCCAGGCCTTTCCAGCACAGGTTCACGATGTGGGCGGCCACGGTTTCCTTGCTGAAGGCATCGTCGTTTTCGCGTTGATCGAGCCACCATTGGGCGGTCATAGACACCATGCCAACAAGGGCCTGACCATACAGTATGGCGGTGTCGGGGTCGAGGCCGGAGCGGGTGAAGGCGTGCCCGAGAAGATGAGAGACCTGGGCTACGGCGTCGTTAAGCAGGGTGGAGTAGCCGCGACCCACGCCGGGTTGGGTGTCGCGGACCAGTATTTGAAAACCGTCGGTTTCGTCCTCCACATATGTGAGCAGCGCGATGACGGCTTGTTCGACGCGGGCGCGGGATCTCCCAGTGCGGAGCGCCTCGGTAATGGTGTGCTCCAGGCGGGTCATTTCGCGGTCGATCACCACCGCGTACAGGCCCTCTTTGCCACCAAAGTGTTCATACACAACAGGTTTGGAAACCCCTGCTCGCATGGCTATTTCTTCCACACTGGTGCCTTCGAAACCACGTTCTGCAAAGAGGCTGCGCCCAATGGCAATGAGTTGTTCTCGCCGCTGTTTTCCGGTCATGCGTTGCCGTACCATGCTTTTAGACTACGTGGTACCCCGCAAATTTAGCGATTTGATTTTTCGGGTGGTTTTTCGTGTATGATATTCATCATCGCATCACGCGGTAATGGCCTATGGTGTAATTGGCAACACAGCGGTTTTTGGTACCGCCATTCTAGGTTCGAGTCCTGGTAGGCCAGCGGTTCCCGTCAGCTTCGGCTGGCGGGTTTTGCTTTTACTTGTCTTGCTTTACGACGCCCACCTCACGGCAGGTGGGCATTTCTCTATTCGGTTAGTTATTGGGAGGTGCCCACAATGGCCACGAGGGTTATTTGGTGCCGTATTCTGATTTCGATCACGTTCTTCACCGCGAGACCAACCTGGGCGCACACCCGGCGGGCCATTTCTTCGGACAGGCGTGGGGCGCCCGGCACCAGGTATTCGTCCTGGGGAATCACCGGGCCATTATTCAGGTTTATGAGGAAATCAATGGAGTAGGTGCCATCAGGGTGGCGTTTGCTCCGCTCCACCCGGCCAATGGACACCTCCGTGTCGGGGTGTCCTTCGCTCGCAAATGCATGCTCTAGTGCATCAATGAATTCGTTTAAATCGGTGGTCAGGTTGGTGGTTAACAGTTTGCTGTTCTTATTAGTATTCATGCACAATCCTCCTAATCCACCTAAAAATACACCACCTAACCACCCAGGGAGCGTTTTGCCTCGGCGAATATCCCAGCAAACCCTATTTCGGGGTCATGGATGATTGCCCGGGTTGCCGTGGCGTGGATTCGAACCCCCAGGTCACCGGACCGGGTTGCCGCATCCACCAGGTCCAGGGCCGGGGTGTACCAGGCAGCAAGGCTAGCGAGGGCCCGGGCCAGGCTGGTTTTCACTTCCATGTTTCCCCTATCGAATTGGCTAACGAGGACATCCGCCAGCTCGGGCTCGGCACCTTCGGGGACGATGGCAACGGCCAGCCGCCATGCGACCCGGACCACCTCGTCGTCGTCATCGCGCAACATGTGGGGGAAGATCCACGGCCAGGCTTCGGGAACCCGAATTTTCGACAGGGTGTGGAGTGCTTGGCTGCGTGCCTGCGGGATCGGTGAGGCGAGTTCCGCCCGCACTGCGGGGATGGTGATATCGCGGGATAGCCGGGTGATGGCCCACGTGAGCATGTCTCGAACATAGAAGTCCGGCTCATGGGAACATTGCGCGACCAGCACATCCAGTGCGGCATCATCGGGGTGAGTGCCGGCGGCTAGCACCGCCTTGAGTCGGACCGACGAGTCCGACTGCGTTAACGCATCGCGCAATTGTTGAATATCCATGGCTACAGGGTAGCCAACCGTTTATAACATGCTGCACTAACGAGCGTCTGGGGTAGACTGCCTGGCTAGGATTCATTGGCGGGGGTGGGGTGCTGGCGTAGGGAGGCTAGTCTTCTTCTGGGTAGGGCGGCAACGTTTCCAGCATTGTTCGTGACGACTCATGCAGGAATGCTTTCTGGCCTCGGCCGGGTGCACTTTCTACTACCCGCATACCATCACGGCCGAATTGGTTAAATACCTCATAATTTGCGATAAAAGCGCCATATACTTCACCGTCGCTTTTATCCACAAGACTGTTCAATTCTGGTTCAGCCTGGGCAGGAATCGCCACTACAAGAAACTGTGTTGGGGACTCAAACCCCCACTTATCAAGGTCAGCCATACAAAGATTCAAACTCTCTGATGCGGCTACGGCCCTGCGGGCGTCGTCTAATGAGTTAATCAACATAGCAATAACCCCCTGTTAGTTACTCATTATCCATGGTCTCACTAACAGGGAGTAGTTCGTTAACTATCACACACAACCCTGGGCTGTGTTAATCATCGTAAAAGAGTTTCACCTTCATTCCTCGTAGCGATTCTAGGTCGACTACCGGGTCCATTGCTGCGAATTTGTGGGCGCCTGCATTGGTAAGAATCTCAATGGGGTCATCTAAATCAGGATCATCGAACCTTTCATCATTGACCCATAACGCTAAAAACGGCCTTTTGAGTTCCAGGTCAAGCCATGCATGAGAATTCACTAAATCATCCAAAAGTACATAGGCAGCATAGTCAGGTGGGCCGCACCCTGGCCGACCCCATATCGCAGGCGGACGGGCTTCGTCAGCAACCCGCTGAAATATATCTTTCGCCATTACCATCACTACCTTGAATAATTCTTTAGTTGAAAACTATCAAATCATAGCACTTTTGGATCGGAGGCAAGACACAGGGGATGCAGGAAGGGCAGTCTTCCTCGGGGTATGGTGGTAGTTCCTCTAGCGTTGTGCGGTATATGGGATTTGCTGTGGACACTGGTGGTAGATTCTCCCTTTACACCAGAACCATTCTAAAGAAAAAGAGGCTTTGATCATGCCCCCAACCCCTTTAGCCTAAAAAAGCTTGTGTGAATAAGCTACCCACAAGGTGGTCGAAGCCCGTAAAAACCCCGAAAACTAAACCAGGCACCATCAACTCAGATCACTAGCCAACTCGGTATTAATCACCACACATCACCGACCCTTTAAGTAAAAGCAAGACTGAAAAACACCAACGTATAAACACACAACCACAGGTCAGTGATGCTAAACAGAATCCGGGCAACCCGGGCGAGAGATCATCACAACTCCGCCAAACTAACACCATTTTCAAAGAAGGCGTCGGCTTTTTCGCAGCAGGGTTACACTACCCTTTAGCTTCTAGGGTTAAATTCATCAACCATTATCAAGGATGAACACGGTATTCGACTGAACATGTACAGCGTTAAAAGACACAGCAGTGCAGGCTGCTCCATCAACCTACTACCCACACACAAAACCATCCACCCCCTTTTTTTCGGCCAGGCAAATGCGTGATAACAAGCTGGAACAAGAAATCACCCATATCCACCACCATAACCAAGGGCGTCTAGGAACATAAGGAAAATCTACCACCAACATTTTGCGTGAAGGATTTCGTATTGTGATGCGTAACGTTAATTTGGCTGATGCGAAAAACTAGGGTCCAAAAGGGTGTAAACCTGCGGGAAGACTCCACGAACGACCAGGCCAAAAGCAGAAACCATGCGCCCAACTGACCTAGTGAAACTGATATTTTATAGCTGAATATCCGAACCAGGAAGCTTATTCAGGCGTTTGAAATTACAACCCCGTCACCCGGTAAACGATCACCCCCGAAAAAACAGGAAAACGAGGCCGGTAGTGTACTTATAGTAAATGTGTACAAAAATAAAATACTCTATCGACCCCGCACCGCTGATCCTAGCACACTCACCACAGATAATCTCCTCACC
>CAUVMZ010000023.1:0-23011 GCA_963552855.1 uncultured Corynebacterium sp. | reverse complement strand
CATTGCCACGAGCGATCGCGCCACGACCGACCAGGTCAACGAAATCAACCACATGTGCGCCCCAAAACGATCCTCTTGCAGCTTATAGATTTGCCGACCCATGGCAATTCCCCGCCGCACCACCGGATCGCTGGCCAGCATTTCGGCCGACAGCGCCGCCCCCAACGACTCATCCACGCAGGGCGCATACTGTGGCTGGCCCGCCACCGCCCGGGCGATCGCTCGATCCACAGCGTGGGAAACATTAGTGGGGCTCATGGGCGAATCCTCCTCACGAATCGTTCGGACAAAACCGACAAACACGACATCGGTAGTACTGCCGCTGTCCTATCCGCTGGTTCCGCCAATTTCTGCATAATCCCAGTCTACGGGCATCCGCAGACGGGTTACTCGGTTTCTAATAACTTTGCCATCACCTCGGGGCGACCCTTCCCCCACTCCACCATGCTGTAGTTCTCCCATGCCACCCGCCGGGCCGCGCCGGGGTCGTACACCACATAGGCGGTGGTGTCGAATACTTTGGTGGCCCGGCCAGGCAGGGTATCGCTGGGCATGCGATATTGTGGCCAATCGGTTTCCGGGGTGGTGGCCGCCCCGGTTCCCGCCGCAACGGTGGCAGTATTATTCGGGTTGCCGGTGTGAATGAAGCTGGCCCAGTAGCTTTGCATTTGGTCCCGCAGCGTATGAAGTTCCTCCCAGCCACCGAGCTTATGAATGGCCGCGGCCTTGGAGCCATCTAGGTCGCCGAAGACCGGACTGAGTTCGGCGGTGTGGGATGCCCCGATGCCCAGCCATCGGAGGGCGGCGGGTGCATAGTCGAATCTGTACATCCAGGTGGGTGCGGAGAGGCTGTGGGCGGAGGCGGCGATCACGCTGGGCGCCCAAAACACCGAATCGGTGAGGAGTTCGGCATAATCCTTGCGGGAGACAGCGTTGTTGTAGAACCGGAGAATGGTGTCGGCACCATGCGGGTCGTAGCCTTCCAACATGGTGCGGGCCCGCTGCGCCCGCTTCTTCGACCTGAAATAGAACGTTTTTGCGAACGCCACTTCGTCGATATTGGTGCCGATCATGAGGGGGATTTTGTGTTGCTCCCCAGCGCGGAACGTGGTGATGGGGTGATCGCGGATAAGATCACCATCGACGGTGGCACCGAAGCAGGCGTTGAGGTTGAGAAGTTCCCCGCTGCGCCACAGCATGGATTGGCCGGCGGCGATGAGGGCTTCGGGGCCGAGTTTCCGCAGTTCGCCCAGGGTGGGGTTGGTGAGTCCGGCACGGGTGACGAGTTCGTTGCACCAGAAGGCAGCTTGGGCGGCGGAGTGGACGGCGGCGACGGGGGCGGATTGAGCGATGGCTCGGTGAAAGAGACCATGGGCTGCGGGAACGCACATGAGGGTGATGACGCTGGCGCCGCCGGCGGATTCGCCCATGAGGGTGATATTGGTGGGGTCGCCGCCGAATCTGGCGATGTTGTCTTTGATCCAATGGAGGGCGAGGAGCTGGTCGAGGACGGCGGGGTTAGGGACGCAGTCGTCGCCGAACTTGGAGAAGTCGAGGTAGCCGAGGGCGCCGAGCCGGAAGTTTAGAGAAACATAGACCACGTCCATGGCTTGGACGAGGTAGTGGCCGCGGAGGACTTGTTGGTGGCTAGATCCGTAGATGAAGGAGCCGCCGTGAAGGTAGACGACGACGGGGAGGGTGCGGTCGTCGTCGGGGCGAACAATGTCGAGGTTGAGGCAGTCTTCGCTGCCACGGATACGGTCGCTGGGGGTGAGGGAGGGTTGAGCAGCGATGGCGCCGTATTCGGTGCAGTTTTTGATGCCGTCCCATCGTGGCACGGGGTGGGGGGCGCGAAACCGGTGGTTGCCGGCGGTGGTGTCGCCGTAGGGGACGCCACGCCAGGTGCGGAGGGGACCAGGGATGGTGAGCCTAAGGCCCTGGATGGTGCCGGCGGTGGTAGTGACTACGAGGTCGTCGACACCCTTGTTGTTGTAGGGTGTGTGGTTGGAGGTTGTAACGCTGGCGTCCGCCGCGTGTGTGGGTTCCGCGGGGTCGTTTGTCGAGGCGTTGGTGGGATGAGGGCCGAGGGGGTACCGCATATTTCACTAGAGTAGGTGACATGGTGAATTACGTCGACCGGGATACGGTTTTGTGCATTTCCTTGGCTGCCCGCCCATCGAATCATGGGGTGCGATTTCATAATTGGCTTTACGACAAATTAGGGTTGAATTATTTGTATAAGGCGGTGGCGCCAACGGATATCACGCAGGCTATAGCGGGTATTCGGGGTTTAGGTATTCGGGGGGCGGGGGTGTCGATGCCGTATAAGCAGGCGGTGATCCCGCTTGTCGACGAGTTGCATCCCTCGGCGGCCCGGATCGAGGCGGTGAATACCATTGTCAATACGGATGGGCGATTGGTTGGATACAACACAGACTATGTGGCGGTGGCGGACCTATTGCGAGAGCACGAGGTGGATGCGGGCCTGCCGGTGGTGGTACGGGGTTCGGGCGGCATGGCGAATGCTGTGGTGGCCGCCATTGCGGATCATGGCATGACCGGGACGGTGGTGGCGCGGAATGCGGCGACTGGCCAGTCGTTGGCTTCGCGGTATGGATGGTCGTATTCGGATGCGGTGCCAGTCGGGGATCTGGGGTTGGTGGTGAATGTGACCCCGTTGGGTATGGCTGGGGCAGATGCGGATGTGCAGTCGTTTAGTGATGCGGAGATTCAGCGTGCCCGGGTGGTGTTTGATGTGGTGGCGTTTCCGGTGGAGACCCCGTTGATTCGGGCAGCAACCCGGCTGGGGGTGCCGGTAATTACCGGTGGGGAGGTTATCAGCAGGCAGGCTGCGGCACAGTTTGAGCTCTATACCGGGGTGCGGCCGACGCCAGAGGATGTGGCTGCCGCGGAGGAGTACGCTTCGGCATAAAACCAGCACGTATGGGGAGGTAAGAGGAATAAGGGGTGGGGATTTTACGCCCTGAGCGAATCCACGTGCACCTGGTGGCCTATGCCGTTTAAAGTTGAGCACTACCAGTCATGTTATGGAAAGGTTAGGTGCGAAACCCCAATGTTTAAATCTCGGTCGAAGTCGCAGGATTCCTCGGATGCAATTGTGGTGACCGATTATGTTCATTCGGATCCGGAAGCGTTGATGCGGGAGTCTGGGTTGGTGGCCAGGTGGTTGGTGACCGGTTTAGATAAGGCGGCGAAGCTGCAGCATAAGACGATTGTGAAGTATGTAGATCGGCTGAAGGAGAAGAATCCGCAGGCCACCCCGGCCGAGATTCAGGCGAAGTTGGATAAGCATTTCTTGTTGACGATCACCGGCACTGGCGCGGGTGCGGGTGTGACGGCGGCAATTCCGGCGGTGGGGTTTGTGACGGGTGCTGCCGCGGTCGGGGTGGAGTCGTTGGCGTTTTTGGATGCGGCAACGTCTTATGCGGTTGCCTCCGCGTATTTACGGGGAGTGGATATCAGCAATCCGGAGCGTCGTAAAGCGATTGTGTTGTTGTCGGTGGTGGGTTCGGAGGGCACACCGTTGGCGACTGCCACGATGGGGACGGATTCAACGATTGCGCTGCTCACTAGGGCGTCGACACCGAAGTTGAGCGATTTGAATAAGAAAATGTTCAATTACGCCATGAAGCGCATCAGTAAATCCATTCGACTTGCGTGGTTGGGTAAGCTCATGCCATTAGGGATTGGTGCCGTGCTAGGATCCGTTGCTAACCGTAAGATTGGCAATAATTTAATCGATCATGTGGCCGAAACCTTAGGGCCGCTTCCCACGAGTTTTTAATTTTTCAAACCTGTATGCATGTTTTTTCGACGCTGCGGCAGCTGTGGCGGACGGCACGGAAAACCCCCGTCACCGTGGCCTTGGCGTTGATATCCACGATGATGGTCACACTGTGTGACATCATTATTCCACTTATCACCGCCACCGCGATTGATAGTGCCACCGCAGCCGGCAATGGTCATGCTGCCGGCAAAGTGTCGATCACTACTGTTGTGGTGTTGCTGGTGGTGGCGGCGCTTGTGCGCTACTTGTTTCAGTTCGGCCGGCGCTATACGGCTGGCCGGTTGTCGAACACTGTGCAGCACCAATTGCGGGTAGAGATATTGCGCAGCCTGCAGCGTCTCGACGGCCCGGGGCAGGATCGGTTACGGACCGGGCAGGTGGTGTCCCGGTCGATTTCTGACCTGAATTTGACGCAGGCCATGGTGGCCATGATGCCGCTGATCGTGGGTCATGTGCTCAAGATCGTCATTACGTTGGTAGTGATGCTGTGGATTTCCCCGCTACTCACCCTGATTGCGGTGTTGTTATTACCCCTGTTGGCGTGGCTCACAATGATGTCCCGCCCCACCTTGTTTGCGGCAACGTGGGCCGCCCAACAGGCTGTCGCGGACCTGTCGACCCATGTTGAGGAGACTGTCAGTGGCATTCGGGTGGTGAAGGCCTTCGTCCAGGAATCTCGGGAGGTGGCGACGCTGCGGAGCACTGCCCAGGTGGTGTATGCGCAAATGATGCGGGCCGCCCGGTTGACTGCCCGCTACCGACCGTTGGTGCAGCAAATACCGAACATATCCCTGGTGCTCAGCGTTGGGGTGGGTGGCTTTCTGGTGTTGCATGGCAATATGAGCATTGGTGTGTTTGTGGCCACGAGTGTGTATATGGTGTCGCTCACCGCGGTGGTGTCCATGGTGGCGGGCATGCTGGTGCAGCTACAGCTCGGCATGTCGTCCGCCGCACGGGTGTTCGATCTCATAAATATCCAGCCCGACACTACTACCCCGCCGAATCCCGCGCCGATACCGGATGGACCGCTCGGCATTAAAGTGTCGGGGGTAGATTTCACCACCAATGATCAACACGTGTTATCGCAGTGCACCATGGTGGTATCGCCCGGGGAAAACCTGGTTATTGTGGGTCCGGCCGCCGCCGGGAAAACCATGCTCGTGCAATTATTATGCGGTTTCTACCAGCCCGATTCTGGCAGCATTTCGCTTGTCGACGCCGCGGGCCGCCGCGCCGACTACCGCAGCCTGGATCTCGCCGACCTACGGCAGACAGTCGCATGCGTGTTCGATGAGCCGTTTTTGTATGCCGCCACCATCCGCGACAACATTGATATGGGCCGTGGCCTCACGGACGATGACCTTTGGACAGCCGCCCGCCACGCCGCCATAGACCGCACAATCGCCGACCTTCCGGACGGCCTCGACACCACCGTCGGCGAAGGCGGCCTCACGCTTTCCGGCGGCCAACGCCAACGCATCGCCCTGGCGCGGGCCCTGGCTGGTAATCCGCGCATCCTCATCCTTGATGACGCCACCTCCGCCATCGACGCCGGCACCGAACGCACCATTTTCCACAACCTCACCTGTCACTTTGCCGACACCACCGTCATCGCCATCGCCCATCGGCACTCTACCCTTGACATCGCCGACCGGGTAGGACTCATGGAAGACGGCACCCTCACCGCCACCGGTGACCTGGCCACTATGCGCGAAAATCGCCGGTTCAGCCGCCTCATGGACCTGAATTTTCCCTCGGCAGCCCCCACGGGCGATCCCGTCCCCTTCGACGATGGTCCCACGGAGCCCAGCGTCGAAAAGCTATGGCCCACGGTTGCTGCCACAGACATGCGGCTCACCATGTCACGGACCGCCATGCGCACCGCCGCCGCTATGGCTGGTGCGAACCCGGCTGCCGGCGGCCGGGGCACCACGCGCAGCAACACGGCCTCAGCCACCATGCCCGCCACCAGGGAGCTCCTGGCCCGCGTCGACCGGCTACCGCCCGCAACCGCAACCCCGAAGACCATCGCCCACTCCCCCGCCGCAAAGGTGACCGCCGGCTCACTGTTTTACTCCGTGCGATGGTTACTGGTTCTCGTTGTCGGCCTTTTCACCGCAAGCGTGCTCACCGGGCTCATCATCCCATCCCTCATCCGCCATGCCATTGACCATGGTGTCGCCCTGGGGGACGAAACCACCATGTGGCGTGTCACCCTGGTCGGCCTTGGCGTTGTCTTCATCACCTGGGCGCTCACCGTCGCCACCACCATTTTCACCTCCCTCACTGGGGAACGCCTGCTCTATGATCTCCGCATCCGTTCGTACACACATTTGATGCGCCTGCCCATGCGCTATTTTGAGGCCACGAACACCGGCACCATCATGACTCGCATGACCACCGACATTGATGCCCTCAATGGCTTCCTGCAATCCGGGTTCACTTCCGCGGTTGTGGCCATCACCACCCTTATCGGCATTCTCATACTGCTCGCCGTCACCAGCATCCCGCTGTCGCTCATCGCCTTGGTTGGTGTGCCCGTTATCGCCGCGGGCACGGTGGTTTTTCGGCGCGTCTCCACCCGGCTCTACGCCCGGGCCCGGGAGGAAATCAGCGAGGTCAACGCCCTATTTCATGAAGCCATCGCCGGGCTGCGCACCACCCAAATGCATGGGATGGCGGATAAAAATCTGCACCGCTTCACCCAGGTTGCCGCCCGCTACCGGACCACTCGCATTCACACGCAAACTGCGGTGGCCATTTACTTCCCGGGCATTAATGCGGTGAGCGAACTGATTTCCGCGGCGGTTCTCGCCGTGGGTGTCAACTTGGTGGCCCAGGGGCATCTCCCCACCGGCGTGCTGGTGGCGTTTCTGCTGTATCTGGATCGGCTCTACACCCCCATCCAACATTTGAGTCAGGTGTTCGACTCCTACGGGCAGGCGCAGGTGGGGTTCCGCCGTATCTCCGCCCTCCTCGCCGAACCCACCGAGCAGACCGAACCGGTAGAGCCCAGCCCCGAAAACACGAACGCCGCAGTCAACGCCCGCGGACCCATTCAATTCGACCGTGTCGGATTCTCCTACCCTGGCGCCACCCAACCAGCCCTGCGTACCATGACATTCGATATCGCACCAGGCAGCACGGTGGCGGTCGTTGGGCCCACCGGCGCCGGCAAATCCACAATCGTCAAATTGATTGAACGATTCTATGAACCGACCGAGGGGACCATCCACGCAAACACCACAAACATTAAGGATTTACCTATTAATAGGTGGCGTTCCGCTACGGGTTTCGTACCCCAGGAGGCCCATCTATTTACCGGAACCATCGCCGAGAATATTGCGTACGGCCACCCCACAGCCAGCCGGGAGGAGATCACCGATGCTGCCCGCCGGGTGGGGGCGCTGCACGCCATTGCCGCGATTCCCGGCGGGTTCAACGCACGGATTGGTGAGCGGGGCCGGGGGCTTTCCTCGGGGCAGCGGCAGCTTGTGGCCTTGGCCCGGGCAGAAATGATTCACCCCCAATTGCTGCTTTTAGATGAAGCAACCGCCACCTTGGATCCAGCCACGGAAAAAACCATTGTGGCGGCGAGCAACCGGGTAACCCAGACCCGAACAGCCGTGGTGGTAGCACATCGACTTGCCACGGCAAGGCGGGCGGATCTGATTTTAGTGGTGTCCGATGGCGTCATTGTGGAATCAGGCACACACGAATTATTACTTTCTTTTGGGGGTAGCTATGCCACAATGTGGCGGGGTAATACGCCCTAAATTCGCAGCGTATTCTTTCAGTGTGAAATGCAACATACTGAATCCCGATTTTACTTTAGAATCAATTACAGCTGACGGGTACGAAACCGTTAGCCTAGATTGAGCTAGTACAACGAGTGAATATTGAAACAAGACTGTCGCAAAGAAATGAGGCGAGCACTTGCCGTGAGCGATGCTAGTACTTTCGGACAAAATCAATGGTTGGTTGATGAAATGTTCCAGCAGTTCCAGAGGGATCCCCAATCGGTAGATCCCGAATGGCGGAAACTTTTCGAGACCACCGGCGCACCAAGCAAACCTACTACACCTAATACCAATCCCTTCAAACAACAGCAACCACCGGTCACACCCCACCAAGCGCAGGCCCAGCAAAGCGGCAACCAGGTAAGTCAGGCCAGCTCGGTCCAGCAGTTGGACCCCAAGGAGGTAGCGACCAAGGCCGATCATCATCACATCGACGAGGCGAATAAGGAAGAAAAGCGAGAGGCAGAGGCTAAGAAGCTCCAGCAGTCCCCCCTGGGCCGCGTCGCAAAGCTACCAACCGCTGGCGAGAAAACTCTCAAGGGCGTGTATAAAGCCATCGCTAAAAACATGGATGAGTCGTTGGAGATTCCTACGGCCACCTCGGTCCGGGACATGCCGGTCAAACTCATGTTCGAGAACCGGGCGATCATTAATGAGCATATGCAGCGCACGCACGGCGGTAAGGTGTCGTTTACGCATATCATCGGTTATGCGCTGGTCAAGGCGCTCATGGCCCACCCGGATCTGAATAATCATTACGACGTGATAAACGGCAAGCCGACGGTCATCACCCCAGAGCACATTAATCTGGGGTTGGCAATCGACCTGCCGCAAAAGGACGGCACTCGTGCCCTCGTGGTGGCGGCCATTAAGGAGTGCGAGACCCTCGACTTTAAGACGTTTGTCGAAAAATATGAGGATATTGTGCGCCGGAGTCGGAAAAACCAGCTCACGCTGGATGATTTCGCCGGTGTTACGGTGTCCCTCACAAACCCGGGCGGCATTGGTACCCGCCACTCAGTGCCGCGGCTCACGAAGGGGCAGGGCACGATCATTGGTGTGGGGGCCATGGATTATCCGGCAGAATTTGCCGGGGCTTCGCAAGACCGACTGGCCGAGCTGGGCGTGGGCAAACTGGTCACGATCACATCCACATATGATCACCGGATCATTCAAGGGGCGGAATCCGGCGAGTTTTTGCGCACCCTGAGCCAGCTCTTCGTTGACGATGCGTTTTGGGATGAATTATTTGCCGACATGCACATCCCCTACACGCCCATGCGTTGGTCGCAGGATCTGCCAAACACCGGTTTAGATAAAAATACCCGGGTCATGCAGCTCATTCAGGCGTACCGGTCCCGTGGTCACCTCATTGCTGACGTCAACCCACTCCATTGGGTTCAGCCAGGCATGCCGGTTCCCGAGCACTCCGACCTCAACATTGAGTCTCATGGCCTCACGATTTGGGACCTGGACCGTCGCTTCCATGTGGGTGGTTTCGCAGGCCGCGAAACCATGACCCTGCGTGAGGTGTTGACGAAACTACGCAACGCCTACACGCACAAGGTGGGTTCGGAATACACTCATATTCTGGACCGGGACGAACGTACCTGGCTGCAGAATCGCCTGGAAGATGGCATGCCCAAGCCCACCCCGGCGGAGCAAAAGTTCATTATGCAGCAGCTGAACTCCGCAGAGGCGTTCGAAACCTTCCTGCAAACCAAGTACGTGGGCCAAAAACGGTTCTCGCTGGAGGGCGCCGAGTCGCTCATTCCGCTCATGGACTCTGCTATCGACACCGCCGCAGGTCAGGGCCTAGACGAGGTGGTTATCGGCATGCCGCACCGGGGCCGGTTGAATGTGCTCTTTAATATCGTGGCGAAACCATTGGCTACGATCTTTAACGAGTTCGAAGGCCACATTGAGCCCAAGGCGGCCGGCGGTTCAGGCGATGTGAAATACCACCTGGGTTCCGAAGGCACGCACCTGCAGATGTTCGGCGATGGCGAAATCAAGGTGACGCTCACCGCCAACCCATCACACCTGGAGGCGGTCAACCCGGTCATGGAGGGCATCGCTCGCGCCAAGCAAGACATGCTGGATAAGGGTAAGAGCGGGTACACAGTCATGCCGCTATTGCTGCACGGTGATGCCGCATTCGCCGGCTTGGGTATTGTTCCCGAAACCATTAACCTGGCGCAATTGCGGGGCTATACCGTGGGCGGTACCGTGCACATTGTGGTAAACAACCAAATCGGCTTCACCACTACCCCCGATTCGGGGCGTTCGAGTCATTATGCAACGGACTTGGCAAAGGCATTCGGTTGTCCTGTTTTCCATGTCAATGGCGACGATCCCGAAGCCGTCGTATGGGTTGGCAAACTCGCTACAGAGTATCGGCGGCGGTTCGGCAAAGACGTCTTTATCGACATGATCGCCTATCGACGCCGCGGGCATAACGAAGCCGATGACCCATCAATGACCCAGCCCAAGATGTACGAGCTTATCGACGGCCGTAAGACCGTTCGTGAACAGTACACCGAGGACCTCCTTGGTCGTGGCGACCTGACCAAGGAAGACGCCGAAAAGATCGCCCGCGACTTCCACGACCAAATGGAATCGGTGTTCAACGAGATCAAGAGCTCGGAGAAAAAGACCTTTACCCAGCAGGAAGGCATCACCGGCGCCCAGGAAATCCCGCACGGACTCAAGACCAATATCACTCGGGAAGAGCTGGAAGAAATCGGCCAGGCTTACGCCACCCCACCAGAAGGCTTCACCTTCCACCCGCGGGTGGCACCTGTTGCGAAGAAACGCCTGGAGTCCGTCACCCAGGGCGGTATCGACTGGGGTTGGGGCGAGCTCATTGCCTTCTCCTCCCTGGCAAACCAGGGCAAACTGGTGCGGTTGGCCGGTGAAGACTCCCGGCGCGGTACGTTCACCCAACGGCACGCCGTCGTCTACGACCCCCACACGGGTGAAGAGCTTAATAGCCTTAACGAATTAGCGGAGGCGCACGGTAACGGCGGCAAACTGCTGATTTATAACTCTGCCCTAACAGAATATGCGGGTATGGGGTTTGAATATGGTTATTCGGTGGGGAACCAGGATGCTGTGGTGGCGTGGGAGGCCCAGTTTGGTGACTTCGCCAATGGCGCCCAAACCATCATCGACGAATATGTGGCCTCCGGGGAAACCAAGTGGGGTCAGAAGTCTTCCCTGATTCTGCTGCTCCCCCATGGTTATGAGGGCCAGGGCCCGGATCACTCGTCGGCCCGGATCGAACGGTATCTGCAAATGTGTGCCGAGGGCAGCATGACGGTGGCGCAGCCCACCACCCCGGCGAACTATTTCCATCTGTTGCGCCGGCACGCTTTGGGTAATTTGAAGCGGCCGCTGGTGGTGTTTACTCCGAAGTCGATGCTGCGCATGAAGACGGCCACGAGTTCAGTGGCGGAGTTCACCGATGTGACGAAGTTCCAGTCGGTTATGAATGATCCGCGGTTTGTGGATCATAAGGGCACGGTTGTGGGCGACCCGAATAAGGTGAAGACCATTATGCTGGTGTCCGGCAAGTTGTATTACGAGCTGGCCAAACGTGCGGAGAAGGATCACCGGGATGATGTGGCCATCATCCGCCTGGAGATGCTGTATCCATTGCCGTTTAATCGGCTGCGGGAGGCATTTGCGGTCTATCCGAATGCGACGGAGATCCGGTTCTGCCAGGATGAACCGGCAAACCAGGGCCCGTGGACATTTGTGAATGAGCATTTGCCGAATCTCATCCCGGATTTGTTGCCGCTGAAGCGGGTGTCGCGTCGGGCCCAGGCGTCGACGGCAACCGGGTTGTCAAAGGTGCATGCCGTGGAGCAAGCAGCCTTGCTGGATGAGGCATTCGCCCAGTGAGGGGCCGTGGTATCACAGCCACAACCTAAGCTGCGACCTGAGCCGCCGCAGCATCGGCGGCTACTTGATCTTACTGGTCAGCGGCCAAATGGTGCGCAGCCGACGCCGGGGATGTCTGAAGCATCCCGGTGGTGGCTGATGATTACGCGCCTGGTGCGGGGACAGTGATTTCCCGAAGGCTTGTCGATGTTTCCACTTGGGGGCGTCGGCAAGCCTCATTCTTTTTGCCTAATGTGTTTGGCGCGTAACCCATTGATAATGGGTGTTTTCTTTCCAGGATGTGGGTATGGTGAGGGTAAAAGTGCCTACTACCTATTGGAAATCTGTGTGAGAGACCATGATTGCCGACATATTTCGGATTCTCGGCGCGCTTTACTGGGTACCCGCCTACCAGCGGGGATATTACGCCCGGGAATGGTACTGGTTGTTCCGCGCCGCCCATAGTGATGGGGAGCGGGCGCAGGTGGCGGCAAACGCCGTGATGATGGCGCATAAGCTGTGCCCCCTGGATCCTCGGGTAAGACGGGAGCGTTGTCGGAAGAACCGCATCCTATTTCGGACTTATGCTGCGGCGGTGCTGTTTTTCATTATCATAGCCGGGCTCATGCCAATTGAAGAATCCATAGAACTGCTCTTATTCCTTATCCCGTGTATGCTACCGCCCCTGATCTTGATGGGGTTTCTTCTCTACAGTGACCGGCACCGTCGAGGCTATCAAGGCATGGTGATAAATGGTGTTGGCGGGACGATATGTTTTGAAGTCGCGTGGTGTGGGGTGATGGGTGACATCAATCCGTGGCTGTCTAAGATTCCCGACATGATTTATATAGCCATTGCACTGGTTGTTTATGTGTGTCCGGTGTTTTTGGTGCTATTCATAGTGAGCGCCGCACAAAATTTTGGCCCCCAACCACCCGCATGTCAGGATCCACCGTTCCCACCGATCCCATCGTTCGCGCCCCTGCCGCCGAAGACACCGCAGGTGCCGGGACATTAGATTAGGAGTTTTGTTTCTTGCCGTCAACGGGGTCTTTTTGTTGGTTTTTATTCACGAATTGAACATTATTGTCGTCGAGGAATTGAGACACAACCTCGCTGGGGTTTTTCCCTTCCCGGCTTTTCTCCACCAGCTTCTCTAGTTTTTCGGTGGTGAGAATGCCCGACACCACATTGAGGGCGCCACGTTCGTCCCGGTCCAAGACCGGGTTGCGGTAAATCGGGATGATGTGTTGGGGAATGTCGGATTCTTCTTCCGCGCAGCCTAGGGCGTTGGCCGGGTCGGTGCCGTTGAGGTTGCCGCCCAGCGATCCCATGACGGCCTGGTACACCTCTTCCCGGCGGTCACCGGAGTTGATGTCTACTTTTTTGGTGGTGTCGGAGTATTTTTTCTCCAACTGCCGGGCCTTGTCACCATTGATGTAGTGCAAGATTCGGCCGGCGCAGGAGATATAAATATCGGCGTTGCCCTGCCGAAGGCGTTCAATGCTGTGCTTCACCCCCAGGCTTTCCATGTTGATGACCGCGGGCCGACCATGACGGTCTAGGCCCTGTTTATAGAGTTCGCCAAGCACTACCTGTTCCATCGAATTGGCGCGGACGGCGATTTCTACGATTTTTTCGCTGTCGGTGAATGTGTCGGCGGTGGGTTCGAATCGTTCTAGGTTGGTGTAGCTTATGAAGATGAGGAGCAAAACCAAGGTGGGGACGGTGATTTTTAGGATGGTGCTACGCATGGTGGGTTCTGGCTCCTAGGAAATGAATATGTCAGCGCCTCATATTCTAATGCCCGGCGGCGATGAACTCGCTAATCAGGTCGCGGGCTTGCGGGGCTGAGTGGGGGTCGCACAGCACGTCGTAACGCCCGGCAACAATATGGGTGGCGGAGGAAAAATCGCGGCGGCCGCCCTGCATGGCGTAGGAAACACTGGTGGTGACGACGGAAAACACTATGCCCATGCCCACGCCAAGAATAATGGAGCCCAGCCAATTCGTGCCGTCCATGATTCCTAACAACAGGCCGAAAAATAACCCCAACCAGCTGCCGGAGGCAATACCGTTGAGAATCACCCGGGGCCAGGTGAGCCTGCCGGTCACCCGTTCGACTTCCATGAGGTCAAGCCCCACAATGGTTATGTTGGACACGTCGAATTGTTTATCGGAAAGCATGTCCACCGCAGCCTGGGCTTTATCATATGTGCTAAACGAGCCGACAGGCCAACCGGCGGGGCGGGGGCGGGATTCTGCTGGTTGCGGGGGCATTGCATGATCCTTTCCATCATTATGGTGGTGGATGGGGGTAAATTTTTGGTTTCAGGTTTATGGGGTTTACTTTGTGTAACGTTACTGGAGTAGCGGTTGTTCCCTGAGGATAATGCGCAAAAACACCGATTGAAAAGTTTGCTACCGGCTGCGTTACACTCTACAACTATGAGTGAAGTGACTCGGGTGTACGCGGGACGGCTTGCGGGCATGGTAGTACGAGGGCCGGAAACAGATGTGATCGGCCGGGTGCGTGACGTGGTGGTGAATGTGCGGCCGGCCGGGCACCAATCCCGCGTGTTGGGGCTGGTGGTGGAGATGACGAATAAGCGCCGCATTTTCCTACCCATGCTGCGTATCGCCTCTATCGACCCACACGAAATCATGCTGGTGTCAGGGTCGGTTTCGTTGCGGGCGTTTCAACCCCGCACCGGTGAGCTCACGATCATGGGGGACATTATTGGGGCGAAAGTGCAGGTGGATGACCCGGATTTGCCGAAAATCCATGCGAAACCCGTCGAGGTGGCCGACATTGAGATTGAGCGCACCCGCACCCGTGATTGGGCGATCAGTGCGGTGGCGGTTATTAGCGAGCGGGCAAAATTTGGCCGCCGCACCGAAATACTCATCGCATCGTGGAGGCATGTGCATGGCATTACCGCCGCCGGGGTGGGGATTTCCGACGCGGCCGCCGAACTGCTCGCCGAGTTCGAAGACATGCGGCCCGCCGACGTTGCCACCGCCTTATACGAGCTTCCCGAATCGCAGCGGCATAGTGTTGCCAGCGAGCTTGACGACGAACGCCTCGCGGATATTCTTCAAGAAATGAGCGAGGACCGTCAGGCAGAACTGTTAGAAACCTTAGGTATTGAGCGGGCCGCCGAGATTTTGGAGGAAATGGACCCAGATGATGCCGCCGACTTACTGTTCGAACTCGACGACCAGAAAGCCGACGTGCTGCTAGAGCTCATGGACCCGGAAGAGTCCGCTCCAGTGCGGCGGCTCATGAGTTTCAGCCCAGACACGGTGGGGGCGCTCATGACCACCGAACCACTCATTTTGGATGCGCAAACCACCGTTGCCGAGGCGTTAGCGCACGCCGCCAACCCGGATCTGCCCACATCACTGGCATCCATGGTGTTTGTGGCCCGACCGCCAACAGCCACCCCAACCGGCAAGTTTTTAGGGTGTGTGCATTTGCAGAAACTGCTGCGGGTGCCGCCATCAACCCTGGTGTCGGCAGCCCTCGACCCGGAACTACCCCCACTCTATGCTGATGATTCCCAGGAAACCGCGGCCCGATATTTCGCTACTTATAATCTAGTATGTGGCCCGGTCATTGATAATGATGGGCATTTATTGGGTGCGGTGGCAGTGGATGATCTCCTCGATCACCTGCTGCCTGATGATTGGCGTGATACCGGCATCCGACCGCGCGGCGAAGAAAAATAAGGAATATAGCGACGGCACGTCCCCAAAAAATGTGAGGAGGAGACGCATATGGCTGATCTCGACACCCCCCGGCTCAGCGGTAAGAAAACCTATTTCCGGATTGACGACGACACTGTGGGCGCCTACGCGGAAAAAGTGGCCCGGTTTTTCGGAACCGGCCGCTATCTCATGTGGCAAACTGTGTTCGTAACCGTGTGGGTGTTGTTAAACCTGGGCGCCACCTGGTGGAAATGGGATCCTTACCCGTTTATCCTGCTGAATTTGGCATTTTCCACCCAGGCCGCCTACGCCGCCCCCTTGATTCTGCTGGCCCAGAACCGGCAGGAAGACCGAGACCGTATTTCGCTGAATGAGGATCGCCGGCGGGCGTTCGAAACCAAGTCCAATACGGAGTTCATCACTAGGGAACTCACTGGCCTACGGCTGGCTTTGGGTGAGGTTGTCACCCGGGATTATTTACGCCACGAATTAGATGATCTGCGCACCATGATGGAACGCATTGAGGCCAAGATCGCCGACGAAGCAGCGGCCCGCACCGCCGCCCGCCACTATGCAGGGGAGGCAGCCCACGAGGATCTGCGTGATCCGGCGCAGGGCCGATCACCGGAATAATATTCGTCACCATGGTGATGGTTTTTCCGCGGAGCTTTCGTGGCAGCATCCCACGGACTAGAGTTGGTCGGTGATGACTACCACAATCACTGAATCAGACGTTCGTAAGGCATTATCCCGGGTGGAAGACCCGGAGATCGGCAAACCCATCACCGAACTGAATATGGTGAAATCTATTGACATTACCGGCACTGATGTTGCCGTGGAAATATATCTCACCATCGCGGGCTGCCCCATGAAAAACACCTTGGTGACCAACACCCGGGCCGCGGTGGCGGATATTGCGGGGGTGGGTGAGGTCACGGTCACTACCGATGTGATGACCGATGAGCAGCGTCGGGAGCTGCGGCAATCTCTGCGCGGCGGGGTGGCGGAGCCGGTGATCCCATTCGCCCAGCCGACTTCCACCACCCGGGTGTATGCCATTGCCTCGGGCAAGGGTGGGGTGGGGAAATCCTCCATGACGGTCAACCTGGCGACGGCGTTCGCGCAAAAGGGCCTGTCAGTGGGCATTGTGGACGCCGACATTTATGGGCATTCCATCCCAGGCATGCTGGGGTCTGAGGGTCGACCGCATTCGGTGGACGACATGATTATGCCACCACAGGCACACGGGATTAAGCACATTTCTATCGGCCAGTTTGTGGATGGGAATGCGCCGGTGGTGTGGCGGGGCCCCATGCTGCACCGCGCTATCCAACAGTTTTTGGGTGACGTGTTTTGGGGGGATTTGGATATTCTGCTGTTGGATTTGCCGCCAGGAACCGGCGATATTGCGATCTCGGTGGCGCAGCTGGTACCCAATGCGGAGCTATTAATCATCACCACGCCGCAGGCCGCGGCCTCGGAGGTGGCAGAGCGGGCCGGCACAATCAGTATTCAAACAAAACAGCGGGTAGCCGGCGTGATTGAAAACATGTCCGCCATGGTGTTGCCGGATGGGAGCACGCTGGAGGTGTTTGGTTCCGGGGGCGGCCAGGTGGTTGCGGAGCGGATCAGCACCCTGACTGGAACGAAGGTGCCGCTGTTGGGGTCAATTCCGTTGGACCCCAATCTACGGGTGAACGGGGATGCGGGCAAGCCGATTGTGTTGGCAGACCCCGACTCCTCCGCCAGCCAAGCAATCATGCAGGTGGCGGACAAGCTGTTGGTGCGGAAGGAATCGTTGGCGGGGAAATCTTTAAATTTGGGTGTTAGGTAACATCATCCCAGTTAAAGTTGCGGTTTTTTGGCCCACCGGTAGGCGGCTGGTTGTCGGTGGTCGCAGGTGGGGTGGGCTGATCCGTGGGTTTGGTTTTTGGGTCAAGCATGTCCATCACCTCAGGGTCGTCGTCGAAAAGCACCTTGCCGAGCGCCGCCTTGGGGCCCATCGCACGTATTGAGGTGATTTGGCTGATGGGTTTTTGAAACTCGGCAAGGTCGGCGCTGAGATCATCGAATTCCCCATTGAGTTCTTTTTTGGCGTTATGAATGGCCTTCCGAGCCGCGAAAATAGCAGCCCGCACATCTTGGATAACCCCAGGTAGACGCTCTGGGCCGATAACGATCAGGCCGATGATCAAAATAAAAAAGATCTCTGACCAACCAACGGAATCAAACACACAACTACTTTATACTAATTGCTATTTGCCCCGGTTTATGCGACGTAATCCTCGCGCTATACCATCTAGCTTTGCTATGAAACTTTCCGACGCCCGGGGTATGTCTTCCGCGCATGGTCCGTCGGGACAGGATTGCGCTATCCCCATGAGCCGCTGCCGAAGATCCGACGGCATTTCCACTTTTGCCGTATTGGATTCTTTCAACCGTTTCGAAGCGTGTCGTTGGCGTTCGACTTCTTCCCGGCATTCTAGGCAATGCACCAGGTGGATTTTTGCTCGATGCATGGCCAAGGGCGAAAGCTCCCCATCCGCATAAGCGGCAACAGCCTCGGGGTTCAGGTGATCGGTGGTAGCAAAGTTTCCCACTATGGCGGTCACTTCGATGAACATTGAGGACTGAATTCTACGCGCCTTCGGGGCGTTAGGAGTCTTGCGGCTATGACTGCCTTGGCCGTTATGACTGGTGCGAGGTTCACGTGCAAAATCCGTCACTGCTCACCTCTTCTCTGAATCAATTACTTACGGTCTACCAACTACAACGAACACCAGATTATGAAAGTTCCTCACTGTCAATCCGTTGCAGTTCCATTACCGACCATTGTAGAAGATTTTCCACCACCAACCTGGGTAGGGGTGGGGAGAAAAACCAGGCCCCCAGCCTACGCATAGTGCGCGGACCAGGGGCGGTAAATCCGGGGTAAGTTTTATTGCATGCTACCGGTATTGGGGGATCAGCAGTTTAGCGTCATTGTCGACTTCTGCCTTGGCTTCCAGGGCGGCCCGTAATTGGGATCGACCCCGGTGGATTCGGGAACGCACGGTCCCCATTTTTACCCCCAAAGTGTCGGCGATTTCGTCGTAACTCATCCCCACCACATCACACAGCACTACCGCTACTTTGAAGTCGGGGGCGAGCGAGTCCAAAGCCTCCTGCAATGCCGGGTCCAGGTTTGCTTCGGTGTAGGCTTGCTCGGGGGTCATGTCGGTGCCAGGCACCCGCTCATAATCCTCCGGGAGGGATTCCATGGAAATTTTCGAACGGTGCCGCACCATGTCAAGGAAGAGGTTTGTGGTAATACGGTGCAGCCAGCCTTCGAACGTGCCGGGTTGGTAGTTTTTAATCGAGCGGAATACCCGCATAAAGGTTTCTTGGGTGAGGTCTTCGGCGTCATGCTGGTTGCCGGAAAGCCGGTAAGCCAAACGGTAGACACTATCGGCGTGTTGGGCAACAATATCGCCCCAGCTGGGCATGTCGCCAACGCCAGCATCAAACGCTGCTGTCCCCTGCAAATCCTGACCATCCAAGGTGTCATCCTCGTGGTCGAAGGCTTCGTGCGGGAAGTCTTGAGCGGTTGATTTCTGTCTCATGTCCTTGATTGTGCCGTATCCAACTTCTGATTTCCAGCAAGGAGCCTGTGAGTTTCCTGTCAATCATTTCCCCTTAGGAAGAATTAATGAATTAATTTTTATGGCTTATCCTGCTGTATTAGGTTTATATTTCTCGCGCTATAAGCTTAATGGTTTTATCCTGGAAAAACAATAGCAACATCCGTCACGTTATTATCAGACTTTTCCCGGTTTGCAACAGCGATTATTGGTTTTTCCTCACGAGTTTTCCCTGTGGAACCATGCGTAATAACGCCACGACTGGTTTTTACCCCCGTTTTTCGCTACGGCGTTCTAAGCTGGAACCGTGACTGACGAACTTCGCTTTTATCTGGAATCAACCATCGATCTCGACCCCACTTTAGAACAAGCATACGAAGACGCGCACGAGTTTGGGTTACCAGTCCCGGATATTGTTACGGGTCGCCTGCTCACTACCTTGACAGCTGCCACCCAGGCGCAGGCAGCAATAGCGGTCACACCGGCAGCAAATGTGGTGGGGCTGTATCTGCTGGCGGGTTTAGGCGCCAATGGCATTTTAACGTGCGTGGCTCCCGAGCCGGAGCACCAACAATTCGCCCGGCAGGCGTTTCGGGCCGCGGGTTATTCGCCGAGTCGTATCCGGTTTCTGCCATCCCGGCCGTTAGATGTCATGGGTAGGTTAGCGTCGCACTCCTACCAGCTTATTTATGCGGAGGTCTCCCCGGTTGATTTAAAGGCGCTGGTGAATACCGCACTGCCCTTGCTCACCACCGGTGGTTCCATTATTTTGCCCGACGTGCTTTTCGGCGGCGCGCTTATCGACGAGTTCCGCGCCACCCGGGACATGATCGCCGCCCGAGAGGCCGACGAATATATTTGTGCCTTGGAGGGAGTGCATGTGACTCGCCTACCGCTGGGATCAGGGATGACGATTATCACGAAATTGGCGTAATCAAACGTTCCGTGTCCACCCCGGCGGTTAGGGTAACAACCATGACGAACGCAAATAGTGTCAATGCCCTACCCGATATCCTGGAATTGCCCGAATCTTTGGCAAACCAAGTGGGTGAAGAATACGCCAATGACGCCCGCAACCATGTGTGGGTCCAGATCGTGCGCGGTGAAAATGATGTGGAAGAGCTCGTGGAGAGTTTCATCGACGGCTACGATCTGGAATCTTCCGCAGCCACGAGCACCGTTGTGGCCGAATTCATTACCCGCGCCATGGCGATCCGACGACAGCAGATTGCCGCGCTCAAGAAGGCCGGGTTTTCCGGGAAAAGTAACCTGACATTGGCCTTTGAGAAGCTCCAACAACAGGGGGTGTTGGCGCTAGAAGACTTCAGCTGCTGTAATAATTGTGGGCACGATGAAGCCACCGGGCTCATGAACGAGGACTCTGACCGGTGGCAGGCCTACGTATTTTTCCATGAACAGGACACCGAACGTTTGATCGAAACCGAGGAAACCTGCCTGCGGTTCTATTGCAACCGCAGGCACATCTGCTCAGATGAGGAATGGCAAAAACTCGATCGCGCGCAGAAAGAAGCCCTGTTGGATAAGCGGCTACAGGAATTATTTATCATGGTTCTCGTCCCCACATTTGCGGAATATGGCATGACCGTGGAGTGGAATGGTGATGTGCAAAGCTGTATGATGCTCAAGAACGCATTTTTCTTCCGGGATCTCTAAGCGGCATTTCCTGCCGGAAGGTAACGTCGACAAGCAAAATCGGTGCAACCATCATGACTGCACCGATGAGTTTTTTATTCCACTACGGAATTTTTGCCAACGACAACCACGCCGCCGGGGCTCACGGAGAACCGATTGGTGTCACGTTCCTTGTCAACACCAATCAGGGCACCATCGCGGACCACCACATTCTTGTCCAGAATGGCGTGGCGCACAATAGCGCCCTTACCGATGCGCACACCAGGCATGAGCACGGCACCTTCAACCGTGGCACCTTCCTCCACCATGACATCCGTCGACACCACGGAATTACGCACCGTAGCTGCGGAAATGATGGAGCCTTGGGCAACCATGGAGGACTGAGCAATACCGCCCTGCACGAACTTAGCTGGCGGAAGCTCACCCAAGTCGGTGGAGCGGATGGGCCACTGCTGGTTGTACAGGTTGAAAATGGGGTGCACGGAAATCAGGTCCATGTGTGCCTCGTAGAAGGCATCAATGGTACCGACGTCGCGCCAATAACCCTTATCACGCTCGGTGGAGCCGGGCACATCATTATTGGAGAAGTCATAGACGTGGGCTTGGCCCTTGGCCACGAAATACGGGATGATGTCGCCGCCCATGTCATGGGTGGAATCTGGGGTCTTCTCGTCTTCTTTCAGTGCCTCGATGAGATCCTTGGTGGTAAACACATAGTTCCCCATGGAGGCATAGGTCACATCGGGATCGTCCGGGGTGCCAGGTGGATCGGCGGGCTTCTCCAGGAACTCGGTGATGTTCCCATCGGCATCGGATTGGATACATCCAAACGCACCGGCTTCGGACCGGGGAATGCGGATACCTGCCACAGACACGGCCTTGCCGGAGGCAATGTGTTCGGCAACCATTTGCTCTGGGTCCATTCGGTACACGTGATCGGCACCGAACACAATCACATAGTCGGGCTTCTCATCATCAATCAGGTTGAGGGATTGCAGGAGCGCGTCGGCAGAACCTAAATACCAATGCTTACCTAGCCGCTGCTGGGCCGGCACCGAGGCAATATATTGCGAGGTGGGCCCGGAGAACTGCCATGCTTGAGAAATATGCCGGTCGAGGGAGTGGGATTTATATTGCGTGAGCACACAAATCTTGAGGTAGCCGGCATTGACCAGGTTGGATAGCACAAAGTCGATGAGCCGATACACGCCGCCAAATGGCACTGCTGGTTTTGCTCGGTCTTCGGTGAGTGGGAATAACCGTTTGCCCTCACCGCCGGCAAGTACGATCGCTAAGACATTATTTTGACTCTTCACATCCCCCAATTTATCCAAAAATATGAGACGTTGACCTAACAAAAGCATAAATGCGACGAATACCACGCACATTTATAAACTTGAGCGGCTACATTTTAAGTTATGCGAGTTGCAATGATGACAAAAGAGTATCCGCCCGAGATTTACGGCGGAGCCGGCGTACATGTGACTGAACTCACACGATATATGCGGGATATCGTGCCGGTCGACGTCCACTGCATGGGCGCCCCCCGCGACGAAAAGGACGTTTATGTTCATGGCGTCGACGAAGCGCTCAAAGACGCCAACCCGGCCATAAAAACCCTCTCCACCGGGTTACGCATGACAGATGCAGCAAAGGATGCCAGTGTAGTCCACACCCACACCTGGTATACCGGCCTGGGTGGACATCTGGCTGGTCTGCTGCATGGCATCCCCCATGTGGCTACCGCCCACTCTCTGGAGCCGGATCGTCCATGGAAGCGGGAACAGCTAGGCGGCGGCTATGACGTATCCTCTTGGTCCGAAAAGAATGCCATGGAATATGCCGATGCGGTGATTGCCGTGTCCGCGCAAATGAAAAAAGCCGTGCTGGATGCCTACCCCCGAATTGAGCCAGATAAGGTGCATGTGGTGCTCAATGGCATCGATACCGAACTATGGCAGCCCCGCCCCACCTTTGACGAGGCAGAACACTCGGTGCTCAAGGAATTGGGCATAGATCCCAACCGTCCGATCGTGGCATTTGTGGGCCGTATCACCCGCCAAAAGGGGGTAGAGCATTTAGTGAAGGCCGCCCGGTATTTTGAGAAGGACGTGCAGCTGGTTCTGTGCGCTGGCGCCCCGGACACCCCGGAAATCGCGGCCCGCACCACCAAGCTGGTGGAGGAATTGCAGGCCGAACGCGACGGCATCGTTTGGGTACAGGAAATGTTGCCCAAGGATAAGATTCAGGAAATCCTCACGGCCGCCGACGCATTCGTGTGCCCCTCCATTTATGAGCCGCTAGGCATTGTGAACCTTGAGGCCATGGCATGCGGCACCGCGGTGGTCGCCTCCGACGTGGGTGGCATTCCCGAGGTGGTTGTGGACGGCACCACCGGCGTGTTGGTGCACTATGACGAATCCGACCCGGAAGCATTCGAACACGATATCGCCGAGCAGGTCAATAAGGTGGTGCATGACCAGGAGCTGGCGAAGAAGTTCGGCGTGGCCGGCCGGGAACGTGCCGTGACTGAA